>CAXSEA010000046.1:0-20149 GCA_964235675.1 uncultured Armatimonadales bacterium | reverse complement strand
AACGGCCTTTCTTAAATCCTTCAAAGAAAAGAAATAGTCTAAACTTGGATCAAGACAGCGACTAGTCAGCAGCGCTATCTTATATTTCCTTCCCGACCGGGAAGGTGGCGCAAAGCGCCGGATGGGTTCCGAAACCATCCCCGCCCCAAAACCGTTATACTAACAACGGTCTCACCCCATGCCTCCCATCGCTCCCAGCTCAACACTGACCCAAACCTGCGCCCTCTGCGGCCTACCAGCCCGCGCCCCCGTCACGCTCGACTCGCCCACTCCCGAAGCCGCCCCCATCCTCTTCTGCTGCAACGGCTGCCGCAACGTCTGGCGCATCCTCGAAGAAAGCGGCCAACTCGCCCCCGGCCAAGACCCCCGCGACTCCGATCTCTACCGGCAAGCCGCCCAGCTCGGCCTGGTCGCCCGCCCCAGCGAACCATCTCTCTCTCCACCTGCCCGCCCTGGCGACGGAGCCATCGACTCCAATCCCGTCGAAGCCACCCCCGCCGACGAGTACGGCGCCATCGACGATATCCGCGAATGCACCCTCCGCCTCGACGGTATGTGGTGCTCGTCCTGCGCCTGGCTCATCGCCGAAACCCTCCGCCGCAAGCGCGGCGTCGTCTCCGCCAGCGTCTCCTTCGCCACCGATTCCGCCCGCATCGCCTACAAGCCCGCCCGCCTCGGCGTGGAGCAGCTCCGCTCCACCATATGCTCCCTTGGCTACGCCGCCGACGAAGCCGAAGCCGGCGGCGAAACCCTGGACGAAGCCGCCGCCCTCACCAAAGCGCGGAAACAGCGCCGTCGCCTCGAACTCATCCGCGTCGGCATCGCCGTATTCTTCGCCATGGACGTGATGATGGTCACGCCCGCCCTCTACTCCGGCCAGTTTGAAGGCATGGGCCACTTCGCCCAACAGTTCATCTCCTGGCTCCTGCTCGGTTTCTCCGTCCCCGTCGTCATCGCCGCCTGGCCCAGCATTTTCCACCGCGCCTACCAGGCCGCCAGACGCGGCGCGGTCGGGATGGAAACCCTCATCAGCATCGGCGCGGGCGTAGCCCTTCTTTACTCCCTCTACGAAACCGCGCAGGGCTCCGGACGCTCTTATTTCGACACCGCCGACATGCTCCTCGCCCTGGTCATGACCGGCAAATACATCGAGTCCAACATCCGAGCCTCCGCCGCCGACGCCGTCTCCCTCCTCCAAGGCCTGATGCCCCGCAAAGCCGTCTTAATCACCCCCGATGGACGCGAGCAAATGGTCGCTTCATCAAAAATCGCCGAAGGCGACATCCTCCGAGTCCGTGCCGGAGAAACCATCGCCGCCGACGGAGAAATCGAGCGCGGCGCGGGCAGCGTCGACGAAAGCCTACTCACCGGCGAATCTCGCCCCATCGCCAAACGCCCCGGCGACCCCGTTCTCGGCGGCTCCGCCCTCACCGATGGCTCCCTGGACATCCGCGTCACCCGTGCTCCCAGCTCTACCGCCGCTGAAATCGATTCCAACGCTCCCGCCGGGACCGCTCTTCACCAAATCGCCGCGCTCGTCCAAGAGTTTCTCCACCGCAAAACCCGCTCCGAGGAAACCGCCGACCGCATCAGCCGCATCTTCGTTCCCCTCGTTCTAGCCCTGGCCGCTGTCTCCGGCCTGACAGTCTACTTCGCCCCTCCCGGCCATCACAGCTTCGCCACCGCAATGACCCGCGCCGTCGCTGTTCTAGTCATCGCCTGTCCCTGCGCTCTAGGCATCGCCACTCCTATGGCCCTGCTCGCCGCAGTCGCCGCCGCCGCCCGTAGAGGCATCTTAATCTCCGACCCCGAATCCCTGCTCGCCGCCGCCCGCCTGAAATCCGTCATCTTCGACAAAACCGGCACCCTCACCGAAGGCCGATTCCAAGTCCAAACCGTCCAGCCCGATAACTTCAACCTCGCCGACTACGCCGCCCTGGAGCGCCAAGCCGAGCACCCCATCGCCCGAGCCATCCAAACTTACACGGAGATCACAACTTCTTCCGCCGCAGCCCACTCCGCTCCAGCCGTCACCGATTTCCAACGCATCCAAGGCCTGGGTGTCACCGGCAGGGTAGGGGAGCGCCTAATTTTCGTCGGCAGCCCCCGCTTCGCCGAGCAATCCGGCGCGGTTCTCCCGCCCGATCTCGCCGAATCCGCCGCCCTCCAAGCCGCCCAAGGCCAAACCGTAGTCGTGTGCGGCGAGCTCGACCCGCCCCAAGCCCAAGCCCTGATCTCCCTAGGCGACACCCTCCGCCTCCACGCTGCCGATTTAGTCGCCGCTCTCGCCCAATCAAATATCGCCACCGAAATCATCAGCGGCGATTCCCCGGCAACCGTCCAAACTGTCGCCCGCCATCTCGCGATTGACCACTACCAGGGCGGCATCCTCCCCGAAGGCAAATCCGCCCTCATCGACCAGCGCCGGCAAACCCTCCGCTTCACCCATCCCGACGCGACGGTCGCGTTTCTCGGCGACGGCATCAACGATGCCCCCGCGCTCGCCCGCGCCGACATCGGCATCGCCATGGCCTCCGGCGCGTCCCTAGCCGGACGAGCCGCCGGCATTACCCTCGTCGGCAGCCGCATCGAGCGCCTCCTCGACCTCACCCAAATCGCCCGCGCTACCACCCGCGTCATCCGCCAAAACCTCTTCTGGGCGCTCGGCTACAACGTCGTTTGCATTCCCTTAGCTATCCTCGGCCTCATCACCCCCCTCTGGGCCGCCGCCGCCATGCTCGCCTCCAGCCTCACCGTCATCGCCAACTCCCGCCGCCTCGCCAACATCCTCGAAGATGCCCGAACCCCGTAGTTATCCTCACAGTAAGCAGTTGTTCCGCCTCGCCGAACCTATCCGGCGCTCCGCGCCACATTCCTCGTTGGAAAGAAAATATAAGATAGCGCTGGATGTGAGCCGCTTATCTGCTTGGCTGGAGACTTTTCCTTCCTTACAGAGAAGGTGGCGCGGAGCGCCGGATGGGTTCGGCCTCTCCACACGCCCGGCGGAAGCGATATACTCTCTCTAGAATCATCATGAAACGCCCCACCTCCCGCCCACTCGTCCGCCAGCCCCGCAGCCTCCAGCCGGCCTCGCAATCTCCCGCCTCGCCCTTCCGGTCGCACCTGCCTTCGCCCGCGCAGCGGCGTCAAGTCCAAAACGCTGACCTGGGAAAACGAGTCGTGGCCGTCATCACTCTCGTTCTCGCCATCGCCTGCGCGATTACATTCTTCTCCTATCGCGCTAGCCGCACGCTTTCCCGCTCACTCGATCTCGCCAAGCGTACGGCCCAGGTATTCGCCTCCGATCTCGTCGCCCGCGACTACTGGAACGCCGCCAAGCAGCTCTCCCCCAGCGCCGAGCGCCTGCACCCCCCACTCGCGATCAAACAGGAAATCAGTCAATTAGAACTTCACAACGGCTCCATATTCAACGCCACCCTCGCCGCCGCCGAGCCCCGCTCCGTCGCCGGCCTACAAACCTGCCGCATCGACTACACCCTCACCTGCGAGCACGCCGTCGTCCCCCTCCACCTCGTCCTAGTCCAAAGCTACCGCCACTGGAGCATAGAATCCTACACCTTCGGCTAAAATAGCAAAGCTATCATTAATCGACGCTTACCCATCGCCCAATATCACAATGCCGCAAACAAAACCCTCCGTCAACGTTCCTTCTCTTTAGGGAAGGTGGTCCAAAGGGGCGGATAGGGTTCGCCAAAGACAAAAATCATGATCCCATCCCTCACCCCGGTTACCATCGGCGGCGCGCCCCCGGAGCTGCGCCTCTACGTCGCCTTGGCCGAGCGCGCCGGCTTCAGCGCCGTCGATCTCGACCTCGATACCGTGCTCGATGAAATGCAAAACTCATCCGAGGATAGGGGGCGCGCCTTATTCGAGCAATTTGAGATTGCCCCCGCGTCCGGCGGCCTCTCCGTCGAATGGCGCGGCGGCGGCGAGAAAGGCGAGCAAGCATTCCAGAGCACCATCGCCTCCCTCCCGAACCTGGCCAAAGCCGCCCAGCAGATCGGCTGCCGACGAATCTGCACCTGGCTCCCGCCCGCCATCGACGACGACCCCGACGAGTTCCGCTCCCGCAGCGCCGCCCGCTTCCGCCGCATCGCCGAAATTCTCGCCGACCACGATCTCCACCTCGGACTCGAATACGTCGCCCCCGAAACCCTCCGCCGAGGCCCCCAGGCCATGGGCGCGCACGAGTTCGTCCACACCCTCCCGCAAACCCTCGACTTCATCGCCGAAATCGACGCCCCCGCTAAAAACGTCGGCCTCCTGCTCGATTCCTTCCACTGGTTCTGCGCCGGCTCCGATATCGACGAGCTAGCCGCCCTCACTCCCGCGCAAATCGTCCACGTGCACATCAACGACGCGCCCAATCTCCCGCTGACCGATCAGCTCGACCACCAGCGCCTCCTACCCGGCGACGGCGTCATCAACCTCCGCGCCTTTCTCACCACTCTCGCCAAGCTAGGCTACCGCGAATTCGTCGGCGTGGAAGTCTTCAACGATGGCCTGAAATCCCAAGGCCGCGAAGCCGCCGCCGAACTCGCCGGCGAATCCATGGAACGCCTCTTCAGCCAGGTATTCGCGGGCCCCGGCTAGCGCCGTCCATACGGCAAAATTGCCGTATGATCTGGCACAACTCAGCAATAAAGCGTAAAATTAAGCAAGATCAGCATGCTTCAATAAACCGTGCCGGATTGCTGGCGCAATCCGGCACCAACAAAAATGGCCCAGCGGCCAAAGAGCGATTCTGGAAAACTCCCCGGCGCGATGCGGCGCTTCACTGGACATTACAGTATGAACGCCAACCGCAATTCCACCAAAACCCCCGCTCGACTAATCGCCGTGCTTGGCCTCGCGCTGCTCATAGCTGTCGCCGCGCTCATGTCGCGCCGCCATGACCCCCTTTTCGGCATCGACGGCGAAACCTACTACATCGCCGCGCGCGTTTTTCTAGCGGGAAGCAATCCCTACAACGGCGCTGACATGCTGCGGATCGGGCAAATCGTCGATCCCGCCACCGTAGCCGCCGACCACGGTGTGCAGCCGATGACCAACCTGCCGGCCTCTCTGCTGCCTTTTCTGCCGCTCAGCTTATTGCCGCCCCGCGCCTTCGACTGGACACTCATTGCGCTCGCCGCGTTCTGCCTCCCGGTCACAATCGTCCTTTCGGCGCGCCTCCTGCAACTGGAGCTGTCCAGCCGTGCTCTCATCGTCCTATCGATCCTATCCACCTGCTTTCCGCCCGTCTGGCGCTCGCTCATCGTCGGCCAGCCCCTCGTGCCGATCCTCGCCTGCCTGCTGGCGCTCTGCCGCCGCGCCGCCGCTCCCGCTTTCGACCCTAAGCCAGCCTTGACTCTCTCCCTCCTCAGCCTGGTAAAAGCCACCTGCTCGCTTCCCCTCGCCGCATGGCTCATGCTTTCCGGACACAAACCGCTCCGCGCCGCCGTTTTCGCCGCTCTGGCCGCCTTCGCCCTGCTCAACCTGCTCCTGATCGCCCATATCGGCCTTCATTCTGTTCTAGACGGCTACCGCGCCGGCAACGCCATCTTCGGCGCGGGCGGAGCCAACGATCCCTACACCGGCGGCCAAGCCGCCCGCATCGATCTCCAGCCGCTCGCCGCCCTCTTCACCGCGCCCGCCCATCTCGCCGCCGTTTCCGCAATCCTCGATCTGCTGCTCGCCGCTCCCTTGCTCGCGCTCCTTATCCTGCGCCCGAGCGCCAGGCCCGGCGAAACCCTGATCGCCGTCCTCCTGCTAACCCTTATCATTACCTACCACCGCCCCTACGACGCCGTCTTGGCCCTCCCGCTCTTTCCGCTCATTCTCCAAAACTGGCGCTCCAGCGACCATTCCATCGCTCTCATCCGCGCCGCCGCCCTTCTTCTGGTCGCCGCCACTCTAGGCGACCACAATATCCAGCATGTCCTACTCCGCCGCGATCCCACCCTCCCCATCGCCTGGATTCGCCCCGCCGGCATCATCGCGCTCTATCTTAGCGTCGCCCTCCCATCTCTGCGAATGCTCAACCCCGCCGTTGCAACTCATCCGGCATCATCCGCCGAAGCCATCAAGGGCACTTTCGCCTAAACCTTTTCGTGACAAGCGTAAAAATAAAGCAACCAGTAACCCCCAAAACCATCTAAGTAAAGTCATGCCTTAACCTACTCCGAACATTACAACCTTCGATCTGGCCCGAGCAGGCGACGAAGACTACGCCGCCCTCAACAGTCACTTCAACCGCTATTTCGCCGAATCCCGTCCCGACGATCCTCCGGAGCCGGTTGAGCGTACGGCGGGAATGCTGCGCAACCTCCCTCTCACCCGCGAGGTCACCGCTTGGGTCGCCCGAGATGTTGGCGGCAAGGAAATCGTCGCAAGCGCGGCCGTAATCATCGATCACGACGGTGCCAACGCCCACGTCGCGCAGTTCGACATCCGTGTCGAACCCGCGTACCGCCGCCGGGGCATTGGCCGCGAGCTGCTCCGACGCATCGTCGCCGTCGCCCTACGTGAGAATCGAACCCTGCTCGTCACCTACGCCACCGACCTCATCCCGGCGTCCGCGCGTTTCCTCGAGCGGCTCGGAGCTGAGCGCGGACTCGAAATGCGCACCAGCCAACTCACGCTAGCCGGTATCGACCCAGGAACTCTCCAATCACGGCTTGACGAGTACCAGTTAAAGAACCCAGGCTTCACGCTCGGCGTCTGGGATGGTCCCTACCCCGAGAGCAGCCTGGCCGAAATCGCCCAGCTCAACGAGATTATCAATACGGTGCCCCGTGAAAATCTGCGAATGGAAGATGTCCGCGTCACCCCGAATTTATTGCGCCAGGTCGAGACAATGCTCTTCGCCGCAGGCGAGCGACACTGGGTTCTTTATTGCGCCGAACCCGCCACCGGCTACTTCGCCGGCCTCACCGAAATCACCTGGAGCCCCGATTTCCTCACGATCATCCATCAAGGCCTCACCGGTGTCTTCCCGTAGTTCCGGGGACATGGCATCGGCCTCTGGATAAAATCCGCGATGCTCACCCGAATCCTTAACCCTGCCCGGCTCCCGCTTCATCCGCACCGGCAACGCCCACTCCATCGCCCCGATGCTCGCCATCAATTACTCCCTCGGCTTCCGCCCCTATTCCACTAACGCCGTCTGGCAACTGAAAACCACCCAAGCCCAAATCTATCTGAACAGCAGCCCATCCTAGTGATTTTCTCCACAAAGGGCTAAGACCGACGATCTGCTTGACACATCGTTTACCATAAAGCTAGACCGTGACCCCGAAAAGGATGACTGATGAAACCCCAACTCGTTCTACTGCTGACATTGGCCACCCTCCCGGCTCTGCCCCCAATCGCCGCGCAAGCCAAGCTCGCCCGGCCCGCATTCCACACGAAATCCATCGCCGCACCGATGTACGCCTGCACTACTTGCCATCATCAGGTCACCGCCGCCGAAGCCAAAAAGCTGCATTACACCTGCCCCGTTGACCACGGCAAACTGCTCTCAGTCAAACCCGCCGCCAAGCCGCGATAACTCCGGCGCAAAAAAGCGCCTCACTGCGTCAGCAGTGAGGCGCGCGAAAAAAGGCCCAGCGGCCCGAGCGTCTCCGAGTATTGATTTAGTCGCGGGCGTTTGCTGATGCTCCCGTGGAAATGCTATGGGCGATAGGCAAAGGTTCTGCCTGCTCTGCGTCTTCTGGAACAGAAAACTCACCGTTATACGGCTTTGCCTGGCGCGTCTGCAGAATCTGCCTATCGTGAAAAGTTGTCCAGCCCGCTGGGTCATCATCTTCAAACGATTCTAGCCAGCCTTTGGGAACGTTGTCAGGCATTGTGTTACCTCTACGCAGTACGGTTTAAAAATCCTTGCACATTGCTAGGATCCATCTCAAAGTAGCGAAGATTTTCGTAGATAGGATCTACACCAAAGTCAGTAAGGCCACATTTTTGGTGGTTTCCATAGAAATCTTCAGCACCCGGCAGAGAATGTAGGCCGATAATGCCTTCCTTGCCCATGTTAAGACTGAGTACAACAGCCGCTCTTACTAGAAGAAAACCCGTACCTCGAAACCGAGGCTGTTCGACAAGGCCGATGTTGTTCCAGGGGGCCGTTCCCAAATAATCAATATAAACTAGCGGCTGGCCCGCTTTGCGTAAATATCGGGCTGTTTTATCCAAGCGAAGGAACATCAATCCTTGTGTGCTTCCCTGACATTCTACCGCAAACGAGCGACTATGTATTCCGAAGCCTTTGTTGCGCCAAACCCAATGTGGATTCTCCGGCAAGTTACCTAGCCAATCACTGTTCAAGGCCAAACGCCGGTAAGCCATATCGGTGAAATCGACCCATGACTGTTCCAGTTGCCGTAAATAGCCGCACCTTGCTTCGATGATTGGTTGCAAAAACGACTGCCAATTACTGTCTACTAATTCAAGTCGGTGATCATCGACATTTTCAATTAGAATCGCTTCCACATGCTCGCGAGTAGTTCCATCTAGCAGATAGAGTGCACCTGGTAAATCCATACTTACTCGCAGTCAATCCTGCAAAACAGCCCTCATCGCGTCAGCGATAAGGGCTCTACGAAAAAGGCCCAGCGGCCCGAGCGTCTCCGAAAAAGCGCTCCTACACTTTATCCAGTTTGGCGAAACTAGCCATCAGCTTCTTAATCCCCACTGGCTCCGGAAACGCTACCGTCACCTGCGTATCCCCACCGTTCGGAGCCATGGTCACCACCGTGCCCACGCCGAACTTATCGTGCTTCACCTTGTCACCCAGCTTATAGCCCAAAGCTGGTGCAGTCGCTGTCGCCGCCCCGCCGCCGATCCCCAGCGATGATTTCACCGCCGACGATCCCGCCAGATCGCTCCAGCGCGGGGCAGGGGAATTCGTATCGAACGACCGGCTCGACCCCGTGGACGCATCCACCGCCGTTAGATTCGCGGCGTAAGCGCTCACCGCGCCCGTTTTCGGACGCGAGCTGCGCGCGATAAACAGCGACATCGGGATCTCCGCCACAAACCGCGACACCGGATTGCGCGACACATTCCCGAAAATCATCCGCGAATTGGCAAAGCTCATATAAAGCTGACGCTTCGCCCGCGTAATTCCCACATAGCAAAGACGACGCTCTTCCTCCATCTCCTGCTGGTTGCCCATCGAGCGTAGATGCGGAAAAATGCCTTCTTCCATCCCCACCAAAAACACCGTCGGGAACTCCAGCCCCTTGGCCGAGTGCAGCGTCATCAGCGTAATCGCGTCGGCGTCAGGGTCCAACGTGTCGATATCGGCCACCAGCGCCACATTCTCCAAAAACATCGCCAGCGACTTGTCCCCAAGCTCGCCCTGCGTCTCCTCGAACTCCTTGGCCACCGTCACCAATTCGCCCAGGTTGTCCCGACGCATCTCGAACTCGGCCTTGTTGCCTTCTTTTTGCAGCTCGTTCAGATACCCCGTCGTTTCCACCACGTCCTGCACCAATTCGCTGACCGTCTTCGCCCCCGCCGACTTGCGAAGATACTCGATCATCTTCACAAACCCCTGAATACTCGCCCGAGCCTTCGCCCCTAGATCCGCCTCGTGGCACCGCTGCAGCGCCTCCCAGTACAAAATCCCCTCGCGCTGCGCCAGCTGCTTGATCTTTTCCGCCGTCGCCAGCCCGATATTGCGCGCCGGGACGTTGATAATACGACGGATACTGATCGAGTCGAACGGATTCAGCGCCACCCGTAGGTACGCCAAAATATCCTTCACCTCGCGACGCTCATAAAACCGCACCCCGCCCACAATCCGGTACGGAATCCGGTAATTAATCAGCTGCTCTTCAATAGCCCGTGACTGCGCGTTCGTCCGGTACAGCACCGCGAAATCCCGCAGACGCACCGGCGGCGCGGCGTTATCCTCAACCGACTTACCAATCGTGTTCATCTCGGAATCGCGCGTGGTGTCCCGGACAATCGTCGCGATAGCCATCGCCTCTTCCACTTCGTTGGGCGCTTCCAGCAGGGTGATATGCTCACCCTCTTCATTGTCGGTCCAAAGCCTCTTATCCGAGCGCCCCTTGTTGTTCTTGACCACATGGTAAGCCGCGTCCAAAATCGTCTTGCTGGAGCGGTAGTTCTGCTCCAGCTTAACAATCATCGCATCGGGAAACTCGTGCTGGAAATTCAAAATAATCTGCACGTTCGCCCCGCGAAACGCGTAGATGCTCTGGTCGTCGTCGCCCACCACGCACAGGTTTTTATGCTGCCCGGAAAGCAGCGTCAGCAGCTTGTACTGGCTCTCGTTGGTGTCCTGGAACTCGTCGCAGTGCACATAATGGAACCGCTTCTGATAATGCTCCCGCGCCGTCTGCGATCTCTGAAGAAGCTGCACCGTCCGCATAATCAGGTCGTCGAAATCCAGCGCGTTCGCCTGCTCCAGCCGCTCCTGGTACATCTTATAGATGACCCCGACAGCCCGCTCGAACGGCGACGAAAAATCCGACGACAACATCTCCTGCGGCGTAATCAGCGACTCTTTGGCCTTGGAAATCTGCGCCAGCATCGCGCGGGGGGCATACTGCTTCTCGTCGTAGTCGCGCTCTTTGATACACTCGCGCACCACCTGCATCTGGTCGGCGTCGTCGTAGATCGCGAACCCCGGAGCCAGCCCGATCTCTTTGCCGCGCTCGCGCAAAATCCGCGCGCAAATCGAGTGGAACGTCCCCGCCCAAACGTCGCGCGCGCCCAGATCGCCGATCAACGACGCCGTCCGCGCCTTCATCTCGGCGGCGGCCTTATTGGTGAACGTCACCGCGAGAATATTATAAGGACGCACCTCGCTCTCGCGAATCAGATACGCGATACGGCGCGTCAGCACGTTCGTCTTACCGCTGCCCGCGCCCGCGAAGATCAAAAGCGGGCCCGATGCATGAGTCACAGCCTCGCGCTGCTGCGGGTTCAACCCGGACAAGAGTGGGGATTCCATACGGGGATAGATTATACCCGCACCCGCCCGGTGCTGCGCGCGCCCTTCCTTCTAGAGGACTTAGGAAAAAGTCCACAGCAAGTTCTGTCCGGTTTCCCCTCCTTATCGTAGGAGGGGATTAAGGGGAGGTCCGCCCAGCACGGACGCGGCATCAAACCAAACTCCCACACCCCTCCTCGGAAATAAGAAGGGGAGAGAACACGACTTTTCCAAACCCTCTGCAGGGAAGGAAGTATAAGATGGCGCTATATTCTAAAGATGGCCTAAAGCACGGCCGTAGACTTTTCCTTCCCTCCAGGGAAGGTGGCGCAAAGCGACGGATGGGTTCTGCAAGCGACCCCGCGGCACGGTGCACCGCACTGCGAGGCCACAAGCCGGGATACGCCTCAGCGAGCGTCGCAACGCGACACTCTACCCACCCCGGCATTTCACATAAGGCAATTCCCATGCCTGGCCGCTAAACCCGCCTATAATCCGGCATCCTGCACAGTAAAGAGCAGAACTGCGCACGCTTCGGATAACAAAGGACATGCGCCGCCTCATTATCCCGCGCCCGACCAAAACTTCTCCACGCTCCAGCCCAAAAGTCGCGCCCCGCTGCTCGTCGGTCTAACCGTCCCAGCGCCTGAGTATTCTTGCCTGCGCCACTGTTAAACCTCTCCATTGCCGTCGCCACTACCAAATCGGAACTTAATTAGCTGGACTTTACGCTTACCATTCTAAATCGCGCCCTGCTATTCCGGCTGGTCAGCAAAGACACGCTTCACCCAACGCTTCCATTTTTCTCATTGAATTGCCGCCGCCGGCGGCAATTCAATGAGAAAAATGGCCCAGCGGCCATGGAGCGATTCTGGAGAAAAGCGTTACGTCATGTCTCTCGGCTGAGTCAGCGCCACTGCGGCCAGACCGATCACTCCCAGCGCGATGCTCAAATTACGGGCGCGCCGATTACCGGAAAAGCCCAGAAGCCAGGGCGCCGCCAGATTGAACGTGCTCACTGTCGCATCCAATACCAGATGCACCCGAAAAGGAATCCATCGAATAAAGCCCCACTCGGCGCGGGTGCAAGCGCTGGCAGCCAGCACCGCCCCGCTGAGCGCGCGGCAAAACAAAGCGGCTCGATCGTCATCCTCGAACCCGAGCAGGGTAGGGGATGTCGCGACAGCGGCGACATACGTATAATCGATCCATCCGTGGATGGGTCGGGAAATCGGTTTTTGCATAACGGCTGACTCCTTGCGCTGATGGGGCGGCAAAGGGAGTCTACCGCGACAAACACGCGGTCAAACGAGCGCGGACCCAGACCAAAATAATCCCAAGCACTTGTATATCATGTCCATCGAAAAGAACTCCAACGTCATCACTTTGCAGGGCGATCTCCTGGATCACGCTTCCACCCGTTTCCCCGCCGAAGACCTCACCGCCCTGGCCTTAATCACCCGCCTGAAAAACACCTCGCGCCTGCTGGGCTCGTCTCTTGAAGACAGCTTCCACAAATACGACCTCTCGTCCGGACGCTTCTACGTTCTCAACTATCTCTACGCCGAAGATCTGCTCAACCACGCTATTCCCAGTCCCTCCGATATCGCCGCCGGCCTCGGCGTCACCCGCGCCACCATCACCGGCCTCCTCGACGGTCTCCAAAACGCCGGCTACATCATGCGCCAAAGCGACGCCAACGACCGACGCGCCCTGACCATCCACCTCACCGAAAAAGCCCATAAGCTCTTCGAAGCCATCGTCCCCGTCGCCGCTCAGATGTCCTCGCGCCTCATGGCCCAGCTCACCGACCACGAGCGCCAAACCTTGACAAGCCTGCTTACTAAAATCGACGTCGCCCTGCTGTCCGATCCGGACTGCGACCAGGAGTTCGACAGCATTATTCCCCTCACCCCAGCTCCTCCTGAACTCGCCGGAGCCCACTAATTCAGGTGTCCGCCATTTCCATGGATCGGAACCGAATCTCGTCTTTAGGCACCGATCTAATTTGCTTCGCAGCCGCAAAGCGGCGGGAGCGAACAACCGACGCGGTAGGATTGCTTGTTTGATCGAATCGCGGGAGGGCACCCGCGCAGTAAAGCCAGCCGCTCCATCCCACCACGACGGTCAATAACTCAAACGCCGGTACTGACACCCGGTTAAATTGCTTGGAGGCGGATGAGGGCGCAGGCAGGGAACGGCTAAAGTTGTCGCCCGACGTCAAAAGCGATCAGCCCCATATCAACAACTGATACGGGGCTGATCGGCATTTTTTGTGCTGCTCAAAGGCATGCTCTAAGAGTATTTACCCATCTGCCAGCCAGACAAAATAAACTGCTCAGGATTACTTGACAGCGGTACTCAAACAACGCGATCAGACGTCGATCTCTTCTTGCTCAGGGTTGCTGTGAATCTTCCATGTTCCACCCGCGCGAAACGTGGAAGCGGTGCCGAAGGTATCCTCCATGAACTGCATGTAGATGATTTTGCCGTGTTCAAATTTGGCGAAGATACAAAACGGCGAGGTTATCACTTTGCCGAGCGTTACGGATCTGTACGTGAACTTTCCGAAAACCGCCACACTGCTCTCCGATTCCACGGAATCCGTTACTTCAAGCCCTTCATTTTTCCAGTATTTGCTCACCTGCCCGTATGTATCGAGAACGGTCTGCGGCCCTTTGCCTGTTCCGGCTCAAGGCATAATCCGCTTTAATTCTGCATTTTCAAAGTTGAGCGAGACATATGTCGCGTCCTGCGCCACAAGCTCGTTCACTAATTCCACATTCAGAGGGTCGTTAAGGAGTCCTTGAATCCGTTCCGCTAATGTTTGTACAGACATATGCAGCCACTATTCCTTATCCTTAATATTTAAAATCGCCAAGCAGATCGTTTAGCAAGACGCAAACCACGGGTTTAACTACTTTGTTCCCGATAGAAATGACCGTGCATTTACTGCCCTTCATGCGCGGCAGCAACGTAGGCAGGCGTGTTCCAATAAAACGGTCTGAAATCGGTAATTTTTCCATTCCGCACAGTCACAGCCTGCGCCATCGGAAAATCCTGCACCGAGCCGTTTATCCGCGAGCGCGTCACGAAACGGCACATCACGACGACCATATCCTCCGATTCCAAAAACTTCTGCTCCCGAACTTCCAGCCGACTAAAGATTGAAGCCATTCGCTTGGCCCACTCTTCGTATCGCTGGTGGCCGACATACTCTCCGCCAAATGGCAGTTCAGGCGACTGGTGCAGAACCACGTTTGCATCGAGAGTCTCGCGCAACTTGTCGAAGCTGGCGACTCCGTTTTTCTCATAATCTTTCATGTACACGGCTTCCGCTTCATAAAAGCGGGCAAGCACTTGCCGGGGCGTTTCATCATGACCTTTTACGGACATTTTATCTCCGTTGTAATTGCTAACTGAACTTTGTCTACTTGCGACGTCACTGCGCGGCGGCCGGCCATGCTTTCTCGAACGAGAAAAGACGTGAACACTATGTTAACCTGGCTAGAAGGCGGTGTATCCACTCGGACGGTATCCTAATCCCTGTACTCCCAGTCCGATAGGTCCCGAGGCAGCCATGTAGCTCACTGCCGGCTCGTTGATTTAGGTCGGCCTGCCTCAGAGCTTGCGCTCCGTAAACTGCTACAGCCGGCTGAGCCGCGTTAAGCTGTCATCTCTGCGGCTTCACGCTGATTACCTGCTCTTTCATTTGCGCGAAGCGGCTCCAGGAGATGTGTTTCTACTCAAGCCTTATGGCGGGCGTATGAGATTTAGACAAGCTTTTGGAAACTTCCGCGCCTATCCTCCGCATTTTTTTTGCATTCCAGCGGGAACCCATCACGCAATTAACAAGTTAGGTGCCATAATATAACCTGGCAAACTAGATTGCTGCCTGTTACGACTCCAAAAACCAATGACCGATCAAGCCCAGCCGACTCACTCGCCCGCTGTCGATTCGCGAGATCAAAGCTCGCCGCGCAAACCCGTCGTCAGCTTCGCCGACGCGGCCGCCCTCAACTTCGCCAGCCGCTGGCTGATTTTGCTCGGCCTCATCCTCGCGGCGATCATGGAGATTCTCGACACCACCATCATCAACGTCGCTCTCCCCCAGATGGCCGGCAATCTCGGCGCGACCATCGAGGAAATCGCCTGGGTCAGCACCGCCTATATCCTGGCCAACGTCGTCGTCCTCCCGATGACCGCCTTTCTCACCGCCCGCTTCGGACGACGCGATTATCTCACCGCCTCCATCGTCATCTTCACTATCTCGTCCTTCTTCTGCGGCACCTCGCACAGTTTAGGCGAGATGATTATCTGGCGCCTGCTCCAAGGCGCGGCCGGCGCGTCCCTTATCTCCACCGCCCAGGCCACTCTCGTCCAAGTCTTCCCGCCCCGCGAGCAGTCCATCGTCCAGCCGCTCTTTCTCATGGGCCTGGTCGTCGCCCCAACCATCGGCCCCGCGCTCGGCGGCTACCTCACCGACGCCCTCAGCTGGAACTGGTGCTTCTTCATCAACATCCCCATCGGCATCATCGCCGGATTCCTGGTCTTCACCCTCCTGCGCGACACCGAAGCCAAAAAGACCGACGAGCCTATCGACTGGCTCGGCATCGGCCTGCTCACCTTCGGCCTCAGCGGCATCCAATACGTCCTGGAAGAAGGCGAGCGCAACGACTGGTTCTCCGATCCTGCCATCCTGCGCATCGGCATCGTCGCCATCGTCTGCCTGGCCACGCTCATCCCCTGGCTGCTTTCCAGCCGCAACACCCATCCCGTCGTCGATCTACGCGTCCTGCGCAACCCCTCCCTCTCGGCAGGCATCGTCTTATTCATCGTAGTCGGCTTCGGTCTCTACGGAGTCTTGTACCTCTACCCCCTGCTCGCCCAGGGCGTAGAAGGCATGTCCACCGTCGCGACTGGCCTCGCGCTCCTGCCCGGCGGCTTCGCCACCGCCGTCAGCATCGTCTTCTGCGGCACGGTCACCAGCAACCCCAACAACAAGCTCGATGCCCGCCTACTCATCCTGTTCGGCGTCACTCTCCAGATCATCGCCATGTGGTTCCTCGGCCATCTCAGCCCCGTCTCCGGCGAATCCGTCACCTTCTGGCCGATGCTCATCCGAGGCGCGGCCATCGGCTTCATGATGATCCCCGTGAACGCCCTCGCGCTCGGCAGCCTCACCCCCACCGACGTCAACCAGGGCGCGGCCCTGCTCGGCCTTGCCCGCCAGCTCGGCGGCAGCTTCGGCATCGCCCTCTTCTCCACCTATCTAGAGTCCCGCCAGCACATCGACCGCGCCAACCTAGTCGGCTACATCAACACCACAAACCCCGCCTACAACCAACTCTCCACCCAAATCGCCGGCGGCCTCACTTCTAGCGGCATGTCCGCCCCCGACGCCCACCAAACCGCCCTGGGCATGATCGACCAATTCCTCACCACCCAGGTCACCGTAAAATCCTACGACGAAACCTTCTTACTACTGATGCTCATCAGTGTCGCCACTCTCCCCGCCATTCTCCTCCTCCGAAAACCCAAACCCGGCGCCGTCCCCGCTCCCGCCGCGCACTAAAAGTTGCTACTTCACAAACCTAAAGAAATCGCGCGTAGTGTAAACTTGATAATAGGAGACTCAAACGTGGCTATCGACGCAACTACAATGGAAGGCACTTGGGAAGAAATATTAGCTCACTCGAAAGAGCTGACCGGGCACCGCGTCCGGCTGACCATCCTCCAACCCACAGAGGATGAATCCTATCCCGGCATCCCAGCCAATCAAAGGCCCAGCACAGCCGAATCTTTGCTCCGCTTCGCAGGCACATGGGTAGGCGACGATTTCGAGGAGTGCCTGCAAGCTACGTACAACTCCAAGCTTCCCGCAGAATTCTAAACGAGTCCATGTATCTTCTTGATACGAACCACTACAGCCGAATTGTTAACGGTGACGCCGGAATATTGCAGCGGCTGAAAGAGCATAGCGACTCAATTGTGGCCACCAGCGTTATCACGCAAGGTGAGCTGATATTCATGGCCCAAAAGTCGCAGCAAAAGCTGGCGAACACCGCAAGAATCGAGGGCTTCCTCCGCAGCATCAGAACCATCCCTGTAGATGCGGCAACCGCAACAATCTACGGTCACGTCAAAGCCTCCGTTCTCGATAAGTACGGCCCAAAAGATCGCTCTCAACTCCGACGTGCGACAACTAACCAACTCGGATTCGGCGAAAACGACCTCTGGATCGCCGCGCTTTCCATCCAGCACGGGCTGACTTTAGTTACCAGCGACAGCGACTTCCAGCGCGTCCATGCAGCGGAGCCACTTCTACTCGAATCCTGGCTCGCGCCACACAAGCCGTTATACTAATTTAGTGGAAGTTAGTATAACGTTAGTATAAGCGGGTTATCCTATGCCCAGCCTCTCCGCCCAACGTCCACCAAACCGCCCTGGGCATGATCGACCAATTCCTCACCACCCAGGTCACCGTAAAATCCTACGACGAAACCTTCTTACTATTGATGCTCATCAGCGTAGCCATCCTCCTCCTCCGAAAACCCAAACCCGGCGCAAGCGCGGCAGCTGGGGCGATACATTAGTGGAGCGTTTTCAGCCGCTCATCTAAGTCAGGTGCAGCGCGAAAGTAATAGGTTCTCCCAGATTTTTGCGTGTTGAGCAAGTTCCGGTTGGCTAAGTCAAACAAATCCGTCCTAGCGGTTCCATACGCTATGCTGTGACTGGTGCGGTGACCTTCTATAGAGTAGAGCGTCTCTGGATGCTTCAGCGCATGACTGATTAATTCGCGCTGTCGATGGTTTAATAGCGTAACATTTCGTATATTCTGCTCCAGCACCCGCAATTTTGCTGTGCGCCTCTGAACATACTCATTGAGTGATATTAATGATTGTTGAATTACATTGAGATGGTAGAGAATGAAGTATGTCAAATCGTTCTCATCCGTCTCGGTGTGAAGATAAGCTTTGTAGTATTGAGTTGGTGCCTTTAATATGATCTGCGAAATTGAGATGAATTCGCAAAGCCAATAGCCGCTCCGTAGCATTGACCAGTAGAACAGCGCTCTGGCCGTTCTGCCATTGCCATCAGCAAATGGATGATCATAAGCCAGCCAGAAATGCAAAATAATAGCTCGTAGAACAGGATGTACAAAGTCGTGTGGAGTCTTTCCGTTGGCAAAGTCACACATCAATTGCATTCGTTGTTCTAGTTCTCTCGTCATTGGTGGCTCGTGGTAAACTTCGCCACTTGCTTCGTCTCCAACGACAATTGCTTCATCTGCCGTTCTAAACCGCCCTGCTGCAGTTGAATCGTCCAGCGTGTTCTCTGTAACGCGTTTTTGAATTTGGAAGACAACTTCTTTTGTCAGTGGCTGATTTTTCAAGTCGCCGATGAGCTGCATAGTTTGGAAGTTGTTAAGGATCATGCGCTCACTTCTGTCCCTTGGGGGCCGATGCTCTCGCAGCATTGCTTTTGCGATGTCGCGCGTGACAGCTGCTCCCTCCAATTGACTTGAAGTTATGGCTTCCTCGACAAGTGAAGAGTAGTAGTATTGGTTCTTTGTCTCAGGATTGGCTATTTCATGTGGCACGCCAATTTTTCCGCCCGCTTCGAAGTCAATCGTGTGGAGGATCTCTGGTATGGGGTTTACGAGAGCATACTGGAATGCGCTTCCCACTCTATCCCGCAAAGGAATTGGCTGGTACAGCCCCTGCCTGTTGAGCTTTATGGCAAACCACCATTCCTCAGGGGTAAGGTCTTGCGGCGGGTTTTTGTGTCGCAGCTTGTCCCAATGCAAGTATTCTCCAGATTTTGGGGCGGCTCGGGCAGCAGAGAGCGCTTTGATCAGTCTGTCAGGGGGAAGTTTTGTGAAGTAGCCAGTCAAGCTAGGTGGAACTTGTATTCTCATAGGTAGTATCAATGTTATATCAATTTGTGATAAGTTATTATACCACAGTTATATCAATTTGATATGAATTGATATAACATTGATAGATCGAAGGCAGATGCCTTTTTCAATTGACAGCCTTTGCTGATTCCTCTACAATCCTCCTACCCTAAGTCCCTCTACACGGATCACGGAAAGGTCTCTACCCTCACATGGCACAGCAGCCTCCCACACCCATCACCGTCGCCGATGGCGACGGCATCGGCCCGGAAATCATGGACGCCACCCTTCACATCCTGAACGCCGCCGGAGCGCGCATCCAGGTGGAGAAGATCGACATCGGCGAAAAGGTCTACCTCGCCGGCAATGCCGCCGGCATCGCCCCCGAAGCGTTCGAGTCCCTCCGGCGTAACAAAGTTTTCCTCAAAGCCCCCATCACCACGCCCCAGGGCGGCGGCTACAAAAGCCTCAACGTCGCCACCCGCAAGGCGTTCGGGCTTTTCGCCAACGTCCGCCCCTGCGTCTCCTACTCGCCCTTCATCCAGACCAAGCACCCGGTCATGGACGTCGTCATCGTCCGCGAGAACGAGGAAGACACCTACGGCGGCATCGAGCACCGCCAAACCCAGCAGACCACCACCGCGCTTAAGATCATCACCTATCCCGGCTCCGAAAAGATCGTCCGCTACGCCTTCGAGTACGCCAAGCACTACAACCGCAAAAAAGTCACCTGCTTCATGAAGGACAACATCATGAAGATCACCGACGGGCTATTCCACAAAATCTTCGACGAAGTCGCCGCCGAGTACCCTGCTATCGAAGCCGACCACTGGATCGTCGATATCGGCGCGGCCAAAATGGCCGACACCCCCGAAAACTTTGACGTGATCGTCATGCCCAACCTCTACGGCGATATCCTCTCCGACGTCGCCGCCCAAATCGCCGGCTCCGTCGGCCTCGCGGGCTCCGCCAACATCGGCCCCGAAGTCGCCATGTTCGAAGCCATCCACGGCTCCGCGCCCCGCCGCGCCGGACAAAACCTCGCCAACCCCTCCGGCCTGCTCCTAGGCGCGGTCATGATGCTCGTCCACATCGGCCAGCCCGATATCGCCGAACGCGTCCACAACGCCTGGCTAAAAACCATCGAGGATGGCGTCCACACCTACGACGTCTACACCGAAGGCGTCTCCAAGCAAAAAGTCGGCACCAAGGAGTTCGCCCAGGCCGTCGCCGAGAGGGTCGGCCAACAGCCCGACCAACTCAAACCCGTCACTTACGCCACC
>CAXSEA010000045.1:0-20314 GCA_964235675.1 uncultured Armatimonadales bacterium | reverse complement strand
GCGGGCGCAACCAGCGCGACGTTTCGAGTGAACACTAAAAGCGTCGCAGTCGATACGCCCGCAAAGATCAAGGCGATTTACAACGCAAGCTCGCTCACCGCGAATGTGACTGTAGCGCCGGTTTATTTTAAGCGGATTGCGCTTGCTTCCACTTCAATTCAGGGCGGCCTGACAACTACGGAGAACCGCGTCTACCTGCACGGCAACGCCTATGCCGATACAACAATCTCGCTCTACAGCAATAGTCCGTTGGCATCGCTGCCATCCGATGTCATTATCAAAGCGGGATCGTCCTCGCATCTGTTTACGATCACGACGCAACCCGTGACGACGCCGCAGTTTATCGGTGTCAGCGCAGCATACAACGGCATCTACGAGTCCATCGGCCTAAGGATCACGCCCGCGCCCGGCATCCTCAAATCGGTTGCCGTAGAGTCGGGAAGCGTCCAAGGCGGTACAACCCTGAGCAGTAACCGCGTTTACATCTACGGCGACGCGCCGGCGGATACGACCGTCAAATTCACTAGCAGCGATACGAGGCTCGCCACCGTCCAGTCACAGGTCATAGTCCACCAGGGCTATAGTTCTCACATCTTTAAGATTGTCACGAAGCCCGTTCGCAAGGTTCAAGGGGTAACCATTACGGCATATTCAGAAGGTATCAGCCGGACGGTTACGCTTGATGTGACGCCGTAGCGACATTTAACTAAAAATGCAACAACAGCCCTCGTCAGCATATCAGCGGACGAGGGCTGCTTGAGTCTTGACGACCCCGCGTTTCGTCTAAATAAACGTCAGCGCATCGAACCGGTTGCCGAGCACCCGCTCGCTGTCCGCGCCCATCCAGTTGTCGAGCAGAGTAGCGTAGACGGCGCGGAAGTCCGTATTGTATTTCAAGTCGCCTTGATCAAGATCGGTCAGGCTGGGATACTCCCCGTACAATCCGCCTTTCACGCCCCCGCCCAGGATAAACATCTCCGACGCCGTCCCATGGTCGGTGCCACCGCCGGCGTTCTCGTGGACGCGCCGCCCAAATTCCGAGAACGTCACGACCGTTACTTTATCGGCCATGTTCATCCCAGCCATGTCGTCGTGGAACGATTTCAAGCCGTCAGAAAGCTGCGCCAGTAGCTGTGGTTGCCGTCGCGCCTGGTTGGTGTGCGTGTCGAAGCTGCCCAGCGTAATATAGTAGATGCGCGTGCCCAAATTCGCCGAGATCAGCATCGCGATCTCCTGCATGCCCTTCCCGAATCCGTCCGGCCCGTAGGGCACGCTGGAATGGTAGTTGCCGACGCCAGAGCGGATCTTATCGGCGCTGTCGTACATCTCCGACGCCGTCTGCCGTAGCAGCGCCGCGTAAGGCGCTTCATCGCCGCCGCCCATCTGGATTTTTCGCAGCGCCGCCGTGCGGGCAATGCCTTCGGTGTTCTGCGGAAAGATCATCCCGAAGTTGGCCAAACCCTGAATAGTCGGCACGGCGGCGTGGGCGGACTCCAGCGCTTCCGGCTCTTCATTGCCGATATTGATCCCGGTCAGCGGCGAGACGCGACCCTCGCGCACGGCGTCGAGATACCGCCCCACCCAGCCTTCCGTCGCCTGCTTGTCCGGCGCGGCGGTCTGCCAAATCTCCATCGAGCGGAAGTGCGACCGGTTCGGGTTCGGGTAGCCGACTCCCTGGACAATCGCCAGCTTGCCGGTATCCCACACCGATTTCAATCCAGTCATCACCGGGTTCAAGCCGACATTGTCGTCGAGGTGCAGCACGGTGCCGTCGCCGACGCCGATATTCGGGCGGCTGGCTTTATACACCGCGTTGGAGTAAGGCACCACGGTATTGATGCCGTCGTTGCCCCCGGTCAGCTGAACCACCACCAAAATCCGGTCGTCCGGAACGCCCTTGTGGAAGCCCATCGCCGCGCCGCCGTCGGCCCAAACCATCTTGGAGAGCCACGGCGGCACGGCTAGCCCGACCGCGACCGTGGTAGCGGTATTGCGAATAAAATCCCGGCGAGTGTAAGACATAAGTGTGCTTCTCCCGAACCCATCCGGCCTTTCAGGCCACCTTCCCTGTAGGGAAGAAAATATAAGATAGCGTTGTGTTTTGGTAACGGCTTAGAACATGGCCGTAGACTTTTCCTTCCCTACAGGGAAGGTGGCCTGAAAGGCCGGATGGGTTCTCCTAAGACGTTTGATACTGCGGCGCGCTTATCAAAAGCGCTAAAACGCCCCGCGCCTGCTGCTGCGGGTTGGCCTCGGTGGCGGCGTACTGCAACAAAATGTCGCGAGTCGCCGCCGGGAGCACGAGCGGCCCCAGCTGGCGGCAAATCATATCGACGATGCGCTCCGTCTCGACTTCGCCGCCCTGCGACACAAGCGCCGCCGTCTGCGCTTGCCCGCCTTTAGCCGATGCCGATGTCGCGCTCGCCAGCTGCGTCCACAGATCGCTGGTTTGCAGCAGGGCTGGCGGCAGGTTGGAAAGCGCGGTGCCGAAGCGCCCCCGAGCTTGAAGCGTGTCGGTATTGATCCACATCGCGCCGCCGTCCCAGCCTTTCACCGTCGGCGGGGCAAACAAAGTCTGCCCCATGTCGCGCATCTGGTTCGCCAAAAAGATCAGCCGCCCTACCGGCGTGCTCAACCCCGCGCGGCGACGCACCCGCGCCGGAGTCGCCTGGACGCTCGGCGCGATGGGCACGATCGCCTGCTGGCTCACCGGCATACCCGGCTGCATGACAGCGGCAGGCATCGCCACCGCCGTCGGCGGCGGGGCAGGGGCAGCGGGCGAGGACGGGATAGGATCGTCGCCGTACAGCGCGTCCACCGGCGGCGCGAAAGTGGCAGTCAATCCAAGCATGTGAATCGAGCCGATCACGATCTCGGCGGGCGATTTCATCACCGCGTTCCGCGCCTTGGGCGAATAAAAGGCCTCCGAAGTCAATATCTGCTCCACAATCGGCTTGATCTCGTAGCCGGTGCGGTAGTAGGTCTGCACCAAAGCGTGCATCACCGCTGGCTCGGGATCGTCATAAGCGAAATACCGAAACAGCTTGCCGCAAATCCGGTACGCCGTGGCCGGGAGCGAAACCAGAATATCCACCACGTCGTCGCCGTTCAAATCCCCGGTACGTCCCATGAACGTTTTAGCGTCGTCGTCATGCTGGTTGGGATTGTAATAGAACGCCCTTTGGCGCAGGTTCCACCCGGAAAACGCGCGTGCGGCGGCCTTGACGTCGTCCTCGGTATAGTTCGGTGTCACGCCGTCGGGTCCGACTCGCCCGCAGGTAAACAGCTCCATCAGCTCGCGAGCGTAGTTTTCGTTCGGATGCGCCTTGTAGTTTTGATTGTTGTTGAGATACGTCAGCATCTCCGGATTTTTGGAGACTTCCAGCGCAAGCGTACGGAAATTACCGAGCGCGTACTTTCGGTAAAGCTGGTTCTGCGCCACCAGCGGCCAGCCGTTGCCGTCGCGCGACGTGAAATGGTTGTGCCAGAACAGCGTCATCTTCTCTTGCAGCGGTGCGGGCGACGCTACCATCCGGTACACCCACCAGCACTGCGCCACCAGCACCGGCAGCCGGTCGCGGAGCGCCATTTTGTCGGTCTGCGGCAAAGCGTCGGAGAGGCGCGCGATAATGGCGTCGTCGTCCAGCACGGACGCGCCGCTGAAGTCGAACAGCCGGCGCGTCGTCTCGGCCAGGCCGCTCTGCGCCGCCGCCTCAACTTCCGCCGGAGTGCCGCCAAACCCGGCGCGGCGCAAAAGATGCGCGGCGCTCAGAGTAGCCGGAGAATATTCATTCGATTGAGGGACAGGGGATGGAACGCTCATATGTCTATGCTGCCGCATAACGACGCAAATAACCAGCAAACGGCTCGAATATACACGTAGACGATGCATCTCGGCAATGGTTCAATGCCATCTTGACGAGGTTACTCGCGTAAGTGGTTCTTTGTCTCGATAAACCCAGCGTTTTCCTCCGGGTTAACCAAGGCTTAATGCACGGTATACTAGCAGCTTGGGGGACTCGCAAGCATGGCGTTTCACGTGGAAGAAGAACTGACTCAACCGGCGTTGTACGATGACGACCGCGACGGCGACGAGCCGAAGGAAGAGTGCGGCGTCTTCGGCGTGTACTCGCCCGAGGAAGACGTTGCCCGTCTCACCTATTTCGGTCTTTTTGCCCTCCAGCATCGCGGCCAGGAGTCGGCGGGAATCGCCACCTCCGACGGCACCATCCTGCGCATGCACAAGGATATGGGCCTGGTCTCGCAAATCTTCAACGAGCACCGCTTGGCTGAGCTCAAAGGCCACATCGCCATCGGCCACACCCGCTATTCCACCACGGGCTCGTCGGTTCTGCGCAACGCGCAGCCGCTGCACTGCGTCTGGGGTGGGGGAACGCTAGCGGTCGGGCACAACGGCAACCTCGTCAACGCCGCCGAACTCCGCGCCGAGTTGGAAAGCTTGGGCATCACCTTCGAGACCACCAACGATTCCGAGGTGATCGCCCGCTTGATCGCCTTTCAGGACACCGAAAGTCTGGAAGAAGCCGTTGCCCGCACCATGGCCCGCCTGGTCGGCGCATACTCGCTGGTCATTCTCACCGAGAACGCCTTGATCGGGGTCCGCTGCCCCTTCGGCGTCCGCCCGCTTTGCATCGGCCAGCTGGAGCATAACCGGTATGTGCTCGCCTCCGAAACCTGCGCCCTGAATACGGTCGGCGCAATGTTCATCCGCGAGGTCGCCCCCGGCGAGATCGTCACCATCGACGAGAACGGCATGCGCTCCCGCCAGGGTTTGCCGATGGCGCGTTACGCCACCTGCATGTTCGAGATGATCTACTTCGCCCGCCCCGACTCCGAGCTGTTCGGACGCGAGCTGCATCAAGTCCGCCGCGCGATGGGCCGCGAGCTAGCCCGCGAGCACCCGATTTTAGGCCAGGCCGACATCGTCATCCCCATCCCCGACACCGGCACCCCCGCCGCTATCGGCTTCGCCGAGGAATCCGGCATCCGCTACGGCGAGGGCGTGATTAAAAACCGCTATATCCAGCGCACCTTTATCCAGCCCGACCAGCGGATGCGCGAACTGGGCGTCAAAATGAAGCTCATGCCCATCCGCGAAGCCCTGGCCGGCAAGCGCGTCGTTATGGTGGACGATTCCATTGTGCGCGGTACCACGACGGGCCAAATTGTCAAGATGCTCTTCGAGGCGGGTGCGTCGGAAGTGCATGTCCGTATCACCGCCCCGCCGATTACCCATCCGTGCTTCTACGGCATCGACATGGCCGACCAGGATCAGCTTGTCGCCGCTCACCAATCCGTCGAGCAGATCCGCGAGCTAATCGGCGCGACCAGCCTCGGCTACCTCTCCATCGACGGCCTCAGCCGCGCCGTCGGCCTCAGCCGCGACCACTTCTGCCTCGCCTGCTTCGACGGCAAATACCCCATCCCCATCCCCGACCAGGTAAAAATGTCCAAGTTCGCGCTGGAACTGCCGGTGCGCGGGCCTGGAAGCATGGTTTCACAGGCGAAGGCTGTTGGGGCAGGGGCGTAAGAGCCCATCCGTCGCTTCGCGCCACCTTCCCTGTAGGGAAGGAAATATAAGATGGCGCTCTATTCTAAAACGGTTTAGAGTACGGCTGTAAACTTTTCCTTCCCCACGGGAAGATTGCACTTTGTAAACGGCCGTTTGCTCCCTGGCCGTAGACCTTTCCTTCCCGACAGGGGAGGTGGCGCGAAGCGACGGATGGGTTCTTAATGCGTCCGCCGCATATAAGAAGCCGGAATACGCATCCCCTCGCGGTACTTCACGATCGTGCGGCGGGCGACACTGTGCCCCGCCTCTTCCAATTTGTGGCGGAGGGTTTCGTCGGACAACGGGCTGGAGCAGTCTTCGCCGGCGATCAAGCTGGCGATCATATCCTTCACCGACCCGGCGGCTGTGAAGAAGCTGTCAAAGGCGACTACATCCTGGCTGGGGAGCTGGACGAATTTGCGCAGCAGAGCGCGGCTGACCGTGGATTCGTGCAATCCCGCGCGCTCGGCGAGCTCCGTGCGCGTCAAAGGCACTAAAAAGGCGCGCGACCCCGTTTCGATAAAGCCCTGCTGTATTTCGATCAAGCAGCGGGTAATCCGCTCGATGGTTTTCTTGCGCTGCTGAATATTCTTCAGGAAAAGATTGGCCCGGTCGACATACTGCGCGATATGCTTGCGCTCCTGCTGCGCGCCGTCGGCTTTCTGCGACGCCCCGCGCATCTCCGCCCGAACCGCTACTGCCCCATTCCCGCTTCCGCTTGCCATTGTGGACCCAACATAAGCCCCCGTACCCGAACTCACTCCGTTTCCACCGCCGGCGCGGGGTTGCCGGAGGGACTCGTACATGGAGCGATAGCGGGAATTGATATGCAGCGACGTCGTATCGTAGCCCGAAACCTCGATGTCGAATCCTGTCGCGCTGCGGCGGATAAAGACGTCGGGCTTCACCGCCTCGCTAGAGGAATCCGGCTTAAACTGCCAGGTCTCGCGGTAGTTTGTGGCCGGGGAGGGGGCCAGCTCGCTTTGAATGAAATGGACGGCGTCCATGACCGCGGCGGGAGCGCTCGACGTGCGCCGGGCGATCTGGTCGAAGCGGCGCTGGGTGAGCGCCTCCCATTGGTCGCGCACGATCTTCTGCGCCAGAGCGTTGCCGAGGCCTTCGTCCTCAAGCTGCGCGAGCTGCAGAAGCAGGCACTCCTGCAAATCCCGCGCGCCGATACCGGTCGGGTCGCACGATTGCAGCGCTGTGATAGCATCGTTCAGCAACTCCTCGGTGATACGCAGCTCCGCCATTGCCTCGAAAGGCTCAATTTTTAGCCAGCCACGCTCGTCGAGATGGTTTACCAGATATTCGTAGGTGCGCTGCTGCTGCTCGGAGCTTGCCTGCCCACGCAGGCGCGACATCAAATGCTCGATCAAGTTTGGTGCCGCCGGCGCAAGCGAGAGCGGGTCGAACGCGCTCTCCATCGCTTCTTCCTTGACATGCTGGTCGTGCACGTCGTGGAGCGAGAGCATCATGGACGCATCGTACTCCGGCTCATAATCCACCGGCTCGCGCTCCGATTCCGGCGATTCCGACGCGGCGCGAGAATTGGCGTCGTCCGACTCGCCAGACGACGACGAGGAGCGCTCGGCTGATTCTGAAGCGGACGACGATGCGCTGTTGGTGCTGCCGTCGAGCAAGGCGCGTCGGTCGCCGACGTTGCAGTGGGGGCATGGCAGACCGGCATAGCCGCATTCGGGGCAGTGGTCGGTGCCGATCGCGTCCAATGATTCGAGCGCGGGGTTTTCCATCAGCTCCAGCTCGATAGCCTGCTGCAGCTCGATGGCGGTGCATTGCAGAATCTCGCTCGCTTGAATCAGGTGCGGCGCGATCTTTTGAATCTGGGCGTGCTGGAGATGTTGCGACTGGTCGTACGAAGTGTCCATCAATTATTTTGCTGGCGGGTCAAGCCAAACCCCCGACGGTTCGGCATGCAGGGCAGGACTAACTGCCTCGCCCTACTAGGCTGATGCAGCCGGGATTAGACCACCGAAAAAGTGATATTGTTCCCAGCAGCAAATTCTCGCGCGAGCGAGTCGCATGCGCCCTCCAGGCAATTCGCGCGCTTCGTTGAGCGTCGCCTGCGGCAGCTCCGATGAACGGGAGCGATTTAATTGTGAACAGCGGCTAGGCCGCGGTCAATTCCCGGACGCCTAGCTTTTGCTCGAAGTAGGGAATCGTTTTCAGCAATCCCTCTTCCAGCGCAACTTTCGGACTCCAGCCGAGCAATTCTTTCGCCTTCGTAATCTCGGGGCGGCGCTGCTTGGGGTCGTCGGCGGTTTTCATCGGCACGTGGATCAGCTTGGAGCCGCTGCCGGTGAGACGGATCACTTCTTGCGCGAACTCCACCATCGTCCGCTCGACAGGATTGCCGATATTGATCGGCCCGGTCAGCGAGCTTTGCGCCAAGCGGCAGATACCGTCGATTAAATCCGACACATAGCAGAACGAGCGAGTCTGGGTGCCGTCGCCGTAGATTGTCAGCGGGTCACCCATCAGCGCCTGCGACAGGAACGCGGGCACGACTCGCCCGTCGTTCATACGCATGCGCGGGCCATAAGTATTAAAAATGCGCACGATGCGGATAGCGACGTTATAAGTGCGGTAGTACGCGAACGCGGCGGCTTCGGCGTAGCGCTTGGCTTCGTCGTAGCAGGAGCGGGTGCCGTTCGGGTTCACATTGCCCCAATACTCTTCCGGCTGCGGATGGATAATCGGGTCGCCGTAGACCTCGGACGTGGACGCCATGATAAACTTCGCGCCGTGCACCTTGGCCTGCTCCAGCAGGTTGTGCGTGGCATAAGAGCCGGCCTTCAAAGTCTCGATGGGAAACTGCAGGTAATCTTCCGGGCTCGCCGGCGAGGCGAAATGAAAAATAAGGTCCAGTTTCCGGTCGATGGCGAACGGGTCGCTGATATCGACATGCCGGAACTCGAAGTGAGGATTGCTTTGCAGGTGCGCGAGGTTGGCCATGTCGCCGGTAATCAGGTTGTCGACCCCGATCACGTGGAAGCCGTCAGCCAGGAGGCGATCGCAGAGGTGCGAGCCGAGAAATCCGGCTGCCCCGGCGACAAGAGCAGTAGTAGTGGTTGTCATGGTAAGCATTGATATTGCGGAAATGATTTGAATGGCGCGCGACCCGCTTTATCAGCGGCTAGAGTTCGATGGAACCCTCAGCGGCTGAATGGAACGAAAAATTCAAAATGATGCCGGCTACCGCGGACCTGCGCTTCTATATTATTACACACCGTATTTGTACCTAAAATGGCAGTTGGGCGGCTGGCTAAAACGTTTCGTGCGAGCCTTTTCGGCGGTCATGGTAGAAATACTATGCCGGAGCCTGTTCGGCTCGCCGGCTGCCCATTTCCCACTATGAACGAATCCATTTTATTAGAGCTTGCCCGACGCGGGCTGATGGTCGCGCTGGAGCTTTCCTTGCCTGTTCTGCTCGTCTCAATGATTATCGGCGTCGCGGTCGGACTTTTTCAGGCCGCCACGCAAGTTCAGGAAATGACGCTCACTTTCGTGCCGAAAATCTTCGGCATCGTCGCCGCGCTTTTGCTGCTCGGGCCATGGATGCTGAAGCTTCTCGTCGGCTTTACCGCCGGCATGATCAGCGGCGCTCCGACAATGATCCGCTAGGCGAAAAATTGAGTCCGCACGGGTTTTTGCCACCGCTTTATGACAAGCCTCGCTCACCTGCCGGTTTCCTTGCTGTGGTGCTTCCTGCAGGTGCTCGCCCGCTGCGCGTCGCTGATTGCCGTCGCCCCGGCGCTTGGCTCCAAGCAGGTGCCGACGCAAATCAAGGTGTATATCGCGCTGATTATCTCCGCCGCGCTGACTCCCATCGCCGCGCGCTCGCTCGCGCCGCACGGCGATACCGGCGCTGCGGCGATGCCGTCCTCGATGTACGGCCTCGCGTCGGCGCTGCTCGCCCAAACGTTTATAGGCTTGGTCATGGGCTTTGCCGCTTCGCTGGTGCTCACCGCTTTTCAAGCGGCCGGCGCGCTGATGGACCTGCAAATCGGCTTTACGATGGCGCAGACTTTCAACCCGATGCTCGGCGATTTGGCCGCGCCGATTACGCAGTTCCAATATTTCTATGCCCTGCTGCTCTTTCTTCTGGCGAACGGCCACCATCTGCTGCTGCAAGCGCTGGCGAAATCGTTCGCGCTGCTGCCCGCCTCGGCCCTGCATCTGGGCAGCGCCGCGCAGTTCGCCGGTTTCTCCGATCTTCTCTTCGGCTCGCTGGTCACCGCCTTGAAAATTGCCGCGCCCACCGGCGCGGTGATGCTGGCGATCGATATCTCCTTCGCCCTGCTCAACCGCGCGATGCCCCAGATGAACATCTACTACGTCGGCATGCCGGTCAAGGTGCTTGCCGGCCTGACCGTGCTCATTTTCCTGCTGCCCGCCTCAGCCTACTTCGCCGGCCAGCTCTTCTCCGGGCAGCCGCAAGCACTGTCCGATCTGCTTCATTCGATGCGGCATGCATAGCCGAGCCCATCCGGCGCTTTGCGCCACCTTCCCGGTCGGGAAGGAAACAGAAGATGGTGCTTCGTGTGAGCCGAACGGGCACCCGGCCGTAGACTTTTCCTTCCCTACAGGGAAGGTGCCCCGGAGGGGCGGATGGGCTCTGATAGCTTATGTCCGAAGAATCCAGCGGCGAAAAAGTATTTCCGGCCTCTCCCCGCAAGCGGCTGGAGGCGCGCAAAAAAGGCCAGGTGGCGAAATCGCCCGAGCTGAGCGGCGCTTTGGTGCTGCTGGCGATGGCGATTGCGCTGCGGATGGCGCTCACCAGCGGCGTCGCCTACGACGAGTTTGGGCAGGCGATGCATCAAGCGTTCGCGTTCAATCCGCACCCGGCGGGGTTAGACATGCACGCCGCGAGCATTTGGCAGATGAAGATCGCGTTCGCGGTGCTGATACTCGTCGCGCCGGCTCTGCTGGCGGCGCTAACCGTCGGGATGATCGCCAACATCGCCCAGGTGGGGCTGACATTTACCCCGGAGACCATGGCGCCCGATTTCAAGCGGCTGAACCCGATGAACGCCGTGAAGCGCATCTTCTCGTCGCATGGCGCTGTCGATCTGGTGAAGGGGCTTCTGAAAACCGCTTTGATCGCGTGGATCTGCTGGAGCACCCTCCGCGACAACATGCCCCTGATCGCCTCGTCGCTGCAGCTGCCGTTCGTGGCGTTCCTGAGCCAAATCGGCGAAGTGCTTTGGACTCTTGGCCTGCATGTCTGCTTCGCGCTCGCCTTTATCGCCGTGGCGGACTACGCCTACCAGCGCTACGAGTTCGAGAAGAACATGAAAATGACGCGCGAGGAGATGAAGCAGGAGATCAAGCAAACCGACGGCGACCCGCACATCAAGCAGCGCATCCGGCAGAAACAGCGTCAGATGGCGAAGAAGCGCATGATGGACAAAGTACCGACCGCAACCGTGGTCGTCACCAACCCGACCCACTTCGCCGTTGCCCTCAGCTATGAGAAAGGCAGCCGCGCGCCGGTCGTGGTGGCGCGGGGACAAGACTTGACCGCCTTGCGCATCAAGGAAATCGCCCGCGAGCACGGCGTCCCGACCGTGGAGAACCGCCCCGTCGCGCGCGCCTTGTACCACGAAGTCCGGCTCGGGCGGGAAATTCCGGCATCGCTCTACCAGGCGGTCGCCGAAATCCTCGCGTTTGTCTACAAGACCAAAAAAGCCGCTTGATCGGGAGCGCGTCTACTTAAATCTTCCGCGCCATAACTTTGAATAATTTCATACGATTTTTAGCAATTTCGACAGGGAATGGCTGAATTAGGCACCTAATGATGCCCGAAAGAATGCGAGTATAATAGATGCGCTAGCGCAGCTTCACAACCGGCATCCGCCGCGCTGCTACAGCCTACCCGCTTTCTTCAACGTTGAACTGTAATACCCGCCCATGGTCTGTCCTTATTGCAACAATCATCCGATTCCGAATGTCGCCGCGTGTAATCACTGCGGCGTCATCCTCAAAATCGCGAAGGCGGGCGGCAAGCGCGCGCCTTGGACTCCCAGCGCGATGCGCAACATCCTGCCCGTCGGCCTGATGCAGACTTCGCGCTTGAACGGAGAGCGCAATAAGCTTCAGAACGAGATCAACGCGCTGGAAGAAGCGCATGCCAAAAAGCTGGAAGCGATCAGCCAGGCCCAGGCGGATGCCGCCGCGTCCTCCGGCGGCGGATCGTCTTCCACCGCCACGGCTACTCTCGCGCCAACGGCCATCGACGCCGACACGCGCCTTGAGACGGCTGTCCGGCTGCTCATCTCCGGCAGCGTCGAGGAAAGCTTGCAGCAGTTCGAGCAGGCCTACCGGATGCGTCAGGGCTCGCGCATCGATTTTCTCAACAACTGCGGCGTCGCCTTTGCGCGGCGCGGCCAAAGCCAGCTGTCCATCGACCGCTTTCAACAAGCGATGCAGCTCGCGCCCGAGCAGTTCGAGCCGCGCGTCAACCTGCTCTATATTTTAGGCCAGATCGGGCATCGCGAAACCCTCCAGCGGGTTCTCGCGGAGCGCGACCCCATTATCTACGCCGCGATGGCGTCCGAGCCGGGCGTCGCCGCCCGCGTCGCCTTAATCAAGGCGCAGGCCGGCGAAACCGATGAGGCCCAGCGCCTGGTCTCGCGCGATATCTCGTCCGGCGACAAGCCCGTCCAGGCCGACGCGCACAACGATCTCGGCATCGTCTACGCCCTGGACAACAAGCAGCAGGAAGCGCTCGCCGAATTTAACCAGACGATCAAAATCGATGCCGGCCATGCCGCCGCTCTCGCCAATACCGGGGCGCTCTACTTCCTGCGCGGGCGCTTCGACGAGGCGCTGCAGATTCTGGAAAAAGCGGCGCATGTCGATCCGCACAACTCCGGAATCCACAACCTCCTCGGCGCTACACTCTGCCAGATGGCCTTTGTCAACGAAGGCATCCGCGCCTTCCGCGAGGCCCGCGCGCACCAGATGTCCGCCTGGGAACCGTACTACAACCTAGCGAAAGTCTACATCGAGAACGACGTTCTCGATGAAGCCGAACGCAATCTAGCCCGCGCCAACGAGCTGAACCCATACTCGTGGCATGTCCTGATCGGCCAGGCTACGCTGCTGTACAAGCAAAACAATATCGCCAAAGCGCTGGCGATGTTCGAGCAGGCGTACCGCGCCCAGCCCGGCGAGCCGCTCATCCTAAACGGCATCGCGCTCTGCAAAACGCTCACCGGCGATTACCTTTCCGGCGAGGCCTACTTCAAGCGCGCCCTTGAGGCCAGCCCAAACGATTTAGACCTGCGCATCAATCTGTCGTGGAATTATCTCTCCGCCGGAGACATCCGCCAAGCCCACGAGGTGCTGGAGGCGATCCGCTCCGAGCAGGATAAGACCGGCATCATCAACGACCATCTCGGCCTGTGCCAGATGCAGATGGCCGCCTACGACACGGCGGAGCAGCACTTCAAATCCGCGCTGAAAATTGACGCGAACATCTTCGGCGTGCATTACAATCTCGGCTGCGACTACGTCCTGCAAAATTCGCCTAACCGCTCTGCGCCGGAATGGGAAGAAGCCAAAAAAACCGAATCCGGCAACGCCGACCTCTTCGCCAACTTGGGAGTCGCCTACTACAAGGCAAGCCACTACGACAAAGCGGCTCCCGAGCTTCGACGCGCCCTGCACCTGCGCACCGACCGGATGGAAGACTACGCCAACTACGGCCTCTGCCTCGCCCGCTTGAAGCGCCACAAAGAGGCGATGCAGCAGTTCGAGGCGGCCATCAAGATCGAGCCGCGCAACCCGATGCTGCATTCCAACCTCGGACTCGCCGCATATTTCAATGGCGACGTCGAAATCTCCGTCCGCGAGTGGCGCATGGTCAGCGAGATCAGCTTGGAGTACGCCCGTCGGCGCGGCGCGAAGCAGCAGACCGAGTACGACGACAGCATCGTCGATTTCGTCCCCCTCGATTTCCGCACCCGCGCCCTGCATACCACCCCGCGCCTGCCGAACTTCCTGGTGCCGTTCGTCCCAGGCTACCGCACCGGCCAATGGGAGCTCGTCATCACGAACCCCGACGTGCTCCGTTTGGAGCAGCTGAAATCTCAAAGTGAGAGCCTCGACCGTTCTCTCCGCGCGATGAAAATCGCTTAAGCTCCTTTGCTTCCTCCGCCAGACTGCTGTCGCGCATAGCGTTTGTTCGTTCCTCCTCTGCTAGATCGCGCATCATCAACGCAAAGCCACCGGCTGTAGTCCGTATGCAGCATCCATTGGCTACTCCTAGGGTTACGTGCGAGCTATATAGCGTTAAGTGCTAAAAAACTCATAAAATTTATTACGCAACCCAAATAATTGCCTTTTGAAGTATAGTATTTCTCCTGCTAGTTCGCTAACATGGCGTTGTGCTGTAGCTGACGGATACCTGATGGGCAAACAGTCCGCGCTTATCCTGGCTTTTGGCTAAGGCTTTCTGCTTGCCGATTGCGGTTGCCCACTGCCGATTCAAATTGGCGGCTGGTGAAAAAGCAAGCCCTATGCCCGCGTCGCCGCTTCAGCCGTTTGCATTCATCGAGTCTGATGCACAAAGGAGACACGCTTGTGATCCGCAGAAATCATTCGCGTCGCGCAGCCGCGACAGCAACAGCCGTTCTTTCCGTGTTCGCCGCGACAACTGTTTTTCTGACCAGCTCCGCTCACGCCCAGAGCGTGTGGCAGGAGCCGTTCGGCAGCCCGCAAACCGGCGATACGCCAAGCCATGCAGTGGTCGACAGCCACGATAACATCTTAGTGGTTGGTCAGACGGAAGATTCGAGCGGCAACCAGCTGCTGAAAACAATCAAGTACGATTCCGCCGGCCATCAACTCTGGACACAAACCGCGAGTGTTTACAAGTCATATAATTTCGCCGAGTCTTTGTCGAATGAACTCGTCGCCACCGATAGTAGCAACAATGTCTATGTCTACGGCCATCTCGACTACGAGCTTTACGGCACCCTGACAAAGTACTCTTCCAGCGGTAAGCTGTACTCCAGCGTCACTATCGCTCTGCCCCGCGACGCGGACAATGCCAGTTTCCTGCTCCCAAGCCTTAACGGCGACGTGACCATTGGCGGCTCCGGCTTCTACTACAACGACGATGATGGAGTTAACTACGTCTACTGGTCCATAGAGCGGTTTGACGCCACAGGCAAGCAAATCTGGGGCGACAGTTTTTACGGCGACGAAATGGACAGCGACACCAAGCCCGAAGCCGCCACAATGGACGCGCAGGGCAATCTGATTGCAACCGGCGACGAGACCACAGGGGGCACCACCTACTTGATCGTCCGCAAATACGATCCTACCGGCAATGTCCTCTATTCCGACTTGTACCAGGACGCCATCCAGCCGAACTCTTTTTCAAATGGAGCCGCGCTCGCGGTGGATGCGGCGGGAGATGCCTATGTCGCCGGCAGCGTCTACAACGAAATCGACGACAATCCCTACAACGAAAATTCGGAGCTGCTTGTAACGCGCATCGCTCCCGACGGCGGTCTGCGATGGGCGCGCCACTACTCTCTCGGAGGCTCGCAGCCGTTCGCCGCCGCCCAGCAGGTGACGCTCGACCATAGCGGCAACATCCTGGTCGGCGGATCGGCCACCGGCAACGCGGAACGAGGATACAGCTCCAAGCGTCTGCTGCTGAAGTACGCGCCTGACGGCCACCGCTTGTGGGTGCGGCACGGCGATCAAGTCGGTGAAAACGGTGTCACTGCTCTTTACGCGAGCCATAGAACCGACGACTTCTACGTCGTCGATTCGTATACGCAGCTTAATCCCGCTACCGGATACTACACCAACAGGTTCGTCGCCGCCGACAAATTCGCCCCCGGCGGCAACCTCGACCACGAGGAAGACTACACCGGCTCGCCTAACAATCCCGATCAAGCGGTCGTCGTCAGCGCCGCCTTCGACCCGCTTCTCGACGCTCTTTACACGCTCGACGCCGCAGACGTCAGACCGGGCAATAACTACGGCGACGGCGGAGAAATCGACTGGTTCACGATCAAATACCGCCTCGGCGGCTAGGCTTGAACCTGCCCAACAACTAGGCCGCAGGAGAGAGTATGGTTCGTTTCCTGCGGCCTCTTGGCACTCGCTATTAATGTATGGCTCTCAAGAAGGTTGGTTCCATGAACTGCAAATACACCTTGAAACACGTAGCTCCAGGTACTGCCGCGATTCTAACTACTATTATTTGCCTGCCGCTGCTCGCCGCGACGCCCTTGCATGCCGCCCCGGTCTGGATAGAGCGCTTCGGCGGCTCCCAGGGCATGCTGGACTATCCGAATTCCGCCGTGGTCGACAGCCACGACAACATTCTGGTTGCTGGCTCAGTAGTGGACACAGCCGGAACGGAATCGGCTGCCGTCGTGAAGTATGATTCCGCCGGCCACCAGCTCTGGACACAGAGCGTACCGCTCGACACAAACAACGTTGGGGAGCGTGTCGCCGTAGACACGAGCGACAACGTCACTGTCGTCGCGCAAGGCTCCCACTACGATGACGACGGTGACATACGTCCCACGGCATACTTGCTGCGCTATTCCTCGGCAGGCAAGCTCTACTCGCAAACCGATATCTCCATAATCACTTACCGCAACCGCATCACGAATGTATTCGCCTCGCCGAACGGCGACACGACCCTCGTGGGCACCAACTATTCCGAGGACGACGAATTCGGCAGCCAATGGAATATCGAGCGCTTCGATTCCAACGGCGCGCTGCTCTGGTCCGACGTATACGGCGGCACCAGCTATAACGGGGACAACGTGACTCGTGATGCAGCCATCGACTCGCAGGGAAATCTCATCGTCGCGGGCAGCGAAACGGATAGCGCGACAAGCGGCGATACTATCAGCCTCGTGTTAAGAAAGTACTCGCCCACCGGCAATGTGCTTTATACGAACATATACAAAGACGCAATCGATCCCGGTGACGATTCCACTCCCATTGCGATGGTTCTCGATCAGGGAGGCAACGCGTATGTCGCGGGACAACTTACGGATTACTTTTCCTACGAAACGCTGCTTCTGCGCGTGAAGCCGGATGGCGGCTTGATGTGGGCGCGCCACTACTCAGTCAGCGGTAGTAATTCCATTGCCTTCCCGACGGATCTTGCCCTCGATCACAGCGGAGACGTGGTGGTGGCCGGAGAAGAGGGCGGAAACTTTTTTGCTCACATAGCCTACATGCCCGTTCTGCTGAAATACAACCCATCGGGCCATCGCCTTTATACGACGCATCCCGCTGAATTGAGGGAGGGCGGCGTTGACAACTTGTTTGCCAGCAGCAGAACGGATGACTTGTATGCCGTCGGCATTGCGAGTAGCTACGACCCCTCCACGGAGCAAGACAGCTCATACACTCAAATGGTGACTAAGATCGACCCCAGCGGGAATGCGCAAAACCAGGAAAACTACACCGGCTCGTCCGAAGAGCCGGGTGAATTTCAATATAATGGAGCGGCGTTCGACCCGTTGCTCGACGCGGTCTACACAATCAATGCCGTAGATTTTACTCCCGGCACGAACTTCAACACCACCACCGATCTCGACTGGGCCACCGTCAAATTCCGCCTCGGCGGCTAACCCATAACCGGCTTACCGGAGTGGGCGCTCGCGCGGCGGGAGATGCATTTTGGCGTATTCCATGCGAATCTTCCGCCGCATGAGCGATGATTGATTATTCGGCATCGGCCGCTCACCACATGGACAACATACTCAGGAAAACTCATCTTATGATCTACAACTATTTTTCGAAACGCTCTGCTCCATTCGCTGCCGCACTATTGACAACTCTTGCCTGTCTGCCGCTCCTGGCCACGACACAAGCGCACGCCGCTCCGGTCTGGATGGAGCAATTCGGCAGTCAAGGCAGGAACAATCCAACCTCCACGGCAATCGACAGCCACAATAATATCGTGGTGGCCGGCTTCGTGACCAATGCGGACGGAACCGGCTCGGTGGTTACTGTGAAGTATGACTCCGCAGGCCACCAGCTCTGGTCCAATACCGAGGCCATCGACGCTAACTTCATCTCAGCGAATATCGCCGTGGACGCTAACGACAACGTCACGTTGCTCACTCAGAGCTACCACTTCGATGACGACGGCGATTATTTTGAGACGACGAATCTGGTGCACTACTCCTCGGCAGGCAAGCTCTACTCCAACATCGACGTCAATAACAATATTCCTTACGACGCTTATCTGCTGTCGAAAATATTCGCCTCGCCAAACGGCGACACGACCATCGTGGGCAGTTTCCAATTGGACGGCGGCGATGACGAGGACGCCGGCTACGTCTTGTTCGCCGAACGGCTCGATTCCAAGGGCAACGTGCTTTGGGACGATGAATACGATCCCGGTGGCGAGTACGGCGACAACACTCCTGCCGACGCCGCGATCGACCCGCAAGGAAACTTGATCGTCGCCGGCACAGGAACCTCCGCCGATCCGTCGAGTGGCTTTGATCAGGCCACCGTCTTAAAATATTCCCCAACCGGAGACCTACTCGCGACCAGCATCTACCAGGATGCGATCAATACCAACAGCGGCACAAGCGCCAACGCGCTGATTCTTGATCCCGCTGGGAACGCGTACGTAGCGGCGGAACAATTCTACGAGGGATCTAACGGCGGCACCGTCATCAACGGGCTGCTCCTGCGCGTGAAATCAGGCGGCGGCTTCATGTGGGCGCGCCACTACTCCGTCAACGGCAGCCAGCCTGTTGCGAGCCTGTATGCCGTCACTCTCGACCACAGCGGAAACGTAGTTGTGGCCGGCAGTGAGCAGCCAAACTATTTCGATGATACGGATGCCCAAATCACGCTGCTGAAGTACAGCCCGACCGGCCATCGGCTTTACACGATGCACCCAGCTCAATTGACCAAGGTCGGTCCCGACGTATTGTTCGCCAGCAGCAGAACCGACGACGTCTATTTGGTTGGCGCCTCGGCTGTGCTGAATACGATGACCTACGAGGAAGACAACTACACCAGCGTCGTCAGCAAAATCGACCCCAGCGGCAACGCTCAGGTGATCGAGGAGTATACCGGCTCTCCGGAAGACCCCAATCAGTTCCGCCTCGACGGAGCCACGTTCGACCCGCTGCTCGACGCCGTTTACACGGTCAATGACGTAGACTCCAATCCCGGCGAAGGCTACAACAATAGGACCGCCACGGATTGGGTTACCCTCAAGTACCGCCTCGGCGGCTAACCTACTCCCGCATTGTTGCTTCTTCCAGTACATACCGAAGTAAGCAGATACGCCATTCGGCAGTTCACGAACTACAGCCGGTTAAATAAAAAGGACTAGTCTCTTGAAGACAAAACGCAATTTGAAGAAGGCATCTCCTATACTCGCCGCCATAGCTTGCCTTGCTCTGCTCGCGCCGGTTTCGGCTCACGCCAGCGGCTATATTTGGAAGGAGACCTTCGGCGGCAGCGCTCACGCGGCAGACGTTCCGCAGGCCGCAGTCGTAGACGGCAACGACAATATTCTGTCGGTGGGGCAGGTTATTAACGCCCCGCAAGTTTACGGATTCGGCACGGTGAAATACGACTCGGCGGGTCACCAGCTCTGGACGCAGTTCGAGCCCGACGGCGACCGCCGCGTGATCGTGTCGCTTGTCGCGGTCGATAGCTCGAACAACGCCGTGACAGTGGTCGGGCAGGGGGAAGAAAACGCATTCGCCAACATGGCCCGGTACTCGTCCGATGGAAAGCTCCTCAGCCGCGCCGTCCTGAATACGCCCAACGACATCAGCTATGTCAATCACCTGCTCGTCTCGGCGAACGGCGATTTCACGGTGACCTGTGTCGGCTTGTTTCAAAACGCCGCAGCCGGCACCGACTATTCGCAGTGGGATGTGTACCGCTACGATCCCAGCGGCAATCTCCTTTGGTCCGATACCTTCAAAGGCCATGACGACCCCGGCTTTCCCGACGGCGGCAGCTACAGCGGCGACAATACGCCGTACGCGGCCACAATGGACGCCCAGGACGATTTGGTCGTCGCGGGTGATGAGACGACCGACGGCGTGGCCAACCTGGTCGTCCGAAAGTACGCTCCCGACGGCACAGTGCTGTTTAGCAGCGAGTACGACGCGCCGCAAGGCAACAACGCGGTCGGTAGCGCAGTAACGCTCGACAAGGAAGGCAATATTTACGTGGGCGGGTCTACCTCGCTTCCCGCTGAACGACATGAGTTTTTTGGGCAACTGCTCGCGGCTAAGCTTTCATCCGACGGCCATTTTCAATGGGAGCGTCTCTATGGCAATCAATTCGAGGCCAATGCGGCTTCTCAGATCGCGCTGGATAAAAGCGGCAACGTCATTGTCGCCGGTTCCGGAATGGACACCGACAATGGTTTTGAGATCGCCCTGCTGAAGCTAAAGCCCTCGGGCGCGACGATCTTCGCGAAGCACACGGGCCAGGATTTCGCCGAACTCGTCTTTGGGCTGTATACCAGCACCCGCACGGACGATTTCTACCTGGTCCACAACGAGGCTATATACAATCCGTCAACTCAGCAGTTTGTGGATCACTACGCCTTCGTGAAATTTTATCCCGGCGGCGGCATCGGCCACGAGCAGGACTTTTACCTCAACTCCAACGATCCCACGCTCCAGACCACTACCTTCGACCCACGCCTAGATACCGTTTATGCCCTGTTCACCGTCAATA
>CAXSEA010000044.1:0-20453 GCA_964235675.1 uncultured Armatimonadales bacterium | reverse complement strand
TCTCTCATCCTTCGAAGCCTTCTCGCCGGTCATGCGCGACTGCGCGGCGGAGTTCTTCGACAAAGACTGGATCGACGCCGCCCCGCGTCCCGCCAAGCGAGGCGGCGCGTTCTGCTCCTACACCACTCCCGACCTGCATCCCTACGTCCTGATGTCCTACATGGAGCGCACCCGCGACGTCATGACCCTGGCCCACGAGCTGGGCCACGGCGTCCACGCTTCGCTCTCGCGGGGCCAAAACATCTTCAACTTCCATGGCACCCTTCCCATGGCCGAGCTTGCCAGCACGTTCGGCGAAATGCTGGTCTTCGAGAATCTCGTGAAGTCCGCCGACCTCAAAGAGCGCCTCGCCCTCGTCGGCGGCAAAATCGAGGACTCCTTCGCCACTATCTTCCGCCAGGCCTCGATGTACCGCTACGAGCAAGCCGTCCACAACCACCGGCGCACCCAGGGCGAGCTGACCCCCGCGCAGTTCGGCGAGTATTGGCAATCCACCATCCAGGCGATGTTCGGCGATTCCGTCGAGCTAGGCGACGAGCACCGCACCTGGTGGAGCTATATTCCCCACTTCATCGGCACCCCGTTCTACGTCTACGCCTACTCCTTCGGCGAGCTTCTCGTCCTGTCCTTGTACCAAAAGTACAAGCAGGAAGGCCAGCCCTTCGCCGAAAAATATTTGGACGTTCTCCGTGCCGGCGGCAGCCTCACGCCCCAGCAACTGATGGACAAAGTCGGCGTCAACCTCAGCGACCCCGCCTTCTGGCAAGGCGGCATGGACGTCCTCGGCCGGGAGATCGACACCTTCGAGCAGCTCTGGCAGGAATACAAAGCGCGGTAAGAGACAAAGAACGCTCAGGCCGCTTGGCCTTTTTTCACAGCCCTTATCGCTGGCGTGATGAGGGCAAGTTTATTGACAAGCGCTCGGTGAGTTTAACGATGCGCTAATTTGTCCGCTGTTTTCTTATCGCGCCAGCGATAAGAAACGACAAAAAAGGCCATGCGGCCTTGGAGCAATCTGGAATGCAACAACGACAACTAGGAAAACTAGGCGTCTCGGCAATGGGGCTGGGATGCATGGGCATGTCCGAGTTTTATGGACAGGGCGATGAGGCGGAATCCATTGGGACGATTCACCTCGCGCTGCATCTCGGCGTGAGCTTCTTGGACACCGCCGACATGTACGGCGTCGGGAAAAACGAGGAGCTGGTCGGCAAGGCGATCAAGGGGCGGCTGGACGAGGTAGTCATTGCCACGAAGTTCGGCAACATGCGCTCGGAGAGCGGCGAGTTTCTCGGGGTGAACGGAAAGCCGGAATACGTCAAGCAGCAGTGCGAGGCGTCGCTGAAGCGGCTCGGGGTCGATACCATCGACCTGTACTACCAGCACCGTGTCGATAAGAACACGCCCATCGAGGATACCGTCGGCGCGATGGCGGAACTGGTGCAGGAGGGCAAAGTTCGTTTTCTAGGTTTGTCCGAAGCCGGCCCGCAGACCATCCGCCGCGCCCACGCCGTGCACCCGATTGCCGCGCTGCAAACCGAATACTCATTGTGGAGCCGTGAGCCGGAAGACGAGATCATCCCCACCTGCCGCGAGTTGGGCATCGGCTTCGTCCCGTACAGCCCGCTGGGACGTGGCTTCCTCACCGGCCAGTACCAAAGCCCCGAAGATTTCCCCGAAGGCGACTACCGACGCAGCTCCCCGCGCTTCCAAGGCGAGAACTTCCAGAAAAATCTGGAGCTGGTGAAGCAGGTCGAGCAGATGGCGATTCAGAAGGAATGCACCGCCTCCCAGCTGGCTCTCGCCTGGGTGCTCGCGCAGGGCGACAGCATCGTCCCCATCCCCGGCACCAAGCGACGCACCTACCTGGAAAGCAACGTCAACGCCCTTAACGTCCACCTGACTTCCTCGGATTTAGCCCGCCTCGACGAAATCGCCCCTAAAGGTGCCGCCGCCGGAGAGCGCTACCCGGAGCGAACCATGGCCGCCATCGACCGGTAGCCCGCCCAAGCCTAATCCAAGAAGCCGTCACAACTCTCTAACCTATCGAAAGAGGGTGTACAAGAACCTAACACTCAACCTCCAAAGACCCATTCGTCACTCACGCGCCACCTTCCCCAAACGAGGTTTAGAAGAAGTCATCTGAACTCCCCTCCATTTCTATGGAGGGGCTGGGGGAGGTCTGGAACTCCTGTCTGACAAGCTCAATGAAGCTGCCGTGAAGCGCTCCCGACCTCCCTTAACCCCTCCTTAGAAATGGAGGGGAACCAGAACAACCTTGAAATAAGGACTTTTGCTGAACCCTCTAGAGGGAAGGAACTAAACGAACGCATTACGCTGATCTTAAGTCCTTCCCTTCAGGAAAGGTGGCCTGAAAGGCCGGATAGGTCTCCCGGACCGGTTCCTAGTTCCTCTCTTTCCGAGACGCGGTTGGGGGAGGTTCGGACAGCGCAAGGCGCTTATACTGGCTGCGATGCTTATCCAGGCAGCAGTTACATTGGGTAAAACTATCCCATGTCAAACGCCACTCTCGATACCTACGTCAACGCGCAGCTTGACCAGCTGAAAGCCGCCGGCACCTACCACGACCATCTTCCGGAAGTCACCGGCCCGACCGGCCCGCGCGCCGTCATCGACGGCCGCAAAGAGATCAATCTCGCCTCGAACAACTATCTCGGCCTGGCGACGCATCCCAAGCTGAAGGAAGCCGCGATAGCGGCCACTGAGAAGTACGGCGCGGGGTCGGGCGCGGTCCGGACGATTGTCGGAACGATGGATATCCACGAGGAGCTGGAGCGGCGCTTGGCGAAGTTCAAGGGAACCGAGGCCGCATTGGTGTTCCAAAGCGGCTTTACGGCCAACGCGGGCGTTCTCGGCGTATTGCTGGAAGAAGGCGATTTAGTCATCAGCGACGCGCTCAACCATGCGTCCATCATCGACGGCGTTCGCCTCACCAAAGCCGCCCGCGCGGTCTACAAGCACACTGACATGGACGACCTGCGCCGCATCCTCACCGAGACAAGGGGGGCGCACAAAAAGACTCTGATCGTCACCGACGGCGTCTTTTCGATGGACGGAAACATCGCCCCGCTCGACAAAATCGCCGAGCTTGCCAAGGAGTTCGGCGCGATTACCATGGTGGACGACGCCCACGCCAGCGGCGTTCTGGGCGACCACGGACGCGGCACGGTCTCGCACTTCGGCATTCCCCATGACCAGTGGGATATCTCGGTGGGCACGCTTTCCAAAGCCGTCGGGGTTCTGGGCGGCTATGTCGCCTGCACCGAGAGCCTGCGGCGGCTCATGGAACACCGCGCCCGCCCGTTCCTCTTCTCGACCTCGCACCCCCCAGCGGTAACCGCGTCGGTGATCGCCGCGCTCGATATTATGGAATCCGACGAGGGAGTGCAGCTGATGAACTCCCTCTGGAGCAACACGCGCTTCTTCAAAGCCGCCCTCACCGAGCTTGGCTTCGACACCGGCATCTCCCAGACTCCCATCACCCCGGTCATCATCGGCGGCGAGGCCGAAGCCGGACAGTTCTCCAAAGAACTGGCGAGCGAGGGAGTTTACGCCACCGGAATCACGTTCCCCACAGTCGCCAAAGGCCGAGCGCGGGTCCGCACCATCGTCTCAGCCGCCCACACCCAAGATGACTTGATCGAAGCCGTCGGCGTCTTCAAGCGCGTCGGAACAAAGATGGGCGTATTTTAAGCCGAGCTTATCGGCCACCGTCCCACCCATCCGGCCTATCGGCCACCTTCCCTGAAAGGGAAGGAACTGCTTACATCCTTTGGTTGGCTAATCAGTAAAATGCGTTCAGCTATAGCTGCTCAGTGGCTGTAATAAGTTCCTTCCCCGGAATGGAAGGTGGCCGAGAGGCCGGATAGGGTGGGCGTGGGTAAACTACACCCATGCGTCTATCCTGGCCCTTTCACCTCCACCCCGACCGCCAAGCTATCGTTAGCGAGCCGTTTCCCGACGAATGGCGGCCCTGGCTACAAGCGAGCGTCCTCCATTACAACGATCTCACTGATCCCGAGCGTGCCCGGCTCGAAGGCGATCTGCGCGTTTTTATGCGCGAGAAGTATTGGGAAGCGTCGGCGGACTTCGGCGGCGTAGTGACCGACGAGATGAAAGTGGTCACCAGCGCGCTGGCGATTCTGCTCACCGTAGGGTTTGCCGAGCACGACTACTATCCCAACGTGGACTCGATCATTTTTTACCCTCCCGGCGCTCAGGTAATCGACGCGAACAATGTCGCTCCCGCCATCAGCATCTTCGGCGGAACCGACATCGACATGATGAGCCCCGCGTACAAAACTGGGCCTGTCATGCTGACCTGGCAAAACTCAGCCGGGCGTAGCGCAACCGACACCGAAACAACGGGCCTCGCGTTGCGGGCGTTCGCGCACCGGCTGGATTTCCAGAATCCGACCACAATGGGCGTTCCCGTCCTGGACAGCGACGCGCTGTACGACCGCTGGGCCACAGTCATGGAGCGCGAGTTCGAGCAGTTGAAGATCGACAACGGGCACGACCGTCAGGGCGCGCTGCCGGCCTACGGCGCAGCTAATCCCGGCGCGTTCTTCGTGGCTGCCACCGAAGCATTCTTCGAGAAATCGACCAAGCTGAAAGCAACGCATCCGGAACTCTACGACGTGCTGCTCGGCTACTACAAAATCGATTGGGCGCAGCGGATGCGCGGCGGAACGCATAGGTAACTACGATTATGCAAGTCGGAATCGACAGCTTCGCCTCTTACGCGGACACGGGCACCGGCGAGAAGATCGCGCCGGTCGCCGCGATGGATCAGCTCCTGGAGCGCATCGTCCGCGCCGACCAAGTGGGCCTGGACGTCTTCGGCATCGGCGAGCACCACCGCCCGGAGTTTTTAGACTCCGCCCCACCGATTATCCTCGCCGCCGCCGCGGCCCGCACCAGCAAAATCCGGCTGACCAGCGCCGTCACGGTCCTCAGCGCCGCCGACCCCGTGCGCGTTTTTCAGGAGTTCGCCACGCTGGATTTGATCTCGCGAGGCCGGGCGGAGATGGTGGTCGGACGCGGCTCGTTTACCGAGTCGTTCCCGTTGTTCGGCCTGAAAATGGAGGACTACGACGCTGTCTTCACCGAAAAGCTCGACCTGCTGCTCCGCATCCGCCAGGATGAGCAAGTCACCTGGTCCGGCAAATACCGCCCCGCGCTCACTGGGCAAAGCGTCTACCCCCGCCCGCTGCAAGACCCGTTTCCCATCTGGATCGGCGTCGGAGGCACCCCGCAGTCCTTCGCCCGCGCCGGAGCCTTGGGCCTGCCCCTGATGGTCGCCATCATCGGCGGCGAAACCCACCGCTTCCGCCCCCTCGTTGATTTGTACCGCGAGTACGGCAAGCAAGCCGGCCACTCCCCCGACCAGCTTAAAGTCGGCCTGCACTCCATTGGCTACGTCGGCGAGACCTCCGAATCCGCCAAGGACGAATACTTCCCCGGCTACGCCCGCACCTTCACCGAAATCGGCCGCGAGCGAGGCTGGCCCCCGGTCACCCGCGCCCAATTCGATGCCGTCACCAGCCCCAAAGGCCCCCTGCTCGTCGGCGGCCCCGAAGAAGTCGCCGCAAAAATCAACCGCCACTCCGAAGCCCTCGGAGGCATATCCCGAGTCACCTTCCAAATGGACAACGCCTCACTCCCCCACGCCAAACTCATGCGCTCAATCGAACTAATCGGGGAGCGGGTTCGGCCTGCACTTAAATAAATAAAATTGAGAATTGACGCTAGCGTTAATATCGTGCGACTTGTTTTAAGTGACTCTGTGATCGTCGATAGTGCACATTACGATACAATCATTTACGATTATGACGTAAGTAACAACATTGTTGGTCTGGAGTTCTTGGATGCCTCAGAAGTATTTGGCGACTTATAAGCATTAGAGACAAAGCAGACTGATTATTTAATCTTCACAGATTAGCCTGTAGGTACTGCATTTTCCTGCAACGCTAGCTTTTAAGTGAGATCCTCTTGATCTGATCGACCTGATCTATCATCCAAGAGGGCGAACGTTTCCCAAAATTTTAGAGCTTCAACAGCATAAGATGGAATTATCCAACTGTAAGCCTGAGTAGCCATATAACGCAGGAAATCGCAGATCGCGTATCGCTCCCACACAGTGAAGTTCTTGAGTCGCTCAACGTGCCTTCGCCTAAGCACCGAACCCACCGAGCCTACATAAAGAGCGGAGATGGTGTTGTCAACGGTCAGACTGCTCGATATGCTGTAGTTTTTCAGAGTCCAACACATGAATGCAGGAATGTAGTATCGAAAACTTGTTTGGTCCAAGAAGTACAAGACCGCATGATTTGTATTCAAATCTTCATCCGGTATGTCTTGCCATTTAGCTTCGCGATCTGACTCCCTAGCTTGTACGCGTTGCTCCTCACTCCCAAAGCTGTCGTACACAATCGCCTCGTGCAGAGTGACACCGTTATCTCGTCGGACATTGTTGAAGGCGCGATTGACCCGAGCGATTATCTCAGCTTCCAGCGCTTCTTGCTGATAGCTAATTATACTGTCTGCGCTTATCTGTAATAAAGCTTCAGCATTATAGTCACGCGCATCCATTGTTTGGTCGTTGAACTCCCGCGAATAAAATAACGATGCGGTTGTTACCAAGCCCCATCCAGCCCGTGCGGATACAGCGCCACTTTCAACGCTTTTCCGCTCAGCATCAGGTCGAACGCCTGCTCGAAATCCTCCAGCAGCATGTGGTGCGTAATCACCGGGCGGATGTCCACTTGCCCGGTTTCGATCAGCCCCCGCGTCTGATACCAGGTCTCGAACATGCGCCGTCCGGTCACGCCGTAGATGCTCGCGCCTTTGAAGACGATGGCGTTGGTCAAATCAAACTCGCGGATGGGCTGGGAGCAGATGCCGAGCAGGGCGGCGTGGCCGCCGTAGCGGAGAGCGTCGAAGCCTTGCTTTAAAGCGGCGGGGTGGCCGGACATTTCCAATAAAACGTCGACGCCTTCGTTGCCGGTCTCCACCATGATTTTGGCGACCACGTCCGGGTCGGCGGCGTCGTAGACATGAATCCGGTCGCCGCCGAGCTGCAGAGCCATTTCCAGACGAGCGGGCGCGGTGTCGGTGGCGAAGATGCGGCTGGCTCCCGCCGCGCGGGCGATCTCGATAGCGAACAGCCCGATAGGCCCGCAGCCGGTAATCAAAACCGTCCGGGCGATCAGCTCATGGGTGAGGGCGGTATGCACCGCGTTCCCGAACGGCTCCTGCGCCGAAGCCACCGCCGGAGGCAGCGAGCGGCTGGTCAGCCAAGCGTTCCCCGCGCTGAGACGCGCGTATTCGGCGAAGCAGCCGTCGCGGTCCACGCCCCAAATCTGCGTGTTCTTACAGGTATGCGGCTCGCCGATACGGCAGTTGTAGCAATGCCCGCAGACAAAATGGCTTTCCGCCCCCACATAATCGCCCACCAAAATATTCTTGACGTCCGACCCGACCGCCACCACGTCCCCCGCCATTTCATGCCCGGTCGTCAGCGGCGGCTTCAGCCGGTTCTGCGCCCAGGCATCGTAGTTCCAAATATGCAGGTCGGTGCCGCAGATTGTCGCCGCCCGCACCTTCACCAGAATATCGCCCGGCCCAACTTCGGGAACGGGAACAGTCTCCAGGCTCAAACCCGGCTCAGGGCGCAGCTTGCGCAAAGCGCGCATTGTCGTAGGAAGAGAGGTATTTTCAGGCACGCAGAGTTATACCACCGAACCCTATCCGCCCTCTCGGGCACCTTCCCTGAAAGGGAAGGAACTTTTTGTCAAGCTGGATCGGCTGACCGCTTGAATACGCAGGCATAGCCGCACATTGGCTGTAAACAGTTCCTTCCCTTTCAGGGAAGGTGCCCGAGAGGGCGGATAGGGTTGGTCACGCACCGGCAACCGCTTCCCCAGCCCGCGCAACCAGCACATCCGTCACCAGCGGCGAGCGCCCCAAATACTCCCCCATCTCGATCACGATGCCCGGATGACGCTCCATCGCCTCGGTCAGTAGGGTAGGGAGATCGTCGGCGACATGCACGCCCAGATGCAGAAAATACGGCACGGCGATAATTCGAGTCGCCCCCTGCGCCGCGCACGTGTCGATCGCCTCGGGAATCGTCGGCTCGTTGCACTCCATAAAGCCGACCTCCACAATCGGGTAGATTCCCCGCTCGCGCACCTTGTCCACGACCGCATGCATCGGCTTGTTCGCGCTGGCGCGGGGCGACCCGTGCACCATTACCAGCATCGCTTCTTTGCTTTCCATCGAATCACCTCTTTCTAGGCAGCGGCGAGAGCCATCCGCGCGGCAGTGGCGGGGCAGTGGATCGTCTCATGCAGCGGGCAGTCGGCGAAATCCCGGCAAGCCGCCGCCGCCACCGCGTACACCTCCGCCGATTCCACCTCCGGCGTCTTTGGCTGCCGCGCCGACGCAATCAATGCATCCGCCAGCAGATCGTCGGTTCCCAGCGCCGGCGCCACCGTATAGCTCAATCCGGGATAACCGGCGCAGACCTCGTCCATCTTCTCCGGCAGGCTCACCTTGACAAAATACCCTGGCACCAAAAAGTAGGGGATGACCGTGATATGAGTCACGCCAGCCTCCACCAGAGCGCCGACGGCATCGGCGGCAGTCGGCTCGGAGTAGTTCAAATAGCCGACTTCCACCGGCACGCCTGCAAACCGCTCTCGCAATCGAGCCGCATGCTCGTTCAACGACTGCCCCGCGCCGCAGAGGAGAGAGCCGTGGGAAAAGAGTAAATAACCGTTCATGTTAATATTATCTTCTCAGAACTAGATTAGTCGAAGGCTGAATGCCAAAATTCGGCTCTATTCTTCAAAGTAATCGCTGTCTAGCCGCTTAACTTCGTAGTTGCGCTGAGGTGCTACCCCTAAATTGTAATCAATCATCAGCTGAGATAATTGCTGGCCATCGATAAGTACAATTTTGGTGTCATTTCGAGGAACATAATCTACCGCTTCTTTAGTGAACGACGAAGTTGTTATAAATACGCCTTTCTTTGCGCCTTGACCGACTAGCGCACCAACAAATTTATGTAGCTCAGGACGTCCAACAGTGTTCGTGGCGTGCCATTTCTTTGCTTGTATATATATGATGTCTAAACCAAGTCTATCTTCTTTGATCGTGCCGTCAATACCTTCATCTCCCGATTTGCCGAGTGCCTGACCGGCATCTTTGATAGAGCCTCCATAACCCATCTTTACGAGTAGTTCTACGACTAGTCGTTCGAAGAACTGCGGCGATAGGTTTCTCACGGTTTCCAGTAGATCAAGAGCCAGCGCCTGACGAATGGTTTGGTATGCATTTTCGATGGTTTCTTCAGGAGTCTGTGTATCAACTGCTTTATTGAATTCGGCCGCAATATCCGAATCACTCTCATCTTTCTTATAACTTTGGAAATGCAGAAACTCAGGAAAACTTTTGAGTAGATTGTTGTCGATTTTAGATGGATTTTTTTGCAAAACCTCTAAACCGCGTTGCGTGATGGACACCATTCCTCGTTTGGGATAATCGACCAGTCCAGCCTTCTTGAGATAAGTTCGTGCCCAGCCGACCCGATTGGGAAATATTAGTGACTGGCCGCTTGGTAATAATTCGTTCGATTCATCGCTGGATAATTCAAACTCTTCAGAAAGCAATTCAGTAATTTCTTTTATACTGCGAATAGTGCCGTTAGACAAACTGCTCATCAGCGGCAGCATAATTGTTTGATAATCCGGTATAGCCATATTGCTAAGGTTGGTCTAAGAAGCCGATATGGTTGCAGTTATTTTGGGCGCTCATGGGTCCGCACCGACAAAAGCTGCCCTTCCAGCATATCCACATCTTCTTCTCCATTGTGGTTCACCAGAAACAGCGCCGAGTCCTCGAAATACTTCATCAGCATCGGCTTGTAGGGCGTAAACGGCGCGGTCGCACCGATTGCCCCGCTCATCGCGCGTACCCAGCGCATCGCCTGGTCGCGGTCGATGGTAAACGGGAAATGCCGACGCCGCAGCATCGGCGCGCCGCGCCGCCGGTTGAAATGCTCCGGGCCGCCGAAGCGCTGGATTAAGAACCAGACTAGATGCTGCTTTCCTTCGGTCAGATCAGGTGGGTACACCGAGCGTAGGGGAGGGTCGGCCTCCACGCGCGCGTAGAACGCGTCCACCAGCTCGAAAAAAGGCTGCTCCGACGACCCCACGGCCTCGTACAATTCGGCGTCATCGGCAAGTATCTGCATAATACTATTGTACCTACCCGCTCCGGGACTAGCCGGGAACTCCCAGGCGTAACCATCAGTCCCAAAGATACCGACAATCAAGCCATCCACGGCGACTGATTGGGTAAAAACCGCTTACCCATAACCAAACGCTTCAATCGCAGGCCGTAGACTTTTCCTTCCCGACCGGGAAGGTGGCCTGAAAGGCCGGATGGGTTCTCCAGCGGTACAAACCTATATGACACTCCCAGTTCCAGTTTTCGAGCGCGGCCGGGCGATGACTTTATTCGCCATCGTCTTCTACCTGCTCGCCATCGCCGCCGGACTCTGGCTGGTCTACACCCTCCGGGCGCTGATCCCGCCGTTCTTCATCGCCATCACCATCGCTTTGACGCTCGCCCCGGAGATCGACCGGATGGAGCGTCGCGGCTGGCGGCGCGGCTTCGCGATCCTAGTCATCTACGCCCTCTTCGTCGCGGCTTTCGGCGCGCTGTTTTTTGTGCTCGTACCCTATGTCAGCGGGCAGCTCGGCCAGGTGGCACGTCATCTGATTCCGCCGGCGATGCTCGCGCAGCCGGTCATTGGGCCGTCGGGCAAAGTAATTGGCGTCGCGCTCGGCCCGCACGCGGGCGCGGCCACCGACCACTTCTCGAACATTGTGGCCGATTACATGGTGCGCCACAACATCCCGGCCATCGTCCGCGCTCCGGTCGTCCAGCAGGTGCAGCACGTTCCCGCGTTTTTATCCGCTTCCCTCAGCCATCTCGGCACCGAGCTGCCCCTCTTCGCCAGCAACCTGATCTGGGTCATCATTGTTCCGATTTTAGCCTTCTACTTCCTGGCCGACTACCACACGATCATGGGGAAAACCCTTCTGTTCGTCCGTCCGGAAAAACGCGCCGGGATGCTGAAATTGCTCAACGACGTGGTGGCCGTGTTCGGCAACTACGTGCGCGGCGTCGTGCTGATGATGCTGCTCGACATCGTCGTTACCTATTGCATCCTCCGATTTCTAAACGTGCAGTACGCCGAAACGGTCGCCGTGGTCGCGGGCATTCTGTACGCCATCCCGTATCTTGGCGCGATCGTCTCCACCATCTTGATTGGACTCGTCGCCTACTCCGGCGCGGGGCTCGCCAAAGCGCTCCTGGTGCTGGGCATCATGATCTTCGTGCACCAGATCGTCTTCGATCAGATTGTCGCTCCGCGCATCATCGGGAGGCAGGTCGGGCTGCACCCGCTCTGGGCAATTTCTGCGATGATGATCGGCGGCACGCTGCTCGGCGTCGGCGGCACTCTGCTCGCTATTCCCCTAGCGGCGGGCACGCAAGTGGTTCTGGTGCATCTGTACCCGAAGCTCAGGAGCGACAACGCGGCGCTGCTCTCCGAGCGGCTAATGCAGGAGGCGGACCGCTCCGAGGAGCGCGAGCACAGATCCGGACGCTCCTCCAGTGCAATCGCCTCCGACACGGCGGCTCTGAACGGTTCAGCCTCAGCCGCGCGAGGCGCATCGGCGCGCCGGCGAGTGGGAGCGCGGCTCGGGCGCATTCTGACCATCAAACGCAAACAAGGAGAGCCGAAGCAATAACGCCTCAACTCTCCTTGCTCTGTGGATATAGCCCTGTAGCAACCGAATTCCGAATGCGCCTACAGATTTGCGGGCGCGTACACCAGGCTCGCGCCGTTGGACGTGCTGCCGGAATTAGACGGGTACGCGGCCAGGCTGATCGTGACCTTGGTGCTGCGAATCTGCGCCCGCTGCGTTCCGCCCGCCAGATTACGCAGTTCGCTCGTCAAGCTGCTCTGCATCTCAGGCTGACGCAGCGGCTGGCTGGGAATATCGTTTGCGGCCACTTGAGCGTCAGGCTGCTCGGATTTGCCGGGAGCGGGAAAATGGAACACGTCGCTTTTGCCGGGGCGAATCGCGGTGCTGGCAACTTCATTCCCAGGCACGTTTGTCACGGTATGACTGGTCACCCCAATCCCCGTGTGCAGCGGCTTGGCGTGGTTGATCGTTAAAGCCGCCGGAAGCTTGACCCTGCCTGGAAAAAACGTACCGGTTTCCGCCGGTTTCACGGCAACCACCTGCTCCTCACGATTCAACTGCTGCTGAACAGGGTTGCGGCGACTCAGCGATCCGTTGGGCTGCGCTGTTTGTCCGCCGATTTCAGGACGCGAGCTGTCAACTTCCCCTGAAGCGATATTCGTCGGCTGTGCCTGCCCGTTCACGGGCACGCGGCTGCCGATGGAATGGGACCGTGGAACAGACGCCAAGTTCGACGGCGCGCTAATCGGAGAGGGTGGGGCGGAATGGCGCGCTGCCGTGCCAATCACGGGACGCGCGACAGGATGCGCCAAATGTCCCGTTGGCGATTGATGCAGCACGCTGATCGTTAAAAATCCGGCGAGTACGGCGCCCACGACTCCGCCCGCCAAACCCAAACGCAGACCCGGCGCGGCGACTCGGCGCTTGCTGCCCCGCTCCAGCGCTTCCACCCGCTCGCGGCGCTGCTCGTCCGCGATCGTGGCGGCTAGACGCGCGGCAAGCGTCTCCGGCAGCGCGGCGCGGGGACGCTCGCGCAGATCGGCGCGCACCAGCAGCGTGGCGTTTTCCAGAGCGCGGCAGCCTGGGCAGCGCTCCAAATGCGCTTCCAGCTCCCGGCGCTCGGCTTCGGTCGCCTCGCCGTCCGCGTTCAGCGAAATCAGCTGCTCGGCCCGAGCGCAGGCGCGGCGGGCGGGCGAAAACGCGCGAAGAAGCGCGTCGATCACCCGGTCTTGAAGTCGTAAAAATGGCGTGTTGCTGTTGCTCATGGCGGCTTGTCCATTATAGACATTCTCCGAAAGGCGATGTTTCGCGTATTTTCGCCAAATCCCCCGCCGACTGGTATAATTTTGGCGATGACTGACCAGCAACCATCCCGCGGCTCGGATTCACCTGAGTCCGGCACATCAACCTCGTTTCTCGGCGGCGGCGCGAAGTTCAATCAAGCGGGCTACAACACCCCTCTGCCCGGCGAGAAAGTCGCCGAGGTGACGCCTCAAGCCCAAACTAAGCGCATCTGGCTTGGCGCTGTTTTGGCCGTGGTGCTGATCGCCGCCCTCTACATTCTCTATATCCACCAGCCCGGCTCCCAGCACAGCGGTCGCGGTGGCGTCTCCATCACCGACCGCCCTTCCGACAACCCCGACGCTCCCGCCTCAACCGACGACCAGTAGCCGCGACGACCAGGCCGCATCCAGCGCGATCAAGCAGAAGAAGCGGAGCGCCCAGCCGGCAACAGCACGGATTTGCCGCGTGTGCTATACTTGTCCGTAAAACCGGCTGGTCCGAGCAGAATTTTCAGTGTGCTCCGTGTTTTACCCCGCGAAAAGTGAGCCGCGCCGCAAGGCGGCGATTGTGGCCACTAGCGCGGGCAATTTTGTGACTGCTCCCTTGGCCCGGAGGGTACAAGTTGGGAGCGTGTGGGAAGTGGAGACACGCGGCATTATGGCGAACACCGTTGTGGTCGGCGCTCAATGGGGCGATGAGGCCAAAGGCAAGATTATCGATTTTCTCGCGCACGACAAGGATGTGGTCGTGCGGTGGGGCGGCGGCAGCAACGCAGGCCACACGGTCTGTGTCGGCGACCAGGAGTACAAGCTCCATGTCGTCCCGGCGGGCATCCTGAACCCTAACACCCTCAATGTCGTCGCCGACGGCGTCGTCATCGACCCTGAAGGCTTCGTCGGCGAGCTGAAAGGCTTGCAGGGACGCGGCATCGACTGCCAGAACCTCAAGATCAGCGGCAACGCGCACGTCATTCTGCCGTACCACCGCTTGTTCGACCAGCTGGAAGAAAAACGCAAAGGCGGCTCCGCCATCGGCACCACCGGACGCGGCATCGGTCCTGCGTATCAGGATAAAGCCGCCCGCGTCGGCATCCGCATGCGCGAATTTATCGACGCCGAAGTTTTTAGGGTTCGCCTCGATCAGGTGCTCGTCCTCAAAAACGAGATTTTGATGAAGGTCTACGGCGCGCAGCCCGTGTCGGCTGAAAAGATCGCCGCCGAATTCGCGCCCTTCGCCGACGTGCTTCGCCCCTATGTCGACGATACCGCCATCGCCGTCGCCCGCGCCGCGAAATCCGGTAAAAGCGTCCTCTTCGAAGGCGCGCAGGGCACCCTGCTCGACATCGACCTCGGCACCTATCCCTACGTGACTTCCTCGCACCCGACCGCCGGCGGCGCGACTGTCGGCACCGGCCTCGGCCCCACCCAGATCGACAAGATCATCGGCGTCACCAAATCTTACACCACCCGTGTCGGCGCGGGTGCGTTCCCGACAGAACTGGAAGACGAGACCGGCAGCCTCATCCGCGAGCGCGGCCACGAGTACGGCACCACCACCGGACGCCCCCGCCGCTGCGGCTGGCTCGACGGCGTTGCGCTTCGCTACTCCGTCTTAGTCAACGGTCTGAGCGCCGTTTCGCTGATGCACCTCGACGTGTTATCCGGCTTTCCGGAAGTGAAAATCTGCACCCGCTACCAAACCGAGGATGGACAAATCATCGAGGATTTCCCCAGCGACCAGTTCCGCCTGGTGAAATGCAAGCCCGTGTACGAGACAGTCCCCGGCTGGAGCGAGGATGTCAGCGACGCGCAATCCTTCGAAGAGCTTCCCGAGAATACGAAAAAGTTTATCGCCACGGTGGAGCAGATCGCCGGATGCCCGGTGGAAATCCTCAGCGTCGGCCGCCGCCGTGACCAGACGCTGTTCCGGACAACCGCGTAGCCATCGCTCTGCCTGAGAAGATGGGGTGCCTCATGCAAATTCGCTTGCGCTACGCAACTGTCGCTTGCTCGATAGCGTTGAGCTGTTTTAGCGGCCTCGCTGCATCCCCATCGGTACTGGCGCTGGCCGCGCCGGTCAGCGGCAAGGCAGCGCATATGTATCACGGGGCCTGGTTCGATATCGCATGCCCCGCTGGCTTCCGCGTGAAATCAGGCCCGCTAAGCACCAGCAGCACGACCGGCTCGGACAGCGCCTACTTCACGTCGCCGGACGGCGCGGCGCAATTCTTCGTTTTCTCCCCACAATGGAGCGGCGACTGTCCATACGCTCAAATTGACACTACACGCGAGACGCTGGTTTCAACCCGGCAGCAGGTCACCCCCTCGAAGTTCAAGGGTGCGACAGCCGCGAACGCGTTGCATATAACATGGACAACGGTGCGCTCTCAAAGCGGCGATTACATGCGCTCCTGGGAAGACTACCAGGACGGCTCGACCAACACCCGCCACGTTTTCGGCATACGCTACAACAACGCGCAAGCTTTAACGCGCTACAAAGCCCAGTACGCCGCGTTCAAAAAATCGCTGAAGCAGTTCGCCGACTGAACGCTTCATCTCAAAATTAATCATCAGCAGAGGAATCTTATGGCTCGCACACCCATGATCGCCGGTAACTGGAAGATGAACAAGACTGTCCCGCAAGCGCTGGAATTTGTCCGCGCTCTGAAGGGCGAAATCGCCGAAGTGGCCGGGGTGGAGGTCGTCCTCTGCCCGCCCGCCACCGCGCTCTACGCGGTCCGCGAGGAGCTGGCCGGCACCGACACCGAGATCGCTCTCGGCGCGCAGGACTGCTTCTGGAAAAACAGCGGTGCCTACACCGGCCAAGTCAGCCCAATCATGCTGGTGGACATCGGCGCGGAATACGTGATCGTCGGCCACTCCGAGCCGCGCGGACGCTTCGGCAAGGCCGAGCCGGACGCCGAAGGCGACTTCTTCCGCTACTTCGGCGAATCCGACCACACCGTCCACCTGAAAATTATCGAAGTCCTGGACAACGAGCTGAGCCCGATCCTCTGCGTCGGCGAGACTTTAGGCGAGCGCCACGAGCACCAAACCGACGAGGTGATCCAAACCCAGGTGCAGCGCGCCCTCGGCGACGTCAGCGCCGCCGACATGGCGCACCGAGTTGTGATCGCCTACGAGCCGGTCTGGGCCATCGGCACCGGCGAGACCTGCGACACCCCCGAAGCCAACCGGGTCTGCGGCATGATCCGCGACGAAATCGCCAAGCTCTACGACCCCGCCACCGCCGAATCCGTCCGAATCCTCTACGGCGGCTCCATGAAACCCGGCAACGCCGAAGAACTCCTCGCCCAAGAACACATCGACGGCGGCCTAGTCGGCGGAGCAAGCCTGGCCCCGGCCGACTTCGCGGCTATTGTCCGAGCGGCGCAGGAGAAGTAAAACTATTTGTGTTGCTAGCAAGGCCTAATAACCTTACAGGTAATAGTTATACGTGCTTAGGAAGCAGGAGGATGTTGATTAGCTGCCCATACAGCTGCTGTATCAACGGCTTGCTTAAACTTTGCAATATCTTTCGAAGATGAGAATCTAAAAATCCAAACATCCTGCGACTCGTTCTGTAAAGAGAAATCTGTTTCTCTTTTTCCATTATGCTGATAGATCAACGTAGTGCCGCCAGGCGTAGTGTACGTTCCTTCTGAATTATCGCCATCCTGTGGGGACTTTTCAGCCTCGGTCTCCATTGCATTTACAAAAGATTGAAATTTACTAATATCGGGAGCATCTACGTACCGTGAGTCGACATCGGTTTGTCGAAAGTTGCCACCACTAATTGTTACGGCTTCCTTCACCTCAATTCCTGCGGCAGAAATGCCCTTCGGATCACTTGTGTTTACTGAAATTCCATTGATATACAAGGCATAGCGCCGTTTGATTGGATACATGCCGCGCGCAAGCTGGTGAGTTTTCCCTAGCATATTGCCAAACTCTTGCTGATTCTTTGTCACTATTACATCCGGCTGATCTAACGCTGCACCAAGATTGGTTTTATGTTCTAACGAGTGGACAACAGGTGGTGAGGGAGGCTGATCATCAGCATGCAGCATGCCAGTGCTAATCACTAAAAACGCTAGTGCAGTCGTGAACAATGTTTGTAGTAACAGTTTCATGATTCGTTTAGCTTGACGTATCCTAATTATTTCTGTTTTCGCGTTCAACGCTGAAGCATATTACCCCAGGTCCAAATGTGCATTTGCGGTACAATTCTGATAGTATGCCAATCGTTTCCATCACCACCGAAAACATAACCACCCGCCCGCTCAAGCCGCTCCAAATCGGCAGCGTCACCATCGACACGCCGCTCATCCTAGCGCCGATGGCCGGTATCACCAACCACGCCTTTCGCTCTATCTGCCGCGATCTCGGCGCGGGACTGGTGGTTACCGAGCTGCTTTCATCCCACGCGATTCATTACAAGAACGCCAAAACCTTCGGCATGTTCGATTGGGACGATTCCGAGCGGCCCGTTTCCGTCCAGCTCTTCGGCGGCGTCCCCGAGCTGATGGCCGAAGCCGCCGCAGTCGTCGAGGAGCGCGGCGCGGATATCGTCGATTTGAACATGGGCTGCTGGGTGCCGAAAGTCGCCAAGAACGGCGCGGGCGCGGCGCTGATGAAGGACGTTTGCCTCGCGCAAGACGTGGTCGGCGCAATGGTGAAAGCCGTCAAAATTCCCGTTACCGTGAAAATCCGCGCCGGATGGGACCGCAGCCAGGCCACCGCCGTGGAGTTCGCCCAGCGCGCGCAGGATGTCGGCGCGAAAGCGATTGCCGTGCACGCCCGCTTCGCCTCGCAGGGCTTCACCGGCACCGCTGATTGGTCGGTGATCCGGCGCGTGAAGGACGCAGTCACCATCCCGGTCATCGGCAACGGCGACGTCGAAACGCCCGAGGACGCCCGCCGCATGCTGGGCGAGACCGGCTGCGACGGCGTCATGATCGGACGCGCCGCCATGGGCAACCCCTGGCTCTTCGCCGATGTCCAGCATTTTCTCGCGACCGGAGAGCATCGCCCCGCGCCCACTCTGCGCGAGCGCGTCGAAATTGCCCTGCGCCATGTCTCCACCCTCGCCGCCGACCCGCATGTCGGCGAGGAGCGCGCCGTGCGCGAGATGCGCGGCCAGCTGACTCACTACTTCAAAGGCTTTCCCGGCGTTTCCGCCCTGCGGAGCGAGATTGTCCGCTTGAACACCATCGAAGAAATCCGAACTCTGCTCTACCGGCATTCCTGACCGCTCCGGCGCACCCGCGCGACGACGCGCCGATACTTCCATGACTAACACCCGCAATGACGCCGGAAACCTGCTGGGAGGCTTATCGTTCCAGTCTATAGATGGTCAGGTAAACGTCGCGGCGGAGCCTGCGCCGATTCCGCCGGATCAGCGCCCCGCCGCCCCGAACACCCGTAGCCTGGCAATCGCCGCGATCATCGCCTACGCCGCGTTCACGCTTCTCCTGCCGCTGATTCCGTACCACCCGCGCGTCTTTCATCTCCCGTTCACGCCCGCCACGCGCGCGCAGTTTTACCTGCGCTTCGCCGCCTTCCACATTGCGCCGACCGCCTTGTTCATGCTGCTCCAGCTCTGGCTGGCGCAGAGCTTGGTCGCGCTCAGATGGACAGCCCGGCAGTCCGGTACGGCGCTTCTTGTAGGCGTCGCCCTTTGGGCCGCAACTCTGGCGCTGGGCAACTCTTTCCAGCACTTCACCCGGTCCGAGGCTGGCGCATTCGCGCATCTCTCGCCTCTCGTGTTCAGCTTCGCCATCACCCTCGGCCTGACCGCGTTCGGTGTCCTGCTCTCGCGCATCGTCCGCGAGAGGAACGTCCTGCTCCCGGCGGCCCTGGTGGCGATGCCCATCGATTTCGTCGGCGCGATGACCAGCATCGGCTTTACCAACAATGTCGTGAGGCGCGCCCCCGAAATCGTCAGCCACGTCTCCGTGCACGTCCCCCACGTCAGCGGCCTTCCAGTAGTGGCTTTAATCGGCCCCGGCGACGCGCTCTTCATCGCCTTCTTCCTGGCGGCGGTGCAGCGGCTCGACATGAACCTGCGCGGCACTTTCTGGTGGATGTTCGGCCTGCTGACTCTCGCCATCAGCGAAGTGATCGCCATCGGCTTCCCTATCGGCGCGCTGGTGCCGATGGGCGTCGCCGTGCTCATCGCCAACTTCCGGTACTTCCACTTAAAGCGCGCCGAAGTATTCGCCATCGTCTACGCTCTAGTTCTAATACTCGCGCTGGTCGGTGCATTCTTCTTCCTGACTTCCCGCCACTTCGCCAGGTGACCGATTCCTCCATGACAGCAAACAGCACACTCACGCAATCATCTCAGCCGCTCACGCCCGAGCTGGCCCGCCGCGTCCTGATGCTCGAAACCGACGAGCGCGCCGGTCTTGTCTCGGCCATTTCCTCCGCCTGCCACGCGGCGGGCGTCTCGCTGGAAATCACGACCGGCCTCAGCCATGTGCTGCTCACCTTCGACGCCGACGGCCCCGTCACTGAGCGCACCGCCGAGGCTCTGCGGGCCTTGCCCGGAGTGGCGGGAGTCTACCCTTACACCGTGCTCGCCGTTCCCAGCGGTGCCATGGACGATTAGGCATATCAGCAAATAAATATATTGACCTGGCAAGTAAGCATAAGACTACAACGAAATGGGTAACAACGAGTAACTTTCAACGGAGGCATAAATTATGTTCGGTATTCTTTGGACAATCGCCACAATCTTGGTTATCTGGTGGATTCTCTCGTTTTTCGTACACGCATTCGCGCTCGGGTTCGGCGTCGGCATCCATGCGCTCATCGTCATCGCTATTATTCTGTTCGTGGTCGGCTTCGTCATGCGCGGCCGCACGACCACTTAATTCCTGGTATTGGACTTAAGTAATGCGCCCCTCGCGGCTGAAGAGCAAAGCCACTGGAAAACGGTGGGCAGCCGCGAGGTATATGTCAACCCTTGGATACGCGTTCGGGAAGATCAGGTAGTTCGCCCTGATGGCAACCCTGGTATCTACGGCATCGTTGAATTTCAAAACTATGCCCTCGGTGTCGTCGCTGTCGCGGATAACGACGACACTTTCCTGATTGGCCAGTGGCGCTACACGCTAAACAAATATTCGTGGGAGCTTCCCGAAGGCGGGGGCGACAAATCCTTGCCGCCGCTAGTTTCAGCCCAGCGTGAGTTGCTCGAAGAAACTGGCATCACCGCCAAAAATTGGACTGACCTTGGCCCCTTTGATCTTTCCAACTCCGTGACGAACGAAATCGGAGTTGTATATCTTGCTCAGGGCCTGTCTTTCGCCCCGCCCCGTCCCGACGGCGACGAAGTTCTGCAAATGCGCCGCCTACC
>CAXSEA010000043.1:0-20860 GCA_964235675.1 uncultured Armatimonadales bacterium | reverse complement strand
GCCGATGCAGGTGGCGCTGGCCTGGCTGCTGCAGCGCTCGCCGAACATCCTGCTGATTCCGGGGACTTCGTCGGTGGCGCATCTGCGGGAGAATGTGGCCGGGGCGGGATTAGAGCTGCCGGCGGACGCGGTGGCGGAACTGAACAAGATTGGGACTGATATGCCTGCGGCTGGTTGATATTCCGGAGATAGGTTTTAGCCTCGACGCGATTTTTGCGTCGGGGCTTTTTTGTGGCTACCCTCTCCACTCTTCGGGCACCTCTCCTTTAGGAGAGGTGCCCGAAGGACGGAGAGGTCGCCGACAGCTTTGACAAATATTTTACAGTAGTGTAAAATAAAGCTATGGCAACTGCTTTATTGGAGAGAGATGACGCGTTGATTCCGGCGGTGGACGAGCCTGGCGGGCTGCGGGAGCGTCAGCGGGTGGCGCGGGGCGAAGCGATTTTGGACGCGGCATTTGCGCTGATGGTGGAGCAAGGCTATGATGCGCTCACGATGGAGGCGGTGGCGGCGCGGGTGGGAATTTCCCGGCAGACGCTTTATCACCATTTCAAGTCGCGGGACGAGATCGTGCTGCGGGCGCTGCTGATTTTGGCCGGGGAGTCGGTGGCGATGATCGGAGCGCTGGATTTGGCGCTGTCTCCGGTGGAGCGGTTGAAGCAAATTGTCCACTGGATGATCGAGAGCAAGGCGGAGCCGGCGCGGGCGGCGCTGGTGAAGGTGAAGCAGTCGCTGGCGGCGGTTTTGTCTCATCCGGATTACCAGGCGGTCTCCGAGCGCCGGGCGATGTTGCTGACCGAGATCGTGGAGGGCGCACAGGCGGCGGGCGAGGTGCGCGTCGATCTGCCTGCTCCTATGGTGGTGCAGATGCTGATGAATCTTGTTTCCGCCGCTTGTGTCGAGGGCGCTCTGCCCGACATGCAAGGCGTTATGGTCGATGTTTTTTTTACCGGGCTACGCGCCTAGATTTGGGTTTCTTATGGCAACTACACTGAAAAGGCCGAATGAAGTTGACGAGCCGGTTCCAGTCGCGACGACGGTAGTCCAATCGCCGCCCGAGGCGTTGGACGGGCTGCCGATTGAGCCGTCGAAGCCGGAGCGGGGGCACGCGCCTTCCACTCCGCTGAACGCGCCTATGGTTCACGAGGTGGTGAACCCGCTGCGCTGGTTTATTTTGCTGGGATTGATTACGGCGGCGATGCTGCAGGTTTTGGATACCACCATTGTCAATGTGGCTTTGCCTCAGATGGCGGGGAACCTGGGGGCGACGTCGGAGGAGATCGGCTGGGTGGTGACGGGCTATATCCTGTCGAACGTGATCGTGCTGCCGATGACGGCGTTTTTGACGGTGCGGTTCGGGCGGAAGCGGTATTTGTCGGCGTCGATCGTGATTTTTATCATCGCGTCGTTTTTCTGCGGGACGAGCGGGACTTTGCCGGAGATCGTCTTCTGGCGCGTGCTTCAGGGCGCGGGTGGCGCGGCACTGCTGTCGACGTCGCAGGCAACTTTGGTGCAAGTGTTTCCGAAGAAGGAGCAGGGGCTGGTGCAGTCGCTGTTTATGATGTGCCTGACGATTGGGCCGACGCTGGGGCCGACTTTGGGCGGCTATATCACGGACAACTACACTTGGAACTGGTGCTTTTTAATCAACGTGCCGCTGGGAATTGCGGCGGCGTTTTTGGTGATTACGTTTTTGCACGATACCGAAGCGCCGAAAAAAGGCGGTGTGGTGGACTGGCTGGGAATCGGGCTGCTGGCGACGGGCTTGGGGACAATGCAGTATGTCCTGGAAGAGGGTGAGCGCAACGACTGGTTCCAGGATGCGATGATCTGCACGCTGACGGTGATTTCGGTGATCTGTGTCACGGGGTTAATCTGGTGGCAGCTATCGCCCAAGAACAAAGCTCCGGTGATTAACTTCCGGGTGCTGAAGAACCCGATTTTGTCGGTTTGCCTGGGGCTGTTCGTGGTGCTGGGCTTTGGAATTTACGGTGGCACTTATCTGTTCCCGCTGGTGGCGCAGAACGTGCTGGGGTTCACGTCGATGCAGACCGGACTCGCGCTGCTGCCAGGCGGCGTGGCGACGGGGATCAGCGTGCTGTTGTGCGGCGCGATTTTGAACCGGCCTGGCGTGCAGGTGGACAGCCGGTGGCTGATTGCCGCCGGTACGGTGATTACGGTCTGGTCGATGTGGCTGCTCGGGCATTTGAGCACCGCCTCCGGCTCGGAGGATACGACATTCGCGCTTCTACTGCGCGGACTTGGAACGGGGTTGCTGTTCGTGCCGATCAACCAGGCGGCGTTCGCCAGTTTGGAAAAGAAGGATTTGCAGCAGGCATCGGGACTATTGAACTTGTCGCGCCAGCTCGGCGGCTCGTTTGGAATCGCGTTGCTGGCGACTTACGTGCAGCAGCATTTGCAGCTGCACCGGGTGGATCTGTTGCAGAACTATCAGATGTCCAACGGGCTGTTTTTCCAGGAGCTGCATGCAATCGGCGGCGGGTTCGTCGCGCATGGGATGAGCGTCGCCAACGGGCAGAGCGCGGCGCTTGGAGTTCTGGGGGCTGAACTGATGCGTCAGGCGACGGTAATGAGCTACAACGACGCGTTCTTGCTGGTGCTGGTGGTCAACATCGTGACATTGCCGGCTGTTTTGCTGCTGAGAAAGCCGAAGGTGAAAGTGCACGTGGAGGCAATGATGGACTAAGTGGGACCTATCCGCCCTCTCGGGCACCTTCCCTAAAGGGAAGGAAGTGTTTATGGCCGCTGAACGTGTTTTCAGCGGCCTGTTTGTTTGGCTAGATCTACAGAGTTGCTGCAAATAATTCTTTCCCTTTAGGGAAGGTGCCCGAAGGGCGGATGGGTGGCAGGTGCTACGCCGAGGCTACCCGAGTCCCGAGCGGGGCGTCGAAAACTCCGGCGAAGTTGGCGCGGACGCTGTAGAAGACGATTGCCCAGAGGATGAGCGCCACTAAGCCGGGTGGGAGGCCGCTGGGTTCCATCGTGATGTGGAAGAGCAGGATGTTGGCGATGATCGGGCCGAGGATGATTAAGCCGATGGGGATGGTGCGGGGGATCAGCACCAGAAGGCCGCCGATGAACTGGAGCGCGTAGACGGCGGCGAACATGTGGGACTCAGTCATCACGGTCAGGTATTGAAGCGCCAAGCCGGTCGGGGGCGGCTGGTGAATAAAGTGCAGGAAGCCGTTGAGGCCAAAGACGACGAACATTAGGCCGAGTAGAACACGCGCGATGAGAGCGGCGATTTTCATGAGACAAATTTCCTTTTAAGCGACGGTCTCCTCGATTGCTTCGCGCCGCTCCTGCGCCTTTCGGGCACCTTGCGTATTAAGGCATGCTTTGCCGCGAATAAGCAAGCCGTATCCGCCGCACCGAAGCTGCCTGATGCGATCACGTGAGCGTGATGGAGCGTTCACCACGTCGGATTTGTACGACGCCGGTTGGATGGCGGTGTCAAGAAGTGCGCGGATGGCGTACTGGAAGCAAAACAGCCTCGCTGCGGCTTGCAGCGAGGCTGTTTTACTGGGGAAAGGCAAGGCTGGCTCTTCTCTTTGGAAAGGAGTGCTAGAGAACTAAGCTTGGCTGGTGAGGCGCTCCCAGTTGCCGTGGGCGATCAGCTCTTTGTCCTGGTCGGACAAGGCGGCGTCGGTGAGGAATTGGCGGGAGCCGCCGCCTGGGGCGTCTATGAAGGGGTAGTCCAAGGCGAAGAGGATGCGCTCGACGCCCATGACTTCGATGGCCCATCGGAGATACTGCTGGGAGTAGATGCCGCTGGGGGTGAGGTAGACATGCTGCTTGTAGTACTCCTCGACCGGCATTTTGAGCTGGTGGGCGAGCTTGGACATCGAGTTGAGGCGGGTGAGATAGAACGCCATCAGCTCGCCCCAATGACCCAGGATGATCTGGAGGTCGGGCAAGCGGTCAAAGACGCCGGAGAGGATCAGGCGGATGGCTTGGATTCCCGTCTCGAAGTGCCAGCCGACTCCGGAGGTCGCGAATGTGGTATCGAGCTCGTCGCCGTAGCCGGTGTAGTAGGCGTCTCGGACAGAGGGTTGCGGGATTTGCGGGTGGATGTAGAGCGGCACTTTGAGAGATGCGGCGGCTTCGTAGATGGCGAATTGGGCTGGATCGTCGACGTTTTTGCCCTGGGTGCGACCGCAGAGCATCGCGCCTTTGAATCCAAGCTCGCTCACGCAGCGCTCCAATTCTTTCGCGGCGGCTTCGGGATCGGGAGTGGGAAGCGCGGCGAAGCCCTGGAAGCGGTCGGGGCGCTTGGCGATCAGCTCGGCGGCGAGATCGTTGCAGCGGCGGGCGAAATCGACGGATTGGGCGGGGTCGAAGCTTTGCACGCCGGGAGTGGTGAGGGACAGCACCTGGACGTCGATACCGTTGTCGTCCATATTTTTCAGGCGCGCGCCGAGTGGATCGCCGCTCATGTCGAGCAGGCCGTCAGCTATTTTGCCGGTGCCGAAATTGGTGGTGATGGGATCTTGCAGCTCGGGCGGCAGGGCTTTCCAGGCGGCGTTGATTTCGGGAGTGGAGTAGTGCTCTTCGAGGGCGATGATTTTCATGTGGGTGGTCCTATAGATGAAGAACCCATCCGTCGCTTCGCGCCACCTTCCCTGGAGGGAAGGAAAAGTCTACGGCTCAAGTTCTTAAGCGTCTTTAAGAGAGCGCCATCTTATATTTCCTTCCCTCCAGGGAAGGTGGCGCGAAGCGACGGATAAGTTCGGGAATGCTGAGAATTACCCATGCTGCCTTGCGCCGATAACCTCCGCTTGTGTCTTAGGTCTACAATGGTTTGTTGCGCCGCATTCCGAGAAGCTGTTTGAGACGCGGCGTTTTGCTCGATCTTATTTTCCATTGCTGAAGGAGCAACCTCTGTATGTCTATTTCAAAGCGGGCTGTCGCCGAGTTTATCGGGACGTTTTGGCTTGTGTTCGGCGGCTGCGGGAGCGCGGTGTTTGCCGCGAAGTTTCTGGCGGACAATCCCAATATCAACATGGGAATTGGGTTTGTGGGGGTGGCGCTGGCGTTTGGGCTGACGGTGCTGACCATGGCCTATGCGATTGGGCATATCTCCGGCTGCCACTTGAACCCGGCGGTGACGTTCGGGCTGTTCTCCGGCGGGCGGTTTCCGTCGAAGGATATTCCGGCCTATGTAATCGCGCAGCTGCTTGGCGGGATTGCCGGCGCGGCGGTGCTGCGGGTGATCGCGAGCGGGCATCCGGGGTTCAGTATCGCGGACGGGCTGGCGTCGAACGGGTACGGAGCGCATTCGCCGGGGCACTACTCGCTGGCGGCGTGCTTCCTGGCCGAAACGGTGCTGACGTTCTTTTTCCTGATTATTATTCTGGGCGCGACCGATAAGCGCGCCCCCAGCGGCTTCGCGCCGATTGCCATCGGCCTCGCCCTGACGCTGATCCATCTCATCGGCATCCCAATTACCAACCTCTCGGTGAACCCCGCCCGTAGCACCGGCCCGGCGCTGATGGTCGGCGGCTGGGCCATCGCGCAGCTCTGGATGTTCTGGGTGGCTCCGCTGCTCGGCGCGGGTCTGGCGGGAATGGCGTACAAGTGGCTCGGCCCCGACGAGTACCTGGCAGGCCGCCCGGATGTAACGGGAGATACGGCGAGCGCGACTAGCTAGGTGGGTGGGTGAATGTTGGTGTGGGTGTGGCCCTTCGCATGATGGTGTGCGGAGGGCTGTTTTTGTACGGTTAGTCGTCAGCGAAAATAACTTCTCTAGCGGCTGGCAGCATGTACTCGACGCTGTTGGTATCAGGATCATGCCCCATAGCTTCGAAGCCCACGCGCCATAATTCTTCTAACCCAGTGTAATTTTGATTCTGAGGCTCGGAATCGGCAGCGTTCTCAATCTTCATTTGCTAAATACAAAGCCAAACTTCTGTTATCCCATGAACAGCACTGTGCTTGAATTTATAAAATTACTTCCAAAATCTATGAGTATGCCAATCCGCAGGGAATCCCATGTCCTGGATGCTGGCATATGGCATAGTTGGAAAGACGTCGACAAGATTCTTCAGGTCTTGTGGCCACGATGCGGCGGGATTGAGTGCGCGCGTCATATAGCTCAGAATGCAGCAAACGTTGTAGATTCTTGTAGTAACAGCGGGTAGGCTAAGCAGAGTGTCGAATTCTGAGATTTGACCGCGACTTGGCAGCTGTGGGTTGTCGCTTAGGTTTAGGTTCCATAGTCTGCCGTGGTGAGCAATTACGTTGCGGACATAGTTGAGTGTTCGCAGCCAGCTTTGCATCAACTTCCAGTCTGGAATGTTAAAGCGCGAGGCAACTCTCACCTGATCGCGGTACTGCATACCGCTGAACGCTTTTGAAAGAACGCCGAAATCCCACAGCTCTATAGCTATCCATATGGGCAGCGGCGAGCGAGAGCCATACTGCCGTTCATAGTGCAGTACAAACTCGTCCTTTGATCGAAGGACGAGCTCGTCAAATTTGGCCTTCCACTCGTTGTAGTCAACTCTTCCAGAAGTCCGATGCGGTGTTGTGAACCTGTTATGGAAAACTTGCGGGTTTTCAAGCGCGAAAGGACTGTACCGCCCTAGTGTTAAAGCAATCTCAACACGAGTAGCAATTTCGACGTTTTCAAGTGCATCCAAAAGTAGAAGCTTGAATGCTTTATCGAAGCGGAGTAGCTTTACTGCGTCTTCAAAATGGCTGTGCGGTAGGAAGGTATCCCCTCGCATTCCTGCGACAATCTCGCGGAAAGGATACCAGTAAGCGCTTAGGCGGTAGTAACCATTTCGGTGAAGAGACTGAATAGCCGCAGCGTCATTTGCAACTTGCAACCCTCGGGATTTGATGAGGGCAAGCTGTTCTGGTAGTAGAAGGTATGGCTTGCTATAAAGAGCCATGGCGGAAGAAACAAATAGAAAACCCACCCGTACGAGTGCAGACCGAAGTCACAAACGCAGTGGGGCGGGCCGTGTTAATATCATTATAGCCAACTCTCTCGAAAAATGCAACACGAAGTTGTACACGCAAGCACTCAACTGACTAATAATCCGGTGATTCCACTGGGTACCCATCCGGGCCGTTGTTCCAGGATTGGGATTGGAAGGCTACGAAGATGGAGGTCCACTGGTTTTGGGTGGGGTTGTAGAGGAATAGGGCACCGTCTTCGTAGCGGCCGTTTTCGTCGGCGTGATCGGTGGGGGCGTTGCCTTGGTTCAGGTGGATGTTGTGGATGCCGTCGTTGGGGATGCCGGGCCAGGCGGGGCTGTATTGGTTGGGGTCGGGAGTGTAGCGGTGGCCGAAGGCATAGGCGATGGTGGCGGGGGTGTTTTTGGCGGTTTGGACGGCCTGGGCGATGGAGTTATTTTCGGGGGTGATGGGGGAATTGTCGAAAATATCCAGGAGCTGGGTTTCGGGTTCGGTGACTAGCTGCTGGTAGACGTAGTCAATGCCGCCGGCGTCGGTTTTGTCGCGGTTGTAGGCACCATCGGGGAGGGCAGCGTAGGTGTCCGGGTGAGGAACGGCAATTGATTTGATGGCGTAGCGAACCAGGGTTAAGGAGGGGTCTTGGTCTTCCGAGGCGATGTTGACAGCGACGTCGTAGGCTTGGCTTCCGGCTTGGAGCTTGATGTGGAGGTGGGGACGCATCAGGGGATGGCCGTGGGCAGCCTGCGCGTTCATCAGTTTCCAGTCGAGGACCGTACCTTTGAGGAGGGTGTAGGTGAGTTGGCTCATGAGGGACCTATCCGGGCTCTCGCCCACCTTCCCTGAAGGGAAGGAACTTTGTATCAAGCTGGAGGGCGCTTATCGTTGGGATTGTGTCTAGTTATAGCCGCGCTTTGCTGTAAATGGTTCCTTCCCTTTCAGGGAAGGTGGGCGAGAGCCCGGATAGGTGCGGACCTCCCCTAGCCCCTCCTAGGATAAGGAGGGGAAGAGATAGCAAAACGCCCATCCGCCGGTTAATTGCAGATGGGCGTTTGGTGTCTGACTGAGCGGGGGCTAGGCCATGACTGGGATTCGGTCGTTACCGGTTGGCGTTGGATCGATGGCTGGGGTCGGCGCGTTCGGCGTAATATCGGGCAGGCTCCCAGGGACATTCACCGGGATGTTGGCACCGTCGCCGGGGGTGCGGTTGTCTTCGATTGTGCCGGTGACATCGGCTAGCGGGTGGGTGGACTCGTCTAGCTGCTCCAGGTCTCCGGCGTGCTCTCGGATGTCCTCTTTGCTGAGCGGCATCAGCGCGGCGTGGAGCACCTCGCGGACGTCGGTGGCGAATAAGAAGTTGATGTCGGCGCGGAGCTTGTCGGGGATGTCCTCGTACAGGTCCTTGCGGTTGCGCTCGGGAAGGATGATCGTTTTAATTCCCGCTCTTCGCGCTGCCAGCACTTTCTCCTTGATTCCGCCGACTGGGAGTACCTTGCCGGACAAGGTGACTTCGCCAGTCATGGCTAGCAGCGGGCGCACCGGGCGGCCGGTGAGCAGGCTGGCAAGCGTGGTGGTCATGGTGACGCCCGCCGAAGGGCCGTCCTTGGGGATGGCTCCCGCCGGGACATGGATGTGCAAGTCGCTTTTATCGTAGAAGTCGGGGTCGATGCCGAACTCTTCGGCGTGCGCCCGCAGGTACGACAGCGCGGCCTGCGCCGATTCGCGCATGACGTCGCCTAGCTGGCCGGTGAGCTGCAATCCCTTGCCGCCGGGCGCGCGGGACGACTCGATGAAGATGATGTCGCCGCCGACCGGAGTCCAGACGAGGCCTGTCGCCACACCAGGGATGCTGGCGCGCTCGCGGGCTTCCTCGTGCTCAAACCGGGGCGAGCCGAGGTACTTCGCGACTTGGTCGGCGTCCACGGTCACTTTGAAGTCAGCGGTTTCGCCGTCTTTAGCTTGGGCGAACTCGCGGGTGGCCTTGCGGCAGATGGCGGCGATTTGGCGCTCCAGGCTGCGGACTCCCGCCTCGCGGGTGTGTCCGGCGATGACGGCGAGAATGCCTTCGTCGGTGAAGTTGAGCTGCTCGGGCGTGAGGCCGTGCTCGGTCAGTTCCTTCGGAATCAGGTGCTGCTTGGCGATTTGGGTCTTTTCCTCCTGCGTGTAGCCGGCGATCTCGATAATCTCCATGCGGTCGCGCAGGGCGGGCTGGATGGTATCGAGCATGTTGGCCGTGGTCATGAACAAGACCTTGCTCAGGTCGAACGGCACGTCCAGATAGTTGTCGCGGAACGTGGAGTTCTGCTCCGGGTCCAAGACTTCCAGCAGCGCCGACGACGGGTCGCCCCGGAAATCAGCGGTGACTTTGTCGATCTCGTCGAGGATGAAGAGCGGGTTGTTGGTGCCAGCTCGCTTCAGGCCCTGGATGATCTGGCCCGGCAGAGCGCCGATGTAGGTGCGCCGGTGGCCGCGAATCTCGGCTTCGTCTCGCACGCCGCCCAAGGAGAGCCGATAGAACTTCTTGCCCATGGCGCGGGCTATAGAGCGTCCCAGGCTGGTTTTGCCGACTCCGGGAGGTCCGACGAGGCACAAGATTGGCTGGCGAACCGCGCCTTCGGGCTTGAACTTGCGGACGGACAAATATTCCAGGATACGGTCTTTGACTTTTTCCAGGCCGAAGTGGTCCTCGTCGAGGACACGGGCGACTTCGTTGATGTCGAGGTTGTCCAGGCTGGCTTCTGACCAGGGCAGGCCGATGAGCCAGTCGATGTAGGTGCGGGCGACAGTGACTTCGGGGCTGCCGGGGCTCATGCGCTCCAGGCGGTCGAGCTCGCGTGTGGCCTCGCGCTCGGCGTCCTCGGGCATTTTGGCTTCGGCGATTTTGGCGCGAAGCTCCTCGATTTCGGTGCCTCGGTCACTCCCCTCGCCCAGCTCCTTCTGGATGGCCTTCATCTGCTCGCGCAGGTAGTACTCGCGCTGAGTCTTGTTGATCTCGGAGGTGACGTCGTTTTGCAGCTTGCTGCCAAGCTCCAGCACCTGGGCCTCGCGGCTGAGGAAGTTGAGAAGCGTGGTCATGCGTCCGGGAAGGTCGCGCGAGGCGAGGACTTCCTGCTTTTCGGCGGTGGAGATCGGCATGTGCGCGGCGATGAGGTCGGTCATCTGCGCGGGATCGTCGATCTGCGTGGCGAGAGCGGCAAGCTCGTCGGGCATGTTGGGCGAAAGCTGGACGATGCGCTGGAAGACGTTGGAGATTTGGCGTCGCAGAGCTTCGGCCTGAAGCTTCTGCTCTTCGGTCTGCTCGCCATCAGCCGGTTGCTCGTCCGTGAGGACGCGCACCTTGGCCTTAAGATACGGCTCGTCTTGCGTGATCTGCTGAATCTCGATGCGCTGGACGCCCTGCACGATCATTTTAATGCCGTCGTTGGCTTTGGCCATCATGCGGATGACGACGGCGCAGCCGATAGGATAAATGTCCTTGGCGGTGGGCTTTTCCACGGACGAATCCGGCATTGCGGCGACGCCGATGATGCGGTCGCCGTGGGAGACGGCCTCGTCGATCAGCTTCACGGACGCTTCGCGCTGCACGGCCAGGGGGCTGACCAGAGTCGGGAAGATGACCATCTCGCGCAAGGGGAGAATGGAAAGCTCCTCGGGAATGGTGAGGTTGTGCATGTCCGCGCCCATGGAGTGGGCGCCGCCGACGCCGACATTCTCGCCAGCTGGATGCTGCTCGTTGTTGTTAATTTCGTTTTCTTGATCTGCCATGGTGAGTTGTTCTAACTCCTAATCAATACTGCTAAAAGTTATTTGCGCTGCGGTCGGAACCCATCCGGCGCTTTGCGCTACCTTCCCTGGAGGGAAGGAAAAGTCTACGACCATGTTCTAGGCCGTTCTAAAATAAAGCGCTATCTTATATTTCCTTCCCTACAGGGAAGGTGGCGCGAAGCGACGGATGGGTTCCGGTCGATTTTAGGAAACGCTTTCGGCTGGCTCGCGCTCTTCGATTTCAGCGCGGTCATCGGCTTCCGGAACGGTGGTGTGCTCGTGGTCGGTGTCGGTGACGGCGGTCACAATCGGGATCACGCGGCGGTCGCGTCGCTCGATCTCCAGGTTCTTCGGGAGGGTGACGACTAGAAATCCTTCGCGGTAGATGGCTTTAATCTCGTCGCGAAGGACGGGAACTCCTTGCGGCAGGGCCACGGCGCGCTCGAAGGGACCGAAGTAAATCTCCAACTGGTGGCAGCGGAGACGGCCACGGCGCTCGCCGGCGGGCTCGCGCCGGATTCCAGCGATGGTAAGCACGCGGTCGTCCTCGGATAAGGAGACGTTCATCTCGTCGGGGCGGACACCCGGAACCTCAATTTTGACCAGGAGGTCGGTTTCGGATTCGTAGATGTCGATGGGGGGCTGCCAAAAGCGCCCGCTGCCGGTAGGCATATCGAAAAAGCCGCGGAACACCTCGTCGGAGAGCTGCTCCATCTGGCGGAAAATGTCGCGATAATCTTTGTAGGCCATTGTCGTGTTTGAACCACCTAACTCTAGTTTGTGAAGCGCCGGAGCGAGGCGGCGCGGCTGATGCTTTAGAAACTGCGCAAAAGTGCTGTTGGCTGGAGGCGTTGCGGCAAGAACGGAATGGGTTGGGGTTACCCGGAGCAATGCCCAGTAAAACCTCAGTTGATCTTCTCCCGTTGCTTTAGCGTATCCGGCTCAAGTGTAGAACGCACACGGGTGAGTTTAAGTTCCTGGACGGCAGGGTGTCGTATCGGCGGGGCAAGTTTAGCGCAGGTTTAAGATGCGCTGGGCGCGATTACGAAAGGCTCTGCTCGGCGACCCTATCCGGCCTCACGGCCACCTTCCCTGAAGGAAAGGAAATTTGCTGGGCGCATTGTCTAGAAGCTAATCCAAGAAGAGCGATCTTTATAAGATTGCGTGGGGGCTACTCGATGTGCTTTATCGTGAGATTGCCCCAATGCGCGTTGAGGTACTCCGCCACTAATCTTCGGTGGCAGTGATGGGGTTTGTCCTCGCTGCACAAGAGGCAGCCGTCGGTAAATAGCTCGGGCGACAAGCGGTTTTGTATTTCTCTTGACTCCATCAGAGTGATGAAGCGCTGCTCGTAATCGCTCCAGCTTCCCTTTTTCTTCTTGTAGTCGTCCAGCATTTCCTGTGTCGGTGCCAGAAGCGGCTCGTGCACGTATTTGATGCTGCAAATCGCCTGCAGGAAATAGGCGAGATCGCTTTTTTTCGCGAAGCCCGCCAACTGCGAGACATTGTTGAGCCGAACGTCTATGACCCGGCGGACACCGCTTTGGGAGAGGCTTTCAAAGAAGCCTCGGGCGGTCTTCTTGGTGAATCCTATGGTGTAGAGGTTCATAGCGGCTCTGCTTGCGTGGAATTATCTTTATAGGCGATAATTCGCTCCTGCTTTCTGCAAGCGAGATCGACAAGATCGTCCCTGGACTCAAAAAGCGTGACCTCGGGCATGTTCATAAGCGCCAAAAGCCGGGACATCGCCTCATATTCGGTTTCCAAGCTGCCGTCTGCGTGAATATGGCGGAGCTGTTTCCCTTTATCCGCCAAAGCTTTGCCGACCAGAAGAGAGCGATGGCATTCCAGAGGCTCTTTTTCGGCGCACATCAATGCAACCGTGAACTGCTCGCTTCTCTCCAGCACGCACTCGATTCCCGCTTGGAATAAGGAGGTCCGCGTCAGCAGGGCGTACTGAACTTGCCCGTCAACGTAGCAGCTTTTATCGTCGCTTCTCGCGCCCAGCTCGCGGCCCAGGAAAAGGTAATCGATATTGCCGGCCTTCAGCATCAGTGAAAACTGCTCTTTGTTGAAATGCCGCTGCCACTGGCTGTACGGCGTCGAGCGGACATCGACCAGTAAGTTGACGCCGTGACGCCGCAGCAGCGAAACAAAATGCTCGCTGGTATGAGAGGAATGCCCGACCGTGTAAATCGTGTTGCTTGTCATTTTGAGACTATATTTTTATGACGGCGGCGATCAGCTTTTGGCTGTAGCGGTTTTCAAACGGCCTGCCGAGACTTATCGTCAGGAAGGCTTTCCCTATCTTGTACAAGCCGTCGTCCTGAGCGAGATACTGCTCTTCCATGGCAGCGTCGGTGACCCAGAGCTGGTATAGGATTCCTTTATAGTTGAACCGGCCTTGAACCCGGCGCTTGGATTTGTACGCATTCGTCTGAGTGAAGACGCTCAAGCTTAAATCGGTGACGTAAATTAGGGCGAGGGAGTGATCGATGAAGGGCAGCAGCTTTTCCGGAACCTGGTCATGCCGGCCATTGAAAGTGCTGGAGCCGTTGTCCCAAAGGCTTATATCTTGAGAATGCAAGCTGGGAAGCTGGCTTGGATTGAATGAGCCGACATGTTTCCACAGGCGCTTGGTATCGACCAGCCAGTTCTCGGTCTGCTGGAGATGAGGCGCGGGCTTGCTTAAAGGAACTTCCACGATGTCAAGCAGCCGGGGATCCGCCCGGTTCTCGTCCTGCCTTTCGTATGGAGAAAGCCCTTCATCGTCGCGCGGACTGATCGGCCGAATCCACCGGCTTGGCTTCTTGTCGATCAATTCTACTCCGGCGATGCATCTGCCGGAGCGCATTCTTGAATTGGCGAGACAAACGATTGTCTTTGTCACTAGGCTCATTTTATGATTTCCTCGCAGTCGATAGTCGGTCTGGGGGGTGAACCCTGCCCGGCGCGTCGGCGGGGCCGCGCGCTTCAGTAATCTCACTGCGGGGCCTATCGAAAAAGAGGAAATGCGCGTCCTAATGTTTTTACATCGTTTCATTCCTCGCGCATTCGGGAAACTCCTGCCAGTACATGGCGGCGCTTCGCGCCGCGCCAAAATCAAACGGCGGGAGAAAATAGACTATGCCTACGCAACAAATTCAGCAGTCGGAGTGGAAAACGTACTTCGACGAGTTCAGCAAGCAGCACAAGGGTGAGCAGGCGACGCTTCGCGAGGTTGGCCCGGATACTGGAGATCAGGTCCAGGCGAGCCAGCGGGCGTTCGTGGGAATTTCGTCGGACGACAAGGGCAGCGAGCCGGGGTCGATCGCGATTATGCTTGGCGATGAGGCCGACGACAATGTGGAGCGGATTGTCACCGGCGTGAAATCGGTTTCGGTGGCGACGGGCGAAGGCACCGATACCGCCGATGTCGAGATCATGCAAAACGACGGGCCGACGGTCATTTTGCAGTTAACCAGGACTCCGGCGCTGACTGGAAGCTAAAGGCTCTCCGAATTGCTCTCAGGCCGCATGGCCTTTTTCATAACCCCCATCGCATGAGCGATGGGGGTTATTTGCTTTTTGGAGCTGTAGACGCTTCAGCGAACTAAAAAGGATGCCTAGCGCTAGTGAATCGTTTCCGGAGTGGTGAGGATTACCGCGAAAGCATCGGCGTCGATGCAGCGTTCTCGAAGCGCTTCGCGTACCGTCTCGGCGCTCAAGGCGGCGTCGGACTGGCGGAAGCAGATTCTTGGCGCAAGCGCAATCACGCCGGCGTCGAGATCGACGACATAGCCGATTTCGCTGCGCTCAATTTGCGCGCGCGAGCTTCGCTGTACGGCCACGGTGCCGCAGATCTCCTGCGCTCTACGAATGCAGGAGATGTCGATGTTGATGGTTGTTCCCATGGAAATGCTTTACTGCCCTCCGATGGATATTCAGCGCTCAAGCAGGTGCAAAATCAGATAGCTGTTGCGGGTTGCTCGAACAACAATGAGCGACGAGGTTAGCTTGAAGCAGCGGCGCGCCAAGCAGAGAGGCAAACCGGACTCCGCGCGAGTGGATTGCCCGCTTAGAACGGCGCGGGCGGCGGACGCTGCTGCGCAATGTGTGGCAAAGCGACCGCGGTTGGCGGCACCGGTCTCAGGAAAACGCGGGAGCGGGCGTAGTCGAAGGTGACGGCGAACTGCACCAGGAGCGGCGCGCCGATGCGGCCATCGTACTGCGGCCCTTCTCCCGGTCCGCCGCTGACCCCCGCCGATTCGAGAAAAAGAGTCGGAATCGTGCCTGCCAGCCGCGCGCCCGACTGAGCGGCGGCCTGGTTCGGAGGCTGCGGCACGGTGCCAAGCGTCAGGTCGTCGAACGCGTAGACATCGGCGAGGCCGACCACTCCGGACGAAATTAAACGAACGCTTCCCATCCGGTCGAAGCGACGGGCAAGATGATTGGCGCGGACGAAAGGGGCGGTGAGTTCGGCGGGAAAAGCCGAGCCTGTGTCGATTTCCAGCCTGCCTGGAACGCCCCCGAGGGTGCCCAACGCCACGGGCACACGGTGAAAGCCTAGAGCAATGGGAATCTGCACGCCGAATTGGTCGTTGGAACGGCGGACTGGCGGAGCGGGAATGGGAGTAGGCGCGGGAGCGGCAGGCGCTGAGTTCGGCGCGGGCGACGAATGAGGAGGGACGGGAGTGCCGTCGCTTTGGAATACTTGCACGCCCTCGCCTGCGCCGTCGTTTGCGGCCTGCTGGGCTAAAGCTCTTGCGGCTTGCGCGCTGGCGTCTTGCAAGGCGGCGCTGCCCCCGGAATCGCTACTCGGCGCATGGAAGTCGGAGTCGGATTGGACGGCGTTGAAGCTCTGCGGAGTGTACAAGCGCACAAGCTTGGCGTGAGGGTCGATTTCGGTGACGAAAGCGTTCAGCAGGGGCGCGCCGATGTAGCCGTCCACCTGCAGCGGGGTCGGCGAGACGGTGCAGAACGGGTTTTCAACGGTCGCGCCGCCGATGCGGATGCTGCCGACATGGGCCTGCGCGACGTTGAGCGCGTCGCGGCTTTGCGTGCCGGTCACGGCGACGGTGCCGCGCTGCAGATGGAAGCGGCAGAGACGGGCGACGTGCGGGGTGATAATCAACGTTTCCGCGCCGCTGTCGATGGCGATGGCGAACGGGCCGTGGCCGTCGAGCATGGCGTCGACGACGAACTTGCCCGCGACCAGGCGCATCGGGACGGTGGCAATCGGCGCGGGAGGAAAGGCTTCGGGCATGGCCGGTCTTAGCTGAGGCTGGGTTTGAGTTTGGGCCCGCGCCTGCTGCGCTCCCGCGGGAGAAGTCAGCGTCAAGCAAAGCGCGGCGAACGCGGGCCAAATGGCACGGATTCGCATCGCCGCCACGTTCGGAATCCATGAAGCGCGGCGCGGCGCTAAACGGGAGAGGCGAGCGAGCGGGGCGCTTGCGGGGCGAAGCGTGCTGGATCGCGGTCTTTCCTGTGGCAATAAATCTCTCATTGTGGTCGGCTGCCGGTCTCGTCCAAGCGGATGCGGCAAATTAGAGTGTCATTATTGCTGAATATTCTATGAATTGTTTACCGTGTTTTCTTTTTTTATCCTCTGGATGCTGGTGCGGCTTGGTATTACGTCGCAAAAGTTTTTGGGCTGGGCGAAAGCGGCCCATAGAATCGCGCATTCGGGGTTTTGAGCGAGGCCAAGAGGAGTACGAGTAGGCGGCGGGTCAATCGAGACCGAGGTAGGCCAGGCTGGTGGAGGCGATTTTTTTGAGGTTGCGGAAAACGGGGTCGCCGGTGCTGTAGAGCTTGTTGAGAGCGTCGGTGACGCCTTCCCATGCGCCGTAGTCATGCCAGATGACGGCGCGGGGGCCGCTGGGCTTGAGCAGCTTCAGGGCGATACGGGAATCGTTGAGGACGTATTCGTAGGCATGGGAGGCGTCGACAAAGACCAGGTCGCAGGTGCCGTAGTAGGGGCTGAAGTCGAAGGTGGCGGAATCGCCGTAGACTTGCCGGATTTTATGCTCCTGGTCGGTGGCGTGGTAAAGGACGCCGGATGCGGCCTTGTCGATAAATTTCACTTCCGAGGATTCCACGGAGAGCTTGGTCTCGCCGATCTGCGCGGCGGGCAGGTCAAGGGTAACGATGGAAACGTCGGGGGCGCTGTTGGCGGCCAGGTTGAGAGTGGTACGTCCGTTAAAGGTGCCGATCTCGAAGATGCGCCTCGGCTGAAGCTGGCGGGCGATGGAGACGATGGAGGCGAGCTCGTAGAGGGAAACGTTGCCGTCGCGGGTTTCCAGGACGCGCAGCTCGATGGGCTGCTGTTCGGGCACGATCTCGGAGAGCGCCACTTCGGGCGCTTTGGTTTTCAAGCGGTAGCCGAGCAGCTCCGCCATTTGCGAGACTTTGAACCAGTTCTCCCGCTTGAGCATGCCGATGCCCAACACCAACCGGCTCAACACGGAGGCATAGATATACCGCGTCACCATCCGCTTCATCCGGCTCATGCAGTGGAACTCTCTTTCTCAGGGCATCGGCGGCGCACGGCGCGAGAATCGTATTGGGCCGATTCAGGGCGTCATCGCTCGGGATTGCCAGCCGCTATGATAACACATGGCGTCGGAAAGATGCGAACACGCGATTGCGCTGCGGCTCACGGCACTTGTAGGTTAACGGTTTTGATCTCGCCGGGAGCGACGGTGACGGTTTTGTCGCTGCCGGGGTGGTTTTGCAGCGTCCCGTTGTCCATGACATAGACGCGGCAGACGCCGGGTGTGACGCGAATGCGGTAGTGGCCCGTATTGTCGATTAGTACACTGTCTACCGCCGCGCTTGAATTAGGGCGTGCTTGGTCAATCACCCCTATCGAGCTTCCTTTGGCCATCTGCCCGCTTCCATACTTAACCAAAGTATTCGCGGTGATTGGTTGGCCTTTCGAGTTAGTTTCCGTACCTTGAATGATTGCACCCTGGGTGAACACCATGTTCGCTGCACGCACTGTCGATTCTTTGCCGCCTTTGACTCCTTGCACAGCGGACGCGACCCATTTTCCGGTGCTGTCGAAAGCCATCACATTATAGGGAAGGCCATTACCGACTGGAAGGATGTAGGTGCCATCGGCGCGGGTAACGGCATTGTTCCAGCTATCCTCCTGGGTTAATCTCGACGCGTAAAAGCCATTGTCTGTTTTCAGCGCGGGCTGTTTTGCGTCGGCCTTGTCTAATTGCTCCATCGCCGTGTCTTGAACCTGCGCGGCGACCGCGACGCCTGCCGCCGGTCGGCCGTTCTCGTAGACGAGTTTGCCGGTGATGACGACGTTGCGGTAAGCGTCGACTGGCGCTGGAGGCGGAAAGTATTTGATGGATTCCTGATCCTGACCTATAGTTGGCGTGCTCAGCTCAATTTTAGGATCTGGCACTAGATGGCCCTGTACTATTTTCACGGCGGCACCACCAGCTACTACAGTTGCGGCGGCGACTGCTCCGATGGTTTTCAGCTGGGCGACTTTCATGGCTTTGAGCGTTCCTTTCGAGAGTTGTTGCGCGGCGGGCGGGATTAGACCTAGATTAAGCACTCCCACGCCAGTGGTATGGAGGGTGATGCGGGCGATGGATGGGGCGAGCGCGGGCGGGGCGGAGTGGGCGGCTTTGGCGCTGAGCGCGGCGGCGAGAGTGGCGGCTCCAAGGGCGACGCCTTGCCGCTCCAGTTGGGTACGGAGGCGCATCAAGGCGCGGGTGATTCGCTTGCGGGCGGCTTCCTCAGTGACTCCGAGCGATGCGCCGACTTCGGCGAGGCGGAGGTTGTCCCAGTAGCGCAGCAGGATCGCCTCGCGCTCGCCGGGCGAGAGTTTGGCGACGGCCTGGTTGATGAACGGCTCGGCGTCGCCCCAAGCGGCGTCCTCATGCTCGGTTCGCGCTTGAATTGATTGGCGCATCGCTTCCAGCTCGTGCCGCTCGCGGCGGGTTTGGCGGGTGCGGGCGTTTTTTGCGGCGAAGCGGGCGGTTTGAAAGAGCCATCCGGCAAGGTTAGTCCGGGCGCTAAGCTTGGAGGCTTTGGCGGCGAGGATGATAAAGACCGATTGGGCGGCGTCTTCGGCGAGGGAGGCGTCTCGAAGCTCCCGGAGGCAGGTGGTATAGACCATGCTCAGGTGGCGCGAGACGAGCGCGGCGAAGGCGTCCTGGGAGTTGCTTTCGACGTACCGGCGCAGGAGCGCCCAATCAGTGCGGGGAGTAACCGTATTCATCTTATGTAGTATTATTTTCGTTCGTTCGGAAAAGCGGACAAGGGAAAAGCGATTTTTCAGCTGGCTGTGCGGAACACAGTTAGAGGCTGTTATGCACTTTTCGCGCATTAACTATCAACACGGATTACTGTCCTGAGCTTGTAGGCTGCGCCATTGTCGAGTTTCACGAATTGAAGGCTGTATTGCCCCACAAATAGGACTTCTGGTCTTAGACTTCCTAAATGTTGATAGTTAAAGTGCATAACAGCCTCTAGCCGCCATAATGTCATCAATCGCAAGGATTGATTCGCTGTTGGAAGGTCTCTGATTGTCATGACACAAGTAAACACCGCGCCGATTGCCGCCGAAGCGCCTGCCAACATTCCCGAGCCAGCCGAGGGCAAGGAGTACACGCATTCCGAGATCATGGTGATTTTGGGCGCTTTGATTATGGCGATGCTGCTGGCGGCGCTGGACCAGACGATCGTGTCCACCGCCCTACCCCGCATCGCCTCGGAACTGCATGGCTTAAACCAGCTTTCGTGGGTGGCGACTTCGTACCTGCTGACCAGCGCGGTGGCTACCCCCTTGTACGGCAAAATCAGCGATTTATACGGGCGCAAGCGCATCTTCATGGGGGCGATCACGCTGTTTTTGATCGGCTCAGTGCTTTGTGGGCTGTCGCGGACGATGATTGAGCTGGTGGTTTTTCGCGGCGTGCAGGGACTCGGCGGCGGTGGGCTGATGGTGCTGGCGATTGCTACCGTGGCCGATATCGTGCCGCCACGAAGCCGGGGCCGGTACCAGGGCTATTTTGGCGGGGTGTTCGCATTGTCCAGCGTGGTCGGGCCGCTGGCGGGCGGGTTTTTCACGGACCATTTCTCGTGGCGCTGGATCTTCTTTATCAACATTCCGCTGGGAATTGCGGCGCTGGCGGTGATCAGCGCGCGGCTGCATCTGCCGGTGAAGCGGGTCGAGGTGAAGATCGATTTTCTGGGGGCGCTGCTGCTGAGCGGAAGCGTGGTGAGCTTTCTGATGCTGGCTTTCCTGAGCGGCGCGAGCCATACCCACGGGCTTGGGCCGCTTTATGAACTGGGGGCGTTGGCTGTGGTGCTGGCGGCGTTGTTTGTCTGGTGCGAGACTCGAGCCGCTCAGCCGATTATTCCGCTCGGGCTGTTCCGCAACGATATCTTTACGGCATCGTCGCTGCTGTCGCTGTTTTCGGGGCTGGCGATGTTTTCGACCATCCTGTTTTTGCCAGAATATCTCCAAGTGGTGCGCGGGCACAGCGCGACTTCATCGGGGCTGCTGATGTTGCCGCTCATTTTTGGGCTGCTGGGGGCGTCGATCGTGTCCGGGCAGCTGACTAGCCGGTTGGGACGCTACAAGATGTTTCCGATTTTCGGCAACCTGCTGCTGATTTTCGGGATGTGGCTGTTCAGCCATATCGGGGTGGCGACCAGCGAAGTGACTATTTCGGTGTGGATGGTGGTGGTGGGCGTGGGCGCCGGGTCGTTTATGCAGGTAACCACGCTGGCGGTGCAGAACGCGGTGGAGCGGAAGGATTTGGGCGCGGCGACGGCGACGGTGACATTCTTCAGGAGCATGGGCAGCTCACTGGGTGCGTCGATTTTCGGGGCAATCCTGGTGAACCGGTTGAGTTATCATCTGCGCGAGTTGATTCCGCATGCGGGCACCGGCGCGGCTGGGAGCATCAACGCCGCCAGCTCGTCTCAGTTGGCGTTGCTGCCTGAGCCGGTGCGGCGGTTGGTTTTGGAAGGGTTCGCGCAATCGTTTCACGACGTGTTTTTGTGGGGGATCCCGTTTGCGGTGATTGCGCTGGTGACGGCGCTGTTTTTGCGGGAAACGCCGCTTCGGACGGGGAACGCACGATAGGAGCCCATCCGGCCTTTCAGGCCACCTTCCCGGTCGGGAAGGAAAAGTCTACAG
>CAXSEA010000042.1:0-20864 GCA_964235675.1 uncultured Armatimonadales bacterium | reverse complement strand
AGCCGGTAACGGTAGGAGCGGGCGGAGCAGTGGGAGGGGGGTTAACGGAGGCGGTCAGGCTGGGGACGGCTATTTTGAATATCGTGCCGTAATCGCTGATCCCGCCCTCGCCGACAGTGCCGTACAGCGTGCCGTCGGCGGCCTCGGTCAATCCATTGAAGCCGGGATAAGCGCCGTCCGTATTACTGCTGTCATCCGCGCTGAAACTGTACAGCGTGGTGAGTGTGCCTCCGGGCGTAAGCTGAAAGATAACGCCGGTATTATTCGGGCCACCACCACCCATTCCGTAGAAGTTGCCGTCCGTGCCCAGAAGCAGCGGAGACGTCACCCCAGCGCCATCGCCGCTGCCGCTATGAAGAGTAGTCAATGCGCCTGACGAAGTTACTTTGAATATTATTCCGTCGTTGCTCGGTCCACCGTATGCGGTAGCTCCGTAAAAGCTGCCATCGCTGCCCTCGACAAGCGAGCTAAATGGATCGTCGCCATCTGTGTTGCTGAAGGAGTAAAGCGTAGTCAGCGCGCCGGCAGGCGTCATCTGGAAAACTGCGCCGTCAACGCTTGGGCCGCCATTGGTAGCAACTCCATAAAAGTTGCCGTCGCTCCCGAGAACCAGCGAACTGTTGGGGTCACGGCCATTGCTGCGGTCGGCCTGGAAAAGTAAGGTGAACGTGCCAGATAAGGTGATTTTATAGATAGTGCCATCATTGTTTGTTCCACCCTGCTGAGCCGTGCCGTACAGGCTGCCGTCGGGGCCAAAAACAAGAGCGCCTTTCGGTATCTTCCCATCGGCTCCAGTAAAGTTGTGAAGTACCGTTTCCGTACCGGAAGGCGTGATTTGGAAGATGGTGCCGTCGCCGCTTGATCCACCGTCGGAAGTCGTTCCGTAAAAGTTGCCGTCGGAGCCGAGGACTAACCCTGCGATCGGTTCGCTTCCGTCCGCGCTGCCGCCGGCGAAAGAGTAGATCACGCTTTCCGTGCCCGATGGAGTTATTTTATAGACCGTGCCATTGCCGTTCGCGCCTCCGGCGTAGGTCGTACCGTAGTAGTTGCCGTCGGGGCCGAGAGTCAGCGCGCCGCAGGGATCTTGACCGTCGGTACTGGAACTAGACGTGAATACATGAAGCGTCGTAAACGTCGCGCCGTTCGCCGCCTGCGCCTGCGCGGCCTGCGGTGCCATCGTGAGAAGTCCTGCGCTAAGAAGAAGAGTGAGGGCGGCGGCCGTGCCGCCGAGATTTGCGCGGAGCCCGCGCGGGAAGATGTGTTGCCGAGAGTGAAGCTGCATCAAAACCTCTTTCCGACTTTGTTGCGTTGATATGAAAATACTGTGGCTAAATTACTGTGAAGCCTCATTGCTCATTCCATAGCATAGGCGTGACTTACTGGAATATTTACGGTGAGGCGCAACGCAAAGCAGGTCCAGTGAGCGCTCTTAAGCGCTCACTGGACCTGCTTGACATAGCGATTCTAAGTTGCGGATGGAAGATTACCGAATAGCGGTGGGCTGCCAGGTGGTGTCGGTGACCTGGGTTTCGCCGCCGCCGTACTGCGTCACGGTGGTGCCGTTCAGCAGCCAGCGTGACTCGATCCCCGAGTTCGCGTTCCACCAGATCAAGTCAGGGGAGCCGTCGCCGTTGGTGTCCTCGCTGCCCTGCAGATGCCACGACGTATCGCTCACCTGCGCGAAGTCGCCGTGGTAGGCAAGCACCGTATTCGCGTTCAGGTCGGTGCTCCAGTAGCTGACTTCGCCTGTCTGGCTGTTCCAGAAGAGCAGGTCGGACTTGCCGTCGCCGTCGAGATCGGGCGCGCCGACACACTGCCAGCCGCTACCCGCGCCCACCGAGCTGAGCGTGCCGCCGTATTGAACGACTGTCGTGCCGTTCATCAGCCAGCGGCTGATGTCACCGGAGACGGTGTTTTGGAACACCAGCTCCCAGGTGGTGCCGGTGACGTCGGCGGCCGCGACCGGCTTCCAGGTGGTGTCGGGAATCGTGGCAAAGTCCGCGCCGAAGTTGGTGACGGTGGGCGGCGTTCCGGCGGCCAATGTCCAGGGGCTCAGCTCGCCGGTCTGGTTGTTCCACCAGATCAGGTCGGGAACGCCGTCATCGTTCACATCCGGGGCGGCCACGGGCTGCCAGCCGGTGCTGGGCGCAAGCTGCGCGAACGCCGCGCCGAATTGCAGGACAGTGGTATCGTTCATGTCCCAGACACTCAGCGCGCCGGAGCCGGTGTTGTACCAAATCAGGTCGGCGTGACCGTCCTGGTTAAAGTCGAAGCGCGTCTCCGTGGTGGGCGCTGTCGCGAAGGTGCCGGGGACAAGCTTGAAGAGAGTGCCGGAGCCATGCGATCCGCCGAGGCTGGTCGCCCCGTACAAGCTGCCGTCGGTATAAGGCACGAAACTGGCGGCGGGGAAGTCGCCGTCGCTGTTGGTGCTGTTGGTCGACGATGCCGCCGCCGCGAAGGTGTGCAGAATATCGTAAGTGCCGGAGGTCGTCAGCCGGAAGAGCAATCCGTCGCCGTTTGTGCCGCCGAACTCGGTCGAGCCATACAGCGCGCCGTCCGAGCCGATTATTAGCCCGCCGACAGGGTTTGCGCCGTTGTCGTTCGCCGTGCTGCTCGACGGGCCGCCGCCGCTGCTGAAGGGCGTGGCATCGAATTGATAAATAGGAGTCAGCGTTCCGGTGGACGTGATCTTGTAGACGACTCCGGTTCCGTTCCCGCCGACTTCGGCGGTGCCGTAGAAGCTGCCGTCGCTGGCCTGAACCAGCGGGCCGATTGGACTCACCGTCGAGCCGCTGCTGACCCCGTCGCTCTGCGCGCCGTCCGTGCCGCCGTCGAAGGAGTAAAGCGTGGTCAGCGTGCCTGCCGAAAGCTTGTAAACCGTGCCGAAGTCGTTCGCGCCGCCCCGGAACGTGGTGCCGTACATGTTGCCGTCGGTGCCGATAGTCAGCGGCGAGTTGGGGTAAGCGCCGTCGGTGTTTGCGTCGCCGTCCGAGGAGCTGCCGCTGGCTGTGATCGTGGAGAAGGAATACAAGACGGTGAGCGCGCCGGCGGGAGTGATCTGAAAGATGGTGCCCGAGTTGTTCGCGCCGCCGGATGAGGTTGTCCCGTACAGGTTGCCGTCGCCGGCAAGCACCAGCCCGCCCGCCGGGTCGGTGCCTTCCGTAGCGCTGGCGAAGGTGTGCAGGGTAGTCAGCGTACCCGAGGACGTGACGCTAAAGACCGTGGTGGAGGTCACGCCGTAGAACAAGCCGCCGATTTGAACGAGCTGGCCGAACGGGTATTCGCCGTCGCTGCCGTTGGCGAAGTTATAGACGGTTGTAAGCGTACCGGACGGCGTCTCCTCAAAGACAGTGCCATCGTTGTGCGTGCCGCCGATGCCGCGCGTGCCGTAGAAGTTGCCGTCGCTGCCGAGAGTCAAATTGGCTGTGAGATATGGAGGAGTAGTCGTAGGGGCGGAAGTCACGCCGGGAAAAGCGGTAAACGAGGTGAACGACGTTCCCGTGCCCTGCGCGCGCGCGGCCAGAGGGGACGCGGCGAGCAAAGCTGCAAGAGCGGTGCACGCGAATGCGGCGCCGATGCCGGCGATTGCGTTTTGTTTTCGTGATTTTGGAAAACGAGAAAGAGAGCTGGGTAATTGAATCATCGATTATTCTCCTTCAAAGAAAGATCGAACAAGTAAGCGGCGCGGATGGCGCGGGAGTTTCACTAGTGCGCGACCGGCACGCTCCGGATGCAAAAAATGAGTGCTTCGCTGAAAATTTATGCAAAAAGCCGCGTATCTGCCGAATAGTCTCAGGCTGCCGTATGGTAGCCTCACGATTATAGCACTGAGCCGTGCCGGCTGATGCCGCGCGGCCGACAGTTCGGCTGCCTCGCGTCAAGCTGAGATTAAAGGCTTCGGCGCGATCTCGGATCGAGCGCGTCTCGAAGGGCGTCGCCCAGGAAGTTGATAGCGAGCACCACCAAAGTGAGGCAGAGCGCCGGATAAATCACCAGGGTAGGGTGGCCGAGCCAATAGCCGGACAGAAGCGGGTTGGCGATCATGCGTCCCCACGACGGCATCGGGTCCGGCAGGCCGACGCCGAGAAACGATAGGGTCGCCTCGCCGATGATAATGCCGGCGATATCAAGCGTGGACGCGACCACCAGCGACGACAGCAGGTTCGGGAAAATATGCCGCAAGAGAATCTGGCCCGTCGGCACGCCGATGGCGCGGGCGGCTTCCACATACTCGCGCTTGCGCAGAGTCAAAGTTTGGCCGCGCACCAGACGGGCGATACTGGCCCAGTAGGTAATCGACAGAGACGCGAACACGTTGCCCAATCCCGGCCCGCGAATCGCCATGATTAAAATGGCGAGCAGGATATCCGGGAAGGCGAACATCATGTCGGTGAAGCGCATCAGCAGGCTGTCGGCGAGCTTGCCGTAGTAGCCCGCCAGCAGGCCGATCACCGAGCCGACCACCAGGACAATCGCTTCCACGCCGAGCCCTACCGTCAGCGAGATGCGCGCGCCCACCGCGAGTCGCACCAGAATATCGTAGCCGGAATCGTCGGTGCCGAGCAGATGCGTATGCGACGGCGGCGCTAAAATATCCGAGGTCGGCGTGTCCCAGCGCCAGTGCAAAAACATCGGCAGAAAAATTGCCCCCAGCGCGAACGCGATCAGCACCACCATGCTGACCGCTCCCAGCGGATTGCGCCACAGCAGCTGCCAAATACTGGCCGAAGTCCCCCGCGCGCCGACATCCTCCACCGGTGGAGTTTCCAAACCGGGCAGGACGGCCTTTTCGTATTCGGTGGTTGTGACGCTCATAGTGTTACTGTGACGGACGCGGCGCGGAACCCATCCGGCCTTTCAGGCCGCCTTCCCTGGAGGGAAGGAAATATAAGATGTGGCTAGTTGAAAATCGGCCCTTAACTTGGCCGTAAACTTTTCCTTCCCTCCAGGGAAGGTGGCCTGAAAGGCCGGATGGGTTCCCTAGGCAATCGCCCCCTTAGTCGATTGAGCCTCGATGCTCCGCGCCCGAGGGTCGAGCGCCGCGTAGAGAAGGTCAATCACCAAATTCACCAGGACGAAAATCGCGGCGAGCAGGATGGTGATGCCCTGGATCATCGGGTAGTCGCGCTGGGTGAAGCTGTCGAACGACGCCTTCCCCACGCCCGGAACCGCGAAGATCGTCTCCACCACGAAGCTGCCGGACAAAAGATAGCCGAACGAGACGCCTGTGGTGGTCAGCGCGGGCAAAAAGGCGTTTTTCAGCGCGTGGACAAAAATAATGCGCCCCGTGGACAAGCCCTTGGCGCGCGCGGTACGAATGTAGTCCTGGTGTAGAGTGTCGATCATCGACGAGCGCACCATCCGCCCGATCAGCGCCAGCGGACGCGCGGCGAGCACCACGGCGGGCAGAACCAGAAACTGCGGCGACCCCCAGCCGGCGACCGGCAGCACGCCGAGCTTCAAGGAGAAAAAGATAATCAGCAGCGGGGCGATCACGAAGTTCGGGATGCTGATTCCCGCCAGCACCAGGGTCATCAGCGCGCGATCCAGCCAGGAGTTCGGCTTGAGCGCGGCGGCGATCCCAATCAGCGTCCCAAAAACCAGGGCAATCGTAATGGACACCGCAGCGAGAAGCGCGGTGACCGGAAAGCGCGAAAAGAGAAAGCTGCTGATAGGCTCGTCGTTGGCGTAGGAGACGCCGAAATCGCCGTGCGCGACGCTGGCGATATAGCGCACGTAGCGCGGCCACGCGGGCAAATCCAGCCCGTGCAGGTGACGCCACGCCTGCACCGCCGCCGGGGCGGAGTGCTCGCCGAACTTAATCATGGCCGGATCGCCGGGCGCAAGAAAGGCCATGAAGAAAGTCACTGTGGCGATGGCCCAAATCGTAAAGAGGGCGAAAACGAGACGCTTGGTGATGAAGCGGAGCATATGAGTGCATTATCCTGCTTGGACGCCTTTTTTGCTTACGTCCACAACGATTGCGTCTCTCAAATAAAAGAAAACAGGAGTGCAAGCGTGCCTGCGTGGGTAAATAGTCCGTCGTTCCACGACAAGCTTATGCGGCGAGGCAAGTAGCCTTGCCTGGGAGAAAAACTGAAAATGGCAACGACAAACGGCAAGGCAAGCGGCAAAACGAACGGCACTGACGGTGTCGGCTCCAACTGGCGGCCTATCCAAAAATTCGGCGAGATGCGCCCAAGCCCGCTGGACTACAGCCCCGAGGACTGCAAGACGCTGGTTGACGAGTTCAACCCGCACGTGGCGTCCACGATGGTGCTCTACGCCCAGATCAAAAAGCACCACTGGCTGGTGCGCGGCCCATATTGGAAAGAGATCCACCTGCTGCTCGACGCCTACGCCGACGATATCCTGGAGCAAGCCGATTTCTTCGCCGAGCGTCTCACCTTCTTCGGCGGCGTCCCGGTCACTGGGTTAGCCAATTTCGTCGCCCAGAGCTTCATCCCGGAGGAAAAAACCGAGGATTTGGTCGATATCCGCGCTCTGCTCGCCAACGACATCGCCAGCACCCGCGAAACCCTCAAGCGTCTGCGAGTCACCCACGAGAAGCTCGACGACATTAAGGACTACTACGACGAGTCCGAGATTGAGGAGTATATCGGCAAGCGAGAAAAGTTCATCCACGAGCTCCACTTCCTGCTGGAGCCTGACGAAATGGCCGCCGGAACCAAAGACCCGCACACCGAAGTGCTGGTGGCGGATCAGGAAATCGCCGGCGAGATTCAAAAGCCTGCATAATTACCTGTAATCAAGCCTCATTCCAGCGAATGAGGCTTTTTTTGGAAAAAGGAACCATGAGAGACTTAGAAGCCGATATTACCAAAGTCCTCGATATGCTCAACGCAGACTCCGACACGGACGATGAGGACGACGAGTATGAAGCCGAGCTTGATATTCAGTACGCGTTCCGGTTGCTCTACAGTCCAAGCCCCTCGCGGCGGGAGATGGGAATGGCCTACCTTGAGCAGGTAGGCAGTGAAATGACACTGCTCGCCGCCAGAGCGGGCGTCAGCGACGGATCGTCCGACATCCGGGTCGTCGCGCTCGAAATTTTGATCGAGTTCGCTAAAAAGCAAGACGCCCCGCGTTTTATCGCCGCGCTGAGCGACAAAGCCTGGGAAGTTCGAGCGTCCGCCGCCGATGGTCTGGGGGTCGTCCGCAGCGCCGCCGCCGCGAAAGCGCTGCTGGCCCGCTACAAGCTGGAGCCGCACGCCGTAGTCCGCCGCGACATCGCCCTCGCCCTGGCCTTTTATGGCGACGCTCACGCCAAAAGCCTGCAGGAGTTCCTCGAAACTGAAAAGGACCCGTTGGCGCGGGTCGGCCTGTACTTCGCTCTCTACCTGATTAGCCCTGCCATGGATATCGGAGAAGTATTGAAATTCCTGGCTCATCCAAACCCACAAGTCAGAGGTAATGCGATCAACCTCATGATTGCCGAAAAAATTAGACCGGCGGACATGGATTTCGTGATTAAATCGCTGATAGACCATTTAGAACGGGAACAGCACCCCGACTGCCATAGCGACACGGAATTGAAGATCAGCGAGCTGAAAGTCGTTCATTCCCGATAAGCCGGTTCAGTTTGCAGAACGTTGATAAGCTCTCTCGAAGCTCATTAGTTACCCGGAGAAAACACATGGAAATAAAACGCATCGGCTCCCAGCCTTCCGCCAAAGGCCCCGAAGACTGGTTTACCGGCGCAGTCCGAATGGACCCCCTTTTCAGCGCGCCCGAACCGGCGCGCGCCGCTGGGGCGAGCGTCACCTTCGAGCCCGGCGCTCGCACCGCCTGGCACACCCACCCGCTCGGCCAGACCCTGATCGTCACCGCCGGATGCGGCCAAGCCCAGCGCGAAGGCGGCCCCATCGAGCCAATCCACCCCAGCGACGTCATCTGGTTCCCGCCCAACGAAAAACACTGGCACGGCGCCACCCCCACCACCGCCATGACCCACATCGCCATCCAGGAACAGCTCGACGGCAAAGCGGTGAACTGGATGGAGAAGGTAAGCGACGAGGAGTATTCAGGAGCGGCGTGAATTTCGATCTCGTAAAGTTAAACCCAAAGAGCTCCGGAACCAAAGACCCGCACACCGAAGTGCTGGTAGCGGATTCAGAGATCGCCGGGGAGATTCAGAAGCTGGCATAGCATTCAATAAATTTGCCTTACTCTCATAAGGGTGAGGCATTTCTATCTTTTACAAAGGTTCTTGATGTACAAATAGATAATATGAAAAATACTACATCCGAACGACGAGGAACCTTTGTTTACGACAACATGCTAGCAAAGCTAAACGGTCAACCCGCGTTAACTATCTACGAAGCTCCGCTCTTTACTGACGCAGACATTGTGGATGAGGCAAAAGAAGGATACGAACCTTACACATTTCTTAATTCTGTAGCTAAATCCGTCGTTAGAAAACTTCAACCCGCGATCGTTGTAAGAATTGATCACTGTTTGCCTAATCCAATACTAGAACCTGGTAACGTAACTGACGATTCTACATATCATGGAGGGCATTCGCTAGATGAAGTTGCAGCTTTGATTGCATTGATATTAGGTATTAGAGCTAAGGCTGGAAATCTGACAAGAGAATTTGCAATAAATGGTGATGTGCGCGGCCAGCCTCTTTATTATGAGTCAGAATGGCCTACGCTTCTAAATCTGAGTGATTCATTGTTAATCCCAAGTTTGCAGCGCACTGTTTCACTAGTAGACATTGGATTGTTCAAAACGTATACTCAGCTTGACATCAGTACTGCAATAGCTATTATGAGATGTGCTCGTCTTTATCAAAACGCTATGTGGATTGTAGACAGCACTCCTGAAATTGCTTGGCTATTATTAGTTTCGTCCGTAGAAACAGCAGCTAATTGCTGGCGAGTCGCTAAAGATTCCCCCGTCGAAAGACTAACTAGCTCAAAACCTAATTTAGCATTATTGTTGACTAATTCTGGAGGCGACGAGTTGATGCAGAAAGTGGCGATAGAAATAGCTGATTACATGGGAGCTACTAAAAAGTTCGTAGACTTTTTAATAAATTTTCTGCCGCCTGCACCCGACAAGCGCGCTGCTTCTTATAGTCAAATTGTGTGGGAACAAAAGGAAATGAAAAAATCACTGTCTGCAATATACAATTACAGATCACAGGCTCTGCATCAAGGTATACCTTTCCCTGCCCCTCTATGTAATAGACCATTTCTCCCGGATACTAACTGTGGCTATGATGAAAAACCCATAGGTAGCTACGGGATGCAGGGTGGAAGTTGGAATAAAAAAGATTTGCCAATGTACATACATGTATTCGAGTATGTTGCTCGTAATGCAATCATAAACTGGTGGAAGTCAATAGTCTATGAAGGCGTTGCAGAGTAATCATTTTACTTTACTAAGCTTGCTTCGCCTTTACCGACGCAGTAGCCTCCACAGCCTGCCCCGCCGCCCGCATAATAAACCGCAGCCCTATGCCCATTGCTATCAGAACCGGCAGCACCATGCCGATGCTGATAAGCGCGGCTTTGTCGCGGCCCAGGATGTGGGAGCGGACTACCAGAATGGTGGGCTGCAGGAGCCAAGCGAGCGCCCAAAAGATTTCGGCGAGGCCGACCCAGAGGAGTTCGGTGGGGCGGAGCCAGCGGCGTTTGCCGGCGAAGGCGAGCAGGGCGTAGGCGGCGATCACGACAGTCAGGCGGAAGACGATCAGGTGGTCGGGCGTCATCGCGCCCGCGCCATTGCCGGCGAGGTGCCTAGAAATCACGCAGCAGTCCCGTCACGCGGCCCTGGATGCGTGTCTCCGACGTAATCGGAATCGGCTTGTACTTGGGGTTGGCGGCCTCCAGGAACGGGCCGTCGATCTCCTGCTCGCGCTTGGGATTGTTGCGCAGATACTTTACCGTCTGGCCTTCGCCGCCGAGATGCGCCACGACAATCTCGCCCTCCCGCGCCGTCGCCTGGTCTTTCACGAACAGCAAATCGCCCTCCTGGATGCCCGCGCCGATCATCGAATCGCCGGTCACCTCCAGCAGATAGTCCGCGCCGTCGGGCGGCGGGACGCAGCGCCGGTGGTTCAGGGCCAGCGAGTCGTCGCGCTTCTCATCCGGGCTGCCCGCCGCGACCAGGCCGAGAACGGGGAGCATTGTGGCCGTGACGAATGCCGCTTTGCCCGCGTCCTCCATGTCCAGAAAATCCGGGCGCAGAGGCTTCGGCTTCTTCTCGCCGCCGGGCGCTTCAGCAGCAATGTCGCGCGGGGTTTTCAGGTAGACGCGCCCGCCCAAAAACTGGTGGTACGTACTGACCGCGCCGACGGTGTTCTTTTCCACCAGATCGAGATGCTGCCGCGCCTTGGCGCTGATGTTGTCGCACAAATACAGCACGGCGGCCTCGGCAAACGCGGGCTTGAGCGCCGCGCCGTACTCGGGCATGCCGTGGTGGGACAAAATCAGGTGCATCAGCGCGCGCCGGGTTTTCACGGCTATTTTTTCAGCGTCGGCGCAATCCTCGTTATGCCGGTCGATGGCCTGCGCCACCCGGACGCTGCCCAGCACCAGATGGCCGATCAGGGTGCCGTCATCGGTGTACTCGCCCGCGCGCAGTTCCTGATTCATCTCCTCCATCTTGCCGATGTCGTGCAGCAGGGCGGCGGCGACCAGCAGGTCACGGTCAAGTCCGGTGATAATCCGGCTCGCTTCTACGCACAATTCCGCCACTTCCACGGTGTGCTCCAGCAACCCGCCGGGAAATGCGTGGTGGACCGAGCTGGCTGCGTAGGCGCGAAAAAAGCGCTTGCGGAAATCCAGATCGTTGATGAAAATGCGCTTGAGGACGTTGTACAGCTCGCCGTCATCGATGCCCTTTACCAGCTTCACGAATCGCTGCTGCGAATCCTTGTTGCTGGCGGGCGGCTGCTCGATATACGGCGTGATATCGTCGGGCGTGGGCGCAATCGCATACCGATGCACGCACAAATCGCCGGCGAACCGCTCCGACGCATCCACCTCGCCGTTGATCTCCAAAAACTCGGCCTGGCTGAGAGCGGCGATTTCGGCGTCGGTAATCTTCCAGAGCTTCGCCGACCGGGTGCCGGACCAGTCGCCAAGGCGCAAATCGGCATAAGGCGCGCCGTTTTTAGAAGTGCCGGATTTAACCGACCTGATAGCAAGCACCAGCGAGTGGAAACGCTCGCCAGGCGCGTAGTCGGCGACGGGATAATAATCGGCGGAAGTCATGGGGCAGGGCGATGTTTCTAAGAGCCGAGCCGGCTCAAGCGTCCCGAGCTTCTGCTATTCGGGCGTGCGCATAGACTTGCGCTTAACGCAGTATACACCAGATCGCCAATATCCGAGACCTATCCGTCACGCGCGGCGCGTGCCACCTTCCCTAAAGGGAAGGACTTTTAGAGGCAGAGCGCGATATTATCGCTAGTCCTTCCCTTCAGGGAAGGTGGCACGCGCCGCGCGTGACGGATAGGTCCGCCTAATCCAAACTTCAGCCTCACCCCAATCCCGCTAATTTTCTCGCGTTGCGCCATGAATCCAAATACTCCGCCACCTGCCAACGGGCGGTGCGGTGGCGGGTGCCGAGGTATTCCAGCATCAGCGCTTCGGCGAATTCGGGCTCGTCGCTCCAGACAGTGCCCCCAAACTGGCTGGAAATCTCTTCCGTCACCCCGGCGAAATCGGAGCGGGTCAGCTCGCGGGTGCGGTCGCGCTCGCTGGACGATTCCACGGCGGCAAACATCTGGTCCGATTCCGCGCCCTCGCCCGTGCAGCCTTTCACGATAAACCCAGGCCCGCCGGACTGCGCCGCTTGATGCTCCAGAGCGCGGCAGCGACGCAGAAACGCCATCGCGCCGGGTGGCGGGGCGTTCTCCGCCTGCGGGGCGGGAAGGGTGAGCCGCGCCGCCAGCTCTACTACCGTCAGGCCGTAATCCTCGGCGACGCGCTCTTTTTCCAAGCGGTCGACAAACAGCAGCTCGCTATCGATCACGTCCACCAAGATCATGTCGGCATGGTCGACGGAGCCGTCGGGGGCGAACTCCGGGAGCTGCAGGACAAAGACGGCCACATACCCCAGCCGCGCCAGACGCTCCACGCGCCCGTACTTTTGCGTCAGGATTCGCGCCGCCTGCCCCGCGTAGTCGATGCCGAGGGCACGGGAGTTGTCGATCCCCGCGCCGACCACCGGATTGCCGCCGTCGTGCGAGACATCGGTGGCGCAGTACAACTCATTCTCCGCCGAATACACCCGGATAGCTCTCCCGTACAGCTTCGGCTCGGCGAACGCTTCGCCGCCGGAGCCTTCCAGCGCGGCGCGCGCGAAACGCGGCTCCTGCGCGATTTCCAGCGTGTCCTGGGTGTAATCGGAAGTGGCCGTGAAGCGCGGCAGGCCGCGAATAATCTGCTGCGGCTTCGCGTGCATCCGCTTCACGCCGGGCGCGAAATCGCGGTCGGGCCAGAAGATCGTCCCACGCAGCAGCGACGCCGGCGGGCTGGTCAGATGCGCCGGATGGAACAAAATCGGCCCGCCCGGCTCAAACGCGTGGAAATGCCGCTCCGGCAAGCCAAAAAACTCTGCCAGCGACGCAGGGGTCATCGGTCGCACCTCGGCGGCGCATTGCCGCAGCAGCGCGGCGATATCGGGGATTTCAGGCATGAGCCGCAGTCCGGCTTTCTATGAACGAAGGCATGCCCATAGAATTCCGCATCCGACTTTCTTGTTCCCGCGCCTCGATTTGCGCAATCGCCCATTCCGCATGCTCACGCACCAGCGGCTCGGGGTCGAACTCCGCCGAATGGTGCAAAGCGGTCAGGGCGTCCGCGCCGCCGACGTTGCCCAGCGCGACGCACACATTTCTCAGCAAGCCCCGGCGCTTGGCGCGCTTAATCGGGCTGCGGGCGAACTTCGCGCGGAACTCGTCCTCGGTGAGATTGAGCAGCGCCACCAGTTCCGGCGAATCCAAATCGGCGCGGGGCTGGACTGCTTCGTCGTGCGCGGCGACGGCGAAGCGGTTCCACGGGCAGGCGGCGAGGCAGTCGTCGCAGCCGTAGATGCGGTTTCCGATCAGCGGGCGCATCGCCTCGGGGATGCTGCCTTTCAGCTCGATAGTGAGATACGAGATGCACCGTCGGGCGTCGAGCTTGTACGGCGCGGTAATCGCTCCAGTCGGGCACGCGCCGATACAGCGCGTGCAGGTGCCGCAGTGAGGAGTCTCCGGCGCGTCCGGCGCGAGGGCGATATCTAAAATCAGCTCGCCCAGAAAAAACCAGTTGCCGAGCTTGCGGTTAATCAGCCCCGTATGCTTGCCGATCCACCCGATCCCGGCCCGCATCGCCAAATCCCGCTCGGTCACCGGCCCGGTATCGCAGTAAGCCTTACCTTCCGTGCCGGGCGCGATCTCCCGCACAAAGGCGAGCAGAGCGTTCAGACGCGCCCACATCGTCTCGTGGTAATCGTCGAACCGCGCGTACCGCGCCACCACCCCAGTCGCCGCGCCGCCAATCTCAGTCTGCTTCTCCCCGACCGGCGGCGAGTAGTTCATCCCCACCGCCACAATCGACCGCGCCCCCGGAACCACCTGCTCCAAATTCCCGCGCTTCGGCTCCTGCCGCTCCAAATACCCCATCTCGCCATGACAACCGTCCGCTACCCAAGCCTGGTAATGCTCGTGGTTGGTCGGCGGCTCGGCGGTCGTAATGCCGCAAAATGCAAAGCCGAGGCGCAAAGCTTCGGCTTTGATGCGGGATTCCAGCACATGGAGATTGGTAGCGAGCAGCAAATTAGCCATAGGAAGATCAATAAGGGAGTTGTTTATAGCATTCACCTCAATAGAAAGCCTAGTTGTTTGCTTGCTGGAGTGCTACTCATCGTCTGTAGACTCATCGAATGCAAAAAGGGCATCCTGAATAAATGCTGATCGGACTAAAAGCTGCGTTAGGTAACCGGGTGAGAGATCTGCGTTGCGGCTTAGGAATAAGTCAAGAAGAATTGGCTGACAGAGCCGAACTTCACCGTACCTATATTGGTGGTGTTGAGAGAGGCGAAAGAAACATTAGCTTGGTCAATATTTTTCGCTTAGCAAAAGCTTTAGAAGTTTCAGCTAGTGATCTTTTGAAGGAACTAAACTTTTGAGTTCGCCTTATGAAAACTGCCAAGTAGATGAATGGGAATCAAAAACCTATGAGCTAATAAATGCTTTTCCAGTTCCTACAGATGAAATAATTGCTATTGTATTAGAGTCATGGAACGCTATCTTTGATAGCCGTATTGGGGGACTTGGCTATCGTATAGGCAGAGATATTTACCCGCAGCCACAAATTATGGGCTTTTTCTTGCATGAACTTATACCTTTAGAGCTTGAGAACAGATACCCCAATACGTGGGCACGTGATGTTACAGGGTACGGTAAAGACGCTGTTTGTATAACAAATAGTTTCTTTAGCTGTGAAATTAAAACATCTTCAGATAAGTTACACATATTTGGCAATCGAAGTCATGCCCAAGTTGGTAACGTCTCGAAGAAGGACAAATCTGGTTACTATTTAGCTGTCAACTTTGGGAAGTTTGTAAGAACTGCCGATGAAGTTTTACCTGCAATTAATCGTATACGTTTAGGTTGGCTTGACAGTACCGACTGGCAAGGTCAAGTTTCTGCTACAGGCCAGCAGGCGAGACTTTCAACGCAGGTTGAAAAGTACAAGCTTATAGAACTATATAGACATAAATAATTTTTGCTGCGAAGCTTCGAGCCGAGCCTTGTGTTTTGCTGATCGTATGCGCTCAACTGCAATTTCACAATAATCTTTTCTAAGTTCACATCCTATAACTTTTCGTCCGCTAAAATGTGCTACTTGAGCTGTTGTCCCTGAGCCTAAAAATGGATCAAAGATTATATTATCTGTGTTGCTACAAGCTTGGATAATCCGCTCGATCATTACTGCCGGAAATTGTGCTGGATGAGCCGTGCGTTCAGGAGACTGCCGGTCTCGCCCGCTCGTAACTTTCGCAATTTGCCAAACGTCCGTTGGGTTTTTACCTAATGGATTACACTTAAGCTTTCCGTTCTTCTTTTGGTTAGGATATTTTACGTCTGGATCACGTACGGAATCTAAATTAAATATATAATCTTTCGAGTTTTTTACATACCAAAGCAACTTTTCATTTCTAGGTGAGAAGCTGTATCGCGCTGCTACTCCAGCACCATAGTTCCAGACTACTTCCTGTATAAGGTAAAACGGAACAATATCCCATAGCAAGTATGGAAGGGGGATGCATTTAGCTCGCTCTGGCATAGAGACATAACCAACATTTAACCAGAATGCGCCTGTACTCGCGGTTATTCTGAATACCTCAGCTATCCATTCCTTTGTCCACTTTTTGTACTGCTCTAGTGGCATCGTTTCCTCGTATTCTTTACCAATGTTGTACGGAGGAGATGTAATTGTGAGGCTAACGCACTTAGATGGCATGCAACGCATTACGTCATAGCAATCTGCGTTGTAGATGATAACGCCATCTTCATCAAAAAATGGTTTACCACATGCTGCTCGTATAGCAGTCAAAGGATCGATATCTATATCAGTTTGACTCATTGATACTTATAGTATACAAGATGCCCTTGTCAGTGTCAACGCTCCCCTACTTTGAAAAATACACATTCTTATAAGGCAGTCGGTTAATCACGCTGTCGTCGATCCCGTGCACGTACGGCTGGGTCAGTTCGGGGTGGTCACCGTAGTACATGGGAATCATCGGGACGTCGTTTGCTAGGATTTTGGCGGCTTGGCGGTACAGGGTGGCGCGTTTGGTTGGGTTCTGCTCGACGTCGGCGGCGTCGACTATCTTGTCATAGGCAGGGTTGGAGTAGCCGGTGTGGTTGCCCTGCGCGCCGGTACGGAAGAGCAGGCTGTAATAGTCCTGCGGGTCGAGATAGTCGGCGATCCACGCTTGATGCCACATCGCCATGGTGCCGTGCACTTCGTTGGCGATAAAGGTGGTGCCTTCCAAGGAGCGTGTGGTAATTGTCACGCCCAGCACCTGCTTGTACTGCTCGCGGAGTAGATCGACCATCTTTTGCGCGTCGGGGTACGACTCGCTGGCGTCCATCTCCAGCGGCGGCAAACCCTTGCCGCCGGGGTAGCCCGCCGCCGCGAGCAGGGCTTTGGCCTTGCCGGGGTCGTAGGGGATGCCTTTGAAGCTCGCGTCCCAGCCGGGCATGCCTTTCGCCAGAATATCCTGTGCGGCGACCCGGCGGCCTTGGAACACCGTGTTCACCAGCGCGTCCTTGTCGGTCGCGTAGGCGAACGCTTGGCGAAGCTTGATATTCTTGAAGACCGGCTGCGCGGCTTCGCCGAAGGCGATATACCACGACTCGGCGCGCGGGTAGATAATCAAGTCTTTTTTCAGGTGCGGGTCGCTCATGTCGGAGCTGACTCCGCCCTGCGACTCCTCGCACAAATCGAGCTGCCCAGCCAGAAACTCCTCATGCCGGGTGTTGGCATTGATGAGAATAGGCCGGTGCTGCCCCGCGATTTTGGGCGCGCCGCCCCAGTAGCTCGGGTTCGCCTTGAGATCGACCGATTCGCCGCGAGCGTACTGCGTCAGGATAAATGGCCCGGTGCCGTCGGCGTTGGCGTCGGTAATCTTGCCGTCCGGGTCTTTCGCCACCGCCGCCGGGTTCACGATATCCGCGCAGGGATAGGCCAGGCAATCGAGAAAATAGGCGTAAGGATGCGTCAGCGTAATTCGCAGGGTATTCGGGTCAACTGCCTTGAGTCCGGAGACCGAGCTCGCCTTACCGTTGAAGTAATCCTGCGCGCCGACAATCGTGCCGAGATAAGTCAGGCCGACCGGCGAGGCAAGCTTGGGGCTGAGGCTGCGGGTCAGCGAGAAAACCGCATCCTGCGCCGTAACCGGATCGCCCGACGTAAACTTGATATTCGGGCGCAGATGGAACGTATAGGTGATGCCGTCCTTGCTGATCGTCCAACTTTCAGCGAGGTTCGGCGCGAGCGTGTTCTTCGGCGTAATCTGCAGCAGCCCCTCGTAAATCTGGCTGAGCACCTCCGAATCCTGGACGTTCTGCGCCAGCGCCGGGTCCATCGTCCCCGGCTCGGCGAGCAGCGCGGCGCGGAGAATATTGTCGGCGGGCGCCTTGCCGAACGTGCCCCCGCCGTAGCTTCCGCCGCCGCCTTTGCATCCAGCTAGTGGGAGCAGGGCGAGCGATGAGGCAGCGGCGATAGCGAGCGGCGCGGAAACGCGGCGGAAGGTTTTGTTGATGTTGATCATAATGGCAAGCGTGACTGATGACGACTGATATTTGCTTGCCCGGCAACATCGACGGACAGAACCCATCCGGCCTTTCAGGCCACCTTCCCAGTCGGGAAGGAAATATAAGATGGCGCTTAGTTAATCCTGATTTTCATTTCCGGCTGTAGACTTTTCCTTCCCGACCGGGAAGGTGGCCTGAAAGGCCGGATGGGTTCTGGGTGGACCTTCACCGGCTACTTCGAGGCAAGCTTGATGTGCTTGTACGGCAAATGCCCCATCAGGCTGTCGTCGATGCCGGAGACATAGGGCTTCACCAGCTCCGGGTCTTTTTGGTAGTAGACCGGGATGACCGGTACGTCGTCGGCAATGACACGGGCGGCCTGGCGGTACATCGCGGCGCGCTGGGCCGGGTTCTGCTGGACATCCGCAGCGTCTAAGATTTTGTCGAGCGATGGATTCGAGTAGCTGGTCTTGTTGTTCTGCGCGCCGGTGCGGAACAGGACACTGTAATAATCCTGCGGGTCCAGGTAGTCGGCGGACCAGCGGATATGGTAGATCGGCAAGGTGTGGTGATCCTCGCGGTCAAGCATCACGCCCCATTCGGTCTGCGCGGGCTGGATGGTGACGCCGAGGTTTTGCGCGTACATGCCGCGCAGCTGGTCGACTGTCTTGGCGACATCCGGGAACGACTCGCGGTAGCTCATTTGCAGCGTCGGAAAGCCTTTCCCGCCGGGATAGCCTGCCTGCGCCATCAGCGCTTTGGCTTTGGCCGGATCGTAAGGAATGCCCTGGAACGATTTCGACCAGCCGGGGATGCCTTCCGGCAGAATATCCTGCGCGACGTCGCGCCTGCCGTCGAACACCACTTGGACGATGCGGTTCTTATCGGTGGCGTAGGCGAACGCCTGGCGGATCAGCGGGTTCTTAAACAGCGGCTCCGCCTGCTCTCCGAGCGAGATATACCAGGTCGCCGCGCGCGGCCAGAACTTTACCTGGTCTTTCAACTGCGGGTTGGCGAGGTCGGCATCGAGCGCGCCGGTGGACTCGTCGGTGATATCGAGCTGGCCCGATAAATACTCCGAGTGGCGCGTGTTAGCGTCGGTAAGAATCGGCCGGCGCTGCCCCGCGATCAGCGGTGCGCCGCCCCAGTAGCTCGGGTTCGCCTTCAGATCGACTTCCGAGCCTTGATCGTATTTATCGATTGAGAACGCGCCGGTGCCGTCGGCGTTGGCGGCGGTGAGCGCCCCGCCGGCATCCTTGCTAATCGAATCCGAGTTCAGGATATACGCGGTAGGGTAGGTGAGGACGTTCAGCCAGTACGCTTTCGGCTTGGAAATCTTCACCTGCACGGTCATCGGGTCGATAGCTTTAATTCCGGTCAGCGTCGGGACTTTTCCGGCGGCAAAATCGGGCGCGCCCACAATATCGCTCATGTAGGTTAGCGCGACCGGAGACTGAAGCTTCGGGCTGAGTCCGCGCGTAAAAGAGTAGACCACGTCGGCGGAAGTAAACGGTTTGCCGGACTGAAACTTCACGCCGGGACGCAAATGGAACGTATAGGTGAGGCCGTCCTTGCTGATCTCCCAGGATTTCGCCAGCGCCGGGGCGAGCTTGTTTTCCGGCGTCCACATCACCAGGCCTTCGTAGGTCTGCTGCAGCAGGTCGATGGTGTCGCCGTCCTGCACGAGATCGGGGTCGAACGTGGTCGGCTCGGTACGCATCGCGACGCGTAGAAAATTGTCGCTGGGCGCGGCGTTGGACGATCCGCGCGAGCCGACCACATGCCAGCTGCTGCATCCCGCGACGAGAGGGACTGTCAGCGAGGCAAGGGCGAGAATCGGAGCAAATCTGAGCGCTTGAAGGCGCTGTCGGCGAAAAGCGGAGCGAGCAAAACCGGGGGATGGCATGATGCCGCGCATTATACCAGAGATACCGCGCTTGCATAAGCCGCCTGGTTCAACGTCGCTGTGATCGCGCGCCCGCAAACGACACCGCGCCGAAAACGTGTTACAATTTACAAGAAGGCAAATCGAGGCAAAGCTGCGCTTTTGCTTATATTTGCGAGATTGAATGAATTAGCCGGAGTCTTGACGAGACTAGAAGTAAAGGCAAATATGTCCAGCAGCGTCGCGGAATCGGAAGCCACGGGAATGTTCGAGCGCCGGGACGTCTATATGGACGAGGCGTTCCAAGTTGTGACCGAAGGGTGGATTTCCACGCCCAACGATCTACAGCAGGCCCTCTTTCCCCGGCTGATGACCCAGGATACCGGCCTGCTGATCCCCACCGGCCCGCGCGCCGGACGCTTTGAAGCGATCGTCATTCCGTCGCTGCTCGGCATGCGGGTCGATGCCGCCGCGCACCGTTTGTTTATCATCGGCCCCGACGGCTCGCCGCTCGACGATTATATCTACCGCTTATCCACCTATGTCCGCGCGCTCACCGTCTCCGACGGAGTCGAGCGCACCGTCTGGTACGAGGAGCCGATGCGCGCGCCCATCGCCCGCCGCTACCAGGCCGACGGCAGCTTCGTCAACGGTGCCGCCGACCATCCCTTCAGCGAGGACGTCGATATTGTCGTCATGCCGTTCTCGCACTTCCGGTCGCTGTTTTTTAGCTCCGGCGGCGTGTACGGCGTCCCGGAAGTGTTCGGATTCGACAAGGACTCGGCCAGCGAGATGGCCCCGCGCGGGTTGTTCTATTTCGACGAAGCCTACGGCGCGTCGCGCGACCAGCGCATCGAATTCGTGCGGCTCGTGGAGTTCCTGTTCGCCCAGGACCTGGATATCGTGGTGGGCGCGTCCAGCTTGACGCCCTCGCTGGAAGAGGAACTGGCGTTTCTGGAGCCGCTTTTTCTTCCCGAATCGCAAGTTCAACCGGAGCGGCGGCTGCAGTACACCGAAGTGATCGGCGAGGACGAGACCCTGGCGCGGATGGAGCAGGCGGTACGGCAGTCGTATTTCCAGAACTCGCGCGTGATTGTCGCGCTGAACTGCACGGCTAACCCCAATAGCCTGGAGCCTGGCGTCCTGCCGAGCGTGGAAGAGCGCCTCGCTACCCTGCACGCGCGCCTCGTTGACGCGTATCCCAGCAACGTCTATCTCTACAGCACCGATTCCTCCCGGTCAGTCCGGACCCAGGTCTACGCCCAGCTGCGCGAATTGGAAAAAGAAGGCGAGGGTTATCTGCTCCTCACCGACGGCCCCGCGCTGGAAGTGTCCGACCTCGACGCCACGATTCTTATCACCGAGCCGTGCGACGCGCTCTCCCTGGTGCGACGCGCGGGGCGCTGCAACCGGCGCGGCGACAATCCCGGCGACGATTCCCTCCTGCACGTCATCGGCGACGCCTCGCGCGCGCACGCCTCCGACTCCGGCGCGCTCAGCAAAGCCTATCTCTCCGCCCTCCGCGCCGCCTCGGATGCCCCCGTCCCGTTCAAGGCCGACGCTTGGAAGCGGCTGATCGGATGATTCCCGGAACCCATCCGTCGCTTCGCGCCACCTTCCCTGGAGGGAAGGAAAAATCTACAGCCGTATTCTAGGCCGTCTTGAATGCAGCGCCATCTTATATTTCCTTCC
>CAXSEA010000041.1:3867-20868 GCA_964235675.1 uncultured Armatimonadales bacterium | reverse complement strand
CCTAAAAATCCTCGAGCTATTATAGTACCTACCCGCTACAGTCTCTATAAAGCGAAGGGGCTAGATCGCCCGAACTTTGATCGATTATAGAGACAACTGCCATTAACGCTCGCCAAGTGAAATGGGATTTGCCGCTTCTGCTCATGCCAAAGCATCACTGCGTTCTCAAGCAGTCGAACTCTACAGATCTACACATCGGCCTTGGTATGCCCGAGGGCACAGTTTAGAAGACGAGTCTCGGCGGAACATCTCGGATAATGCTTGAAGTACCACAATTCTCCCCGTCCGAAGCCGATGTCCGTCCTGTTATGGAAACGCTCGCCGCTACCTACCATGGGCGCGGCGCAATTGAATTGGGCGATCCGTTCAAGGTCTTGGTCTCGACGATTGTCTCGCAGCGAACGCGTGAGGAAGACACCACGCGCATCAGCAATCTTTTGTTCTCGCGGTACCCCGATGCCCCTGCCCTAGCCCAAGCAGTTCCGAGTGACCTGGTGCCGATTCTGGCCGGCAGCCTGTACCCTGAGACGAAAGCTCCCCGCTTGGTTGAGCTCGCCAATATTTTGGTGGATAAATATGGCGGGCAGGTGCCGGACGATATTGAGGCTCTGCTCGCGTTGCCTGGAGTCGGGCGCAAGACGGCTAACTGCGTCTTGATTTACGCTTTCGAGAAGCCGGCGCTTTGCGTCGATACGCACATGCATCGCATTTCCAACCGACTCGGCTGGGTGTCAACAAAGACGCCGGAGCAGACCGAGCGGAAGCTGGAGCACGTTCTGCCGCGCGACTGGTGGATTGGGTCGAATCGCTTGTTTCTGCAGCACGGACGCGCTATTTGCTTGCCGAGCGTTCCTCGCTGCCACGAGTGCCCAGTCCGGCAATGGTGCGCCTACGGTAATTCATCCGGTACCGCGAAAAGCTAGCGTGGAGGGCGCGCCTTGAGCAGTATTGTTTGCTCAAGGCGCTTCATGATTTTTAGCGGTGCGCCGCGCCGGATGCTGCGTGAGCGACGATCCAATCGGCGATTGTCGTGAGCGCAACGGGCGCCATGGTCTCCTCGATCTGCGCGTACTCGGTCGGCGAGCCGGTCTTACACGTCTGGAAGAGATGATTCAGGTTTGGAAACTCCTTGATGGTCACCTGGGAGTTGCCGCCTGCGTGGAGAGCATTGGCAATTCTCGAGAGATCTTCCGCCGGAGGCACCTGCAGGTCTTTGGAGCCGTCGATGGCCAGTACCGGGCAGCGCGTCTTTTGCAAATCCGCTCGTGGGTCAAAAGCCAAGAAATAGCGCATCCAAGGCGAATTCAGTTCGGCTACTTGGGCATTTGCGTAAGCCTTTGGATCGAGGATTTGAGCTTTGTCGGCCGGGATCATCCCGCTGAACGTTTTGAGAATAGCGGCCTGCGCCTGCTGCTGGGCCAACGCCTGATTCGGCTGCCCGCTGACAATGGCAAAGAGCCGGCGCTGGAGCGCGTCGTTTTGAGCGAGCTCCTGGGCGGACGCGCCGTCGGCTCTTGCGATCAAATCGCTTTGAGCCAGCAGGATTTTCTCACCAGTCATGCCGGGCGCCGCCAATAAAACGACAAAGGCGATTTGCGTGGGATGAGCCGCGGCGACCATGGGAGCGATGAGACCGCCCTCGCTGTGGCCGAGCAGGCCGATGCTCTTTTGGTTGATTGCGCTTTGAGTTCGTAGATATGCCACACCTGCGGCAGCATCTTGCGCGAAATCGGCGCTGGTCGCCTTGGCATACGAGCCGGTGGACTTGCCGACACCGCGCTTATCGTAGCGCAAGACCGCGATGCCGCGGCGAGTCAGAGTATCGGCCAGCAGCAGGAACGGTTTATGGCCAAGGACTTGCTCATCCCGGTTATTGGGGCCTGAGCCGGAGATCAGCAGCACCGCCGGAAACGGCCCTTTGCCTTGCGGCATGGTCAGGGTGCCGGAGATCGTCACTCCAGGCGCGCCGCCGGGGTAGGCGACATCGCGCACAGCATACGGAAACGGCGGCCTCGGCTCTTGTGGGCGAATCATCTGCGGCACTGCGGCCTGGTCGGTTTTGCTTATAATCAACGGGAAACTCGACCCGCCTTGCATCCAGTGTCCAACGATTGTTTTACCGGCGGGGTCCAGCACTCCGTCGTAGGCCGCTCCGATAGCGGCTGCTTCCAGGTGCACCGCGGTTCCGTTGACGCGGCAAACGCTGAAGGGAATGCCTGTCGCGCCTTGGTCGGGACTGTCCGCCGTGGCAGCCAAGGTTCCGTCTGGTTTTGCGGTGAAATGCACCACCAGATGAAGCGTCATCCCGTTAACGCTTATCGGCCCGATCCAATTACCTATTAAACCATTGGGCGATTGCTGCGCTTGCGCGCCCACAGAGACGTGTAGCAGCACGGCAAGGCAGGCGCAAAAAGTAAGCAGACGTTTCATAAGCTTTCTCCGGCATCGGAGGGTTCGGCCTCTCCGATGTCTATGTCAGGAATGAGAACTGTAGAGATCAGGCGGCGACGCCGTCCAAGCGACGGTTTATTGTTCAAAAGCGGTTCCAGAATGGCGCGGAGGTCCGCACTGAATTTTTGAAGCTCCTCGTCGGTGAGGTAGAGTGGGCCGGTCCGAAAGGAAACGCCGTCGACGGTGGGATCGGCCTGCTCCTGGCGTATATAGGTCGAGAACTGCCCGAGCAGGGAGGCGGTGTAAGCGGCAAAGCCGCGCTGCCAGTCATCGCGGGTCATCCCGCCGACGTCGAGCTGAATGGCGGACGCGCTTGCCACCGCATAGACTTTCTCGACGACGCCGCGAATCGGGCGCTGCTCGATCACTTCGATTACATCGGCCTTCATCAAGCGGCTTAGGTGCCGGTACAGCGTGGCCTGGGAGACGTCCGGAAGCGCCGCGCCGATCTGCTGGGTAGTCAATCGGCGGCCGGCCAGAGTGGCGACGATGCGCATTCGAACCGGGTGCATAATCACGTCCGCCGCTAACGCTGCCATGGACAATCTCCTTCGCTGATGGAATCTATTATATTATCAATAATGATAATATACAAGTGGTGAACAAATACTATTCTTAATGCTTGTTTAGGTGGGAATCATGCTCGGCAGCAATTGAGAACAAACGCTAAAGCGCCGCCCAAGCGCGTCTTGTGAACGTGCGGGGCGGCGCTTTGGCGTTTGTCGTCGGAGCTGTTTAGACGTATGGTGGCCGATTACTCGACCGGGATATCGCCGAGCCGGTAGCGGACGATTTGATAGTAAGTTTTGATCGGGAGAGTCGCGGCGATGCTGAACGTGTGCTGTATCTGCACTCTGGCCGGAGTCGCCGTGCCGGAAATCAAGCCATCGATGCCGACGAATTGGCTCTCCCAAGTCAAGCCTTTGTAGAGCGAGACGAAGGTCGCAGCTGCTTTAGAGTCGCTGTTGCAGTTAACGGCGTAGCGGAACGCGAAGCCCATGCCTACAGCCTGGTTGTTGACGTCAACGTCGCCGTTTTCGGGCTCTTCTCCCGAATCTTTTTGCAAGTTGATGGCGTTGGCGGCGTACTCATGCGCTTTATTCTGCAAGTCCGAGTTGTCTGTTAGCTTGCCGGTTTCAGCCAGCGCCGCAGCCACTTCCCAGTTGCGGCTGGAGGAGTTGGCAATCACCACTTGCGATTGCTGGCCGCTGCCGGTTTTGAGCATCCAGTTGCAGCAGCGTTCGCATTTCCCGAGCGTCTGCTGCGCCCAAGCCGTATAGTCTACGCTCGGCTGATAGGTCAGAGGCGCATAATGGGTTAAGTCGTTGGCGGCGCGAGCGGCGGCTTCGATAAAGCTGGCCGATCCGCCGCAAGACGAGGCCGTGGTGCCGAAAGAGCCGTTTGCCTTCTGGTGGATAAAGCCCCAGTTGAAGATCAGCAGGCCCTCTTGGATTAAAGAGTCGTTTTCCTCGGCGATACCGGCCTCGACATAGTCGACGCCGATCTTCTGGTTGCCGATGTACCATGGCAGCGATTTATCGTGCTCCCAGGCCTCGTTGCCATCGGCTGCGCCATAAGCCGACACGGCGTCCGTATCGATCTTCAAGCCTTGCGCGGCGATTTTGGCCTCGTAGATCGCGTCGATCGCGTCGCCGGTGTTCTGCGCGCCGAGAGCGAAGGCTGCCCAGGTAATGCCTTTGGTCGTGGTCTTGACATCGCCTTCGCGGTTGTCCTCTACTCCCGCACGGCTGTCGCCCATGGTGCTCACCGTGCCATCGTCGTTGACGAAGCCGGATTCCCAGTTCAAGCCCGCTCGGGTCATCGCAAGAAGCTGCCGGCGAATATCCGAATCCGTGCAGTACTGATAATAAATGTTGGCGTAGAACAAGCCGGTGCACTGGTACTCGGTATCGTAGCCGCCTTTTTCCGGGTTAACTCCGACTGCAGTGAGGGTTTCATAGGTGCCGGATGGCGATACCGTGCCGGGCGATTGCAAGACAGCCGGCGGGAAAGTGCCGTCGGCGTTTTTGGTGACAGCGGCGGTCCATCCGCGGCCTAATTGGCGCGCGAGCCCTTGCTCGACATAAGGCACGGCATCGTCGGAGAAGCTGGAGTCGCCGGTGAGAGCGCCCGCTTCCGCCAAAGTCGCCGCCAGGAGGTACCGGCGGTGCGTGAATGGGAAATTGTACTTTTGACCGGCGATAGCTACGCTCGGACGAGTCATCCAATGCGCCGCAGCATCGACAGCGGCGGTGTACTGGCTGATTTTAGAATTGTAGTAGTTGTCGTCGAGCTTATAGGTGATAGGAGAATAAGACTTCAGCTCAATAGCGGCGCGGGCTACGGCTTCCAGGAAAAGTGAGGTGCTATGAAATTCCTGGCCGATACTGCCGCCCGCGGTTCCGGGGAACGAGCCATTAGAGCCTTGATGGGCGAAACCCCAATCGAATTGCTGCAGGCCGGCACGGATTTCGGCATCGTTCTCGGTGCGCATTCCGTCGTCGACGCTGTAGATGCCCTGGCGCTGAAGCTCGATGTACCAGTTAGGCGAAGTGCCCGCTTCCCACTGCGCGTTCACACCCACGGCCCCGTCAGAGGCGACAGGATCGGCGTGCGCCGACGTTTGGGATACAGCGAAAGCAGCGCCGACCGCGAGTATCGAAGCGATAATTTTTGCACGAGTGCTCGCATCCCGCGAGCGCTTGCGGCGTGTGTAGTCCATATTCCGTCCTTGTTTGATTTGTCTATCGGCAATTGCGCGGACTCGGACCATTCGCTGTTGGCGCTCGCCGCCGGGAATAAGTAAGGCTGATGCCTTTATTGAAATCCCGGTCTTTTCGAGCAATATTGCTGCAGGTCATCGTCGCGACACACGGCCGCGCCACACGAGCTTTGCTTGATGCAATCAGCGTGTGAATTTAATATTGGCTGATTCGATCTTCAGCGCACCCTGAAAAATGCCTGTAAAAGGCGCTGATAATATGGCAATTTAAGTTTGTGCAATCCAAACTAATACTGGTTTTATATGCTCGAATGCCGAAATGTTTGTGCAAATCGAGTCAGGCCTGAGATAAGCGTCAGCGCAGATCGTCCGCGTTCCGAATTGAGCCAAAAACCAAAACTGTCGAACGGTTTGCTGGATTGTTAATCCAGCGAGTTCAGTTTGGTTCAGCTCCGCGCCTCGGATTACTCAAACACCGGCAGTTAATCAACACGTGTTTATAATCGGTGAAAATACCGCTTTTGCTCAGGGAGTCTTTGCATCTCGTCCGGCAGCCTTCCGTCAGTCCAAGCGCCGGAAATCGGAGGCGCTGCACGACCATAGGCAAACTGACGAGCGTGGAGACCGACTGTGCGAATCTGCGGATGAAAGAGCGAAGGCGACATAAAAAAGCGAATGCAGAGAGAGAGCGGCGAAACGCTCCTCTGCATTCGCTGGAGAAAGAAGTGAATCCAGCCTCTGCCGCATTGCTTGTCGAGGAGCAATGCGGCAGAGGCTAATTTAGGTTACTCGACCGGCATTCCGCCCAAGCGGTAGCGAACCACTTGGAAGTAGTCCGAGTCCGGCAGATTTGCCGCTAGATTGTAGGCGTGCTGCATAGGGAGAAGACCGGGTGACGAGGTGCCGGAGATAACTCCAGCCGGGCTGATATAGCCGCCAAGCCATACCAGCCCGTTGTCGATCGCGTCATTGGTGGCGGACAAGACCGAGCTGCTGTTGCAGGTAGCTGCGTAGTGCTCGGCGCAGACCAAGCCATAAGTTTGGTTGTTGATGTCGATTGCACCATTCTCGGGATCCTCACCGGATGGGAGCTGAAGGTTGATCGCGTCGTTGGCGAATTCTTGAGCGTCGGTTTGAAAATCCGGCATGGATGCGTAGGCACCGGTCTCGGACAAGGCTGCCGCGACAGCCCACATATGGCTGGTCATGGCCGCGATGCCGTGAACGTACTTCGCTTGTACCGAAGATGAGGTCATCCAGTTGCAGACCGTGACGCATTGGGAAAGCGTCGCGTTCGCCCACTTGGTGTAATCGGTAGACGGGGTATAGGTTTGGGGATTGTAGTTTTTCAGATCTTCGGAAGCGCGGGCGGCGGCCTCAATGAAGCAGGCGCTGCCGTAGTAGAGGGAGGTTGAGACTCCGAAGTAACCGGCTGACCGCATATGGAGAAACCCCCAGTTGATGATGCTCAGACCGGTCTGGATAAACGAATCGTTTTCTTGAGCGATGCCCCTTTCTACCCAATCGACGGCAATTTTCTGGTTGCTGATGCTCATGGGAAGCGATTTGTTCTTCTCCCAAGCTTCGTTGCCGTCTACCGCGCCATTCGGATAAATGGTGTTCGTATCCACAGCGACGCCGAAGTTGGCAATCCGGTCGGCATAAACCGCGTCAACCGACACGCCGGTAGTCTGCTCGCCTAAGTCAAACGCCGCCCAGTCGAGACCCACCGTAGGAGTTTTGATATCGCCGTCGGGGTCTGTTTCGATGCCGGTGCGGCTGTCGCCGGTAATACTGACCGTTCCGTCGGAAGCGACCCAGCTCGCCTCCCACGCGAGACCGTTCTTGATGACGTTGACGATCTCTGTTTTTACGGTGGAGTTGGTGCAGTATGGATAGTAGGTGTTCGCGTAGAACAGCCCCATGCACTGGTATTGCGTATCGTAGCCGTTTTTCTCGGGATCGACGCCAACTGCGGAAACGACCTTGTAGGTGTTGGACGGTGTCGCGGCGCCGGGAGCCATTAGGACTGCCGGGGCATAGACGCCGTTGACAGGGTTGGGAATGGCGGCCTTCCATCCCGCGCCCTTTTGCAGGCTGATTCCGGATTCCGCGTAAGGGAGAGCGTCGGCGGTGAAGGTGGAGTCGCCGGTCAGCGCGCCGGATTCGGCGAGGCACGCTGCCAGCACATAGCGGCGGTGGGTGTAGGGCAAGTTGTAGGATTGTCCCGTGGCGGCGATACTTGGAGTGGTCAGCCAGCCGGCGGCAGCTTTGACATCAGCCGTGTAGTCAGCGATCTTCGTGTCGTAGTAGCTTTTATCGAGCGTGTAAGTGGTCGGCGAGTAGCTCTTTAGAAGCAGGACGGCTCGCGCGACCGCCTCGATGAAAAGCGATGTGCTGTGGAACAGCTCACCGGTCGAGCCGCCCGAGGTTCCGGGGAAGGAACCGTTTGAGGCTTGCTTGGCAAATCCCCAATCGAACTCGAGAAAGCCTTCGCGGATCTCGGCGTCGTTCTCGGCCTCGATGCCGCTGGTGATCGCTAGAGTGCCCTGCTCCTGCAACTCAAGATGCCATTCCGAGGCGGTGCCATTTTCCCAAAGGGTATTGTCGCCTACAGAGCCATCAGCGGCAACTGCATCGGCATGGACAGGGATAGGGGCAGCAATCACGACGGCAGCAGCGGCGGCCGCGATAAACAAGGCAAATAGTTGCCGGTACAAACCCAAAGCGTAAGGAGACTTCTTACTTGTGGTGACCATATGTTTTCCTGTGGTGCGCGCCGGAGAAGGCCTTCAGGCACTGCTAATGCCAAGGGCAGAGACCACGAGCTTGTGGGACGCGCGCAGTGTCGGGATTCTCCCCTCGACACTTCTGCGGCACGCGTCCAGTTTGTCAGCTCATCGGGCTAGCCAGCATGCATAGCCGTCGGCGCAATTTGATTTCCGCAAAATTTAGCTGCGGCTTGAACTCAAGCCATCAAACCTGTGGGAACACGAAACTAAATGGCGAATGACGCGCATGAATGCAGTTTCGAGAGTAAAAACAGTTTCGCTTGCCGCTAATCGGCGAGCTGGCTGTATCTTCGTGTTCACCCAGTTTGAGCCGCTGGAAGGCGATCAAGAACTTCTCAAGTCGCGAAGCGCTTGTCAGCTTGGACAAGCACGATGCGCGACAAGTCTTCATCGACTTTGCGAGCAATGCAGCTTGCCACGCTTTTACTGCGATCCGCGCTGCGGATCGCAGTAAAAGCGCGACGGCTCTGATATTGGAAATTTTGCGGCTTGAAACAGCAAGAACGATTGTAGAGACGACACTCGTTCACAGGAAACGCCGCTTTGTTAGTATCCGGTACGCCCCGCAGCAAAGCAGGAGCGTTTAGAATCGTGTGGAAGGAACAGGAATGATCAAAATAATGAATGGATCGGTGACAGCGGATATCGAAAAAATTAATGACGCTGTAAAGTGCCGATGCAAGCCACGAACCCGTCGTAAATTGTCTTGCGTGGAATCGATGCTCCGCCTAATCGGCGGCTCGAATAGATAACTTTACCATGGAATTTGGCCCGTGCACGGCATCGAGAAAAAACTTGAAACTTTTTTCTAAAGCAGCTATAAACCTTTTTTGATCTTTGGTTGTCATATAAATTTGGGGCATTACCGATGCAAATTTTGATGAGAAATTGTTTGTAGAACAAGACTCGGAACTTCGATGAAGGATGTATTTAGCAACAAAGCTTAGAATATTCATCATCTTTATAGCTGGATGAATATTAATCAGAGCATTGCCCTCAGTTTCGATTTAGCGCCGAAACGGCGATTGGCAATGCCTTGGGATTTACGTCTGTCACTGCTGAAAACTCGTGGCCAGTTTTGCCAAACGTCAAAAACCCTAGTTAACTAGTATGCAAAGTAGGGTATGATTGCGGAACTGAGAGCGGGCGGCTGGTTTGCCCTTCGTTTCGCGTGTTGAACCATTAGAGTACAGTTACAGCATGACGCTTCCGAATTTTATCGTGCTCGGTGCCGCCAAAGCTGGAACCACGGCGGTGTACCACTACTTGAACCAGCATCCACAGGTGTATGTCAGCCCGCTAAAAGAGACTAATTTCTTCGCGCTGGAAGGCGAGCCGTTGGCTTTTGCCGGGCCGGGCGACGACGCTTACGTCAATCGCTTGTCTATTACGTCGCTGCCCGCTTATGAAGCGCAGTTTGATGGCGTGCGCGGCGAGACGGCTATCGGCGAGGCATCCCCTTTGTATCTATATAGCGCCCGCGCGGCGGAGCGAATTCACGCGCATGCGCCGGACGCGCAGTTGATTGCCATTGTCCGCAATCCGGTGTACCGCGCTTATTCGGCTTTTCTGCACGTGCTCCGCGACCAGCGCGAGGACAGCCCCGACTTTCGCACGGCGCTGGCGCGAGAAGACGAGCGGATCGCGATGAACTGGGAGCACATCTGGCACTACAAGAGGATGGGCTTGTACTACGAGCAGCTCCAGCGCTATTACGACGCATTTCCGGCGGAGCAAATAACTGTTTATCTTTATAAGGATTTGCGAACTGACCCGCAGGCGATGATCAGCTCGGTGTTCCGGCTGCTGAATGTCGATGATACGTTCCAAGCCAACCTCTCGCAGCGGCACAATACGACCAGCGAGCTGCGCGGTATTCAGGAGCGCTACCCCTTGCTGCCGGAAGTGCGAAGCGAAATGCGGGCGTTCTTTCGCGAGGATACCCTGCGCCTTCAGGACTTGATCGGGCGCGATTTGACCCATTGGCTCAGCGACAACGAAGCCGAGGGAGCGGCAGAGATGGCGGCGATGACATCAAGTTCCGGATAGCCGGACCGCCGCGCGGTGGATGAACAGCGTTATGATTCCGAACATTTTATGGATTTGCACCGACCAGCAGCGCTTCGATACGTTGGGCTGCTACGGCAATCCCTGGGTAACGACGCCCAATATCGACCGTCTGGCGGCAAGCGGGGTGCTGTTCGAGCATGCGTATTGCCAAAACCCGCTGTGTACGCCGTCGCGGGCAAGCTTTCTGACGGGCCGCTACCCGCGCACCACGCGCACGCGTCAGAACGGCCAGTCGATTCCAGAGGACGAGGTGCTGGTCACCCGGATGCTGGCGGAATCGGGCTACTACTGCGGGCTGGCCGGCAAGCTGCATCTTTCGGCGGCGCATCCCTCGGTGGCGGCTGTCCGAGAGCGTCGCATCGAGGATGGCTACACCGAGTTTTACTGGTCGCATCATCCCGACCGGGAGTGGCCGACGGCGGATTACAATATCTGGCTGGCGGAGCGCGGCTACAAGTTTGGGCGCGAGTGGTTCGAGGATTCGCGGTATGTGCAGACCAGCATGCCGGAAGAGCTGCATCAGACCACCTGGTGCGCCGACCGCGCCATCGAGTTTATCGAGCGCCACGCTCGTCCGGCGAGTGACGGCGGTGCAGCTGCGGACGAGAGCGGCCAGAGCGAGCCTTGGCTGTTTTCAGCGAATATCTACGACCCGCACCATCCGTTCGATCCGCCGGAGGAGTATCTAAGGCCGTATCTCGACAGGCTGGACGAGATTCCCCTTCCTAATTATGTCGAGGGCGAGCTGGCGAACAAGCCGCTGTTTCAGCAGATCGACCACACCGGCGCTTACGGCGGCTTGCCCGGTTTTTATTCGTACGACCGGATGGATGAGCGGGACCACAGGCAGGTGACGGCGGCGTACTGGGCGATGGTGGATTTGATCGACGTTCAGGTGGGCCGCATCCTGGACTCTTTGGAGCGGACCGGGCAGCGCGAGAACACGCTGGTGATTTTTATGAGCGACCACGGCGAGTTGCTTGGCGACCACGGCATCTATTTAAAAGGGCCATTTTTCTATGAACCGTCGATCCGCGTGCCGCTGATCTTCTCCTGGCCCGGCGTGATCGAGCAGAACGTGCGCAGCAAGGCGTTAGTCGAACTGGTGGAAATTGCGCCGACGCTGCTGGATTTGGCGGGTTTGCCGCGCTATTCGGGCATGCAGGGGATATCGCTCGAAAAGTTGCTGACGGGCGAAGAGCCCGCTTCCCGCTTGCGCGACAATATCTACTGCGAGCATTACGGCACCACTTACCCCGAGCCGGGCCGCAACAGTGTCTACGCCACGATGCTGCGCACCGAACGCTACAAGCTGGTGGTGATGCACGGGATGGTGACGGGCGAGCTGTACGATTTGCGCGAGGACCCGAACGAGACTGTCAACCACTATGCCGACCCGGCGTACTTCGATGTTCGCGCCGAGCTTTTGCTGAAAATGACCGACCGCATGGCTTACACGGCTGACCCGCTGCCGAACCGGGACGCCAAGTGGTAGGCGAACCGCGACCCGGACGAGCAATGAGCCGCTGGGTATACTTTTCTGATAATCCCGATAGAAATACGTTGTAAGAACACCATTAGTTTATGCCTGAGACCCTGACCCCAAACTACCGCCTGTCGAACCTGAAAGAGCTCGAAGCCGAGTCGATCTACGTAATCCGCGAAGTGGCCGCGCAGTTCGAGCGCCCTGCCCTGCTGTTTAGCGGCGGCAAAGACTCGATTGTAATGAGCTGGATGGCGAAAAAAGCGTTCTACCCGGCGCGGATTCCGTTCCCGCTGCTGCATATCGACACCGGGCACAACTTTCAGGAGACGCTGGATTACAGGGATTGGTGGATGGATCAGATTGGGGCCAAGGCCGAAGTGCGCCTGGTGCAGGACTCTATCGACCAGGGGCGAGTGGCCGAGGAAAAGGGGTTTAACGCCACCCGCAACAAGCTGCAGACGGTGACGCTTCTGGACGCGCTGGAAGAGTTGAAGATCGACGCCGCGCTGGGCGGCGGGCGGCGCGACGAAGAGAAGGCGCGCGCCAAGGAGCGGTTCTTCTCGCACCGCGACGAGTTCGGCCAGTGGGACCCGAAGAATCAGCGTCCCGAGCTTTGGAACATCTTCAACGGCAAAAAGCACTCCGGCGAGCATTTCCGGATTTTTCCGATTTCCAACTGGACGGAGATGGACGTCTGGCAGTATATCCTGCAAGAGCGAATTGAGCTGCCGACGCTTTACTTCACCCACACTCGGCAGATGATCGACCGAGGCGGCGTGCTGCTGCCGGATTCGCCATACTTAAACAAGCGCCCGACTGAAGTGCCGCGCGATTACAAGATTCGGTTCCGGACTATCGGCGACATGACCACGACCGGCGGTATCCTCTCGCCCGCCACGACGGTGGAGGAGATTATCCAGGAAGTGGCTGCCACCCGCACCACCGAGCGCGGCAACCGCGCCGATGACAAGCGCTCCGAAGCCGCGATGGAAGACCGCAAGCGGGAAGGCTACTTCTAAAAGTGGCTGCTGAAACACTCCCGAGCGAGACTTTAATAGAGCGGTTGAGCCGGCAAATGCGCTTCATTGTCGAGGTGGATAAGCTAAAGAGCGTCCTGCGCCGCTCTCGCCTGATGAACGGCACCCGCCTTGAAAACAGCGCCGAGCATAGCTGGCATCTGGCGCTGATGGCGATTATTCTATCCGAGCACGCGCCAGTCGAGATCGACACGGCGCGAGTCATCAAAATGGTGGTGGTGCACGATATCGTGGAAGTGGATGCAGGCGACACCTATGTCTATGACGAGATCGGCGCGCTCACTAAAGCTGACCGCGAGCAGAAAGCCGCCGACCGCATTTTCGGACTTTTGCCGGACGACCAGCGGGACGAGATTATGGCGCTTTGGCAAGAGTTCGAAGCTCGTGAGACTCCAGAGGCGAAGTTCGGCGACGCTATCGACCGTTTGATGCCGCTGCTGCACAACTACCACAATGAGGGCCGCACCTGGCGCGAGCATGGCGTCACCGCCGAGCAGGTACTCAGGCGCAACGAGCATATCGCTGGAGGCTCGCCGGCATTGTGGGAGTTCGCGGAATCGTTTTTGCGCGACGCCGATGAGCGGGGGTTTATGGCGCAGAACCCATCCGGCCCTGTCGGGCCACCTTCCCTTTAGGGAAGGAAAAGTCTACATCCGCATTCTGTAACTGCTGCTACTTAGCTCTACCTTATATTTCCTTCCCTAAAGGGAAGGTGGCCCGACAGGGCCGGATGGGTTCTCATGACTACGATAGAACAATCAGATTTCACCACGGCAGGCTATCTTGATATGGACTTGCTGCGCTTTACCACGGCGGGGAGTGTCGATGACGGCAAGAGCACGCTGATTGGGCGGCTGCTCTATGACAGCAAGGCGATTTTCGAGGATCAGTATGAGGCGATCAAGGAGACGTCGGAGAAGCGCGGCGAGGAGACGGTGAACCTGGCGTTGCTGACGGACGGGCTTCGGGCCGAGCGGGAGCAGGGCATCACGATTGATGTGGCTTACCGCTATTTCGCCACGCCGCGCCGCAAGTTTATTATCGCGGATACGCCGGGGCATATTCAGTACACGCGCAACATGGTGACGGGGGCCTCTACGGCCAACCTCGCTATTATTCTGATCGACGCGCGTAAAGGTGTTATCGAGCAGACGCAGAGGCATGCGATTATCGCGTCGCTGCTGCGGATACCACATGTGGTGGTTTGCGTCAACAAAATGGACCTGGTCGGATGGAGCGAGGAGACTTTTGACGCGATTAAAACGCGATTCCAGGAGTTTTCAGCGGGGCTGGATTTGCGGGACACCACCTATATTCCGATTTCGGCGCTGCTCGGCGACAATGTGGTGGACGCTGGGGAGAACACGCCCTGGTACAACGGCCCCACCCTCCTGTCGCTGCTGGAATCGGTGGATGTGGCGGACGATGTCGATCATGCGCATTTGCGTTTCCCGGTGCAGTCGGTGATTCGCCCTTATTCCGACGAGTACCACGACTACCGCGGCTATGCCGGGCGTCTGGCGAGCGGCGTGGTAAAAGCCGGCGATACGGTGACTGTATTGCCGTCGGGGCTGGAATCGCGTGTGGCGAGCGTGGAGTTGTACGGCGAGCAGCTGGGCGAGGCATTCGCGCCGGAATCGGTGACGGTGACGCTAGACGACGAGATCGATATCAGCCGGGGCGACCTGCTGGCGCATTCGGGCGATTTGCCGACAGTGTCGCAGGATATCGACGCGATGGTCTGCTGGCTGAGCGAGAAGAAGCTGGTGCCAAACGGCAAATATATTTTGCGGCACACCACCCGCGAGGCGCGTTGCGTGGTTCGGGCAGTGCAGTACAAGCTGGATGTTAACACGCTCGCGCATGATGAAAGCTCGGCAGACGTCGCCATGAACGAGGTCGCGCGGCTGACCCTGCGGACGACAGTGCCGATCGTTTACGATTCGTACGACCGCAACCGGACGACGGGCAGCTTTATTTTGATCGACGAGGCTACGTTCAACACCGTGGCGGCGGGGATGATTCAAGGCTAATTTCCTGGTTTAAGACACTGGCCGTTCATGGACGACGCTACACTCCTCACAATCGACGGCTCCCACGGCGAGGGCGGCGGGCAGATCGTGCGCACCGCGTTATCGCTGGCGGCGATCACAGGGCGTGCCATTGAGATTGTCAACATCCGCGCGGGCCGTACGCCGCCGGGGCTGAAGGCGCAGCACGTCGCGGCGGCGCGAGCGGCGGGGACAATTTGCGCGGCGGAGACGGATGGTGTCGAGGTGAGCGCCCAGCAGCTTCGCTTCGCGCCCGGCGCTCCCGTGCAGCCGGGGGAACATTATTTCGAGGTAGGCACCGCGGGAGCCGCGACACTGGTCTTGCAGACTGTCCTCCTGCCTCTGGCGCTGTGTGCAGGCGACTCTTCCGCAGCCGAATCCGTCGTCAGGATTGCCGGCGGCACGCATGTGCCTCATGCTCCAACCGCCGAGTACATCGACGAGGTGTACCTGCCCGCCTTAGCCGGTCTTGGCGTGGCGGTGGAATTCCAGATGGATAGGGCCGGCTTTTTCCCGCGCGGCGGCGGATTGCTGGAGGCCCGAATCGGTTCGAGGCAGACACTTCAGGCGGTTGCGGCGAGCCGGTCCAGAGGCAAGCTGGAAACGGTAGAGGCGATAATTGTCGCAGCAAATCTGCCGGACCATGTTTCCGGGCGCGGGGCAACCGCGATTTTGGATCAGCTTGACTCCAGCAATATCGCGCGCGGCAAAATAGCGGTGGATACACGCCAGCCGAGCTCAGTGCAGCCTGGAGCGGCGATTACGCTCATCGCGCGTTCCGGCGGCGCTAGCGAGCCGGCGATCCGCGCCGGATTTTGCGCCTTGGGCGAGCGGGGCCGACCGATAGAACGCGTAGCATCCTCCGCTTGCGAGCAGTTTCTGCGCTGGCACAAGGAGGGCGCGGCGCAGTGCGACGAGCATTTAGCCGACCAATTGGTTCTTCCAGCCGCCTTGACCGCCGGTCATCATGCGTGGACTACAAACCATGCCACCGAACATCTGCAGACAGCGCTTTGGACTGCCCGGCAGTTTTTTCCCGCGCTCGAATACAAAATCACCATGACTAAAAGCGCGGGGGCCTTGATTGAAGTGGAGACACCTATGGTCGATTGAGGCGGCGGGCTTATGATTGATCGAGGCAGCGAATCAGCGTATTGAAGCGGAATAATTAATTTTAGCCATTTCTGTAACTAAGTATGATCTTCTGCGTCTACAAAGTTAAGGAGATTTAACTCACAGTGGATGAACGGATTCGCTCTCGAGCTTTGCTGGTGGCATGCAGCATTATCGCTCTCGCGCTGATTGCCAGCGTGCTTATTTTCTCGCGCATGATGGTGCGCACGCATAGCCGCGACGAGGTGATCGAAGTGACCGGCTCGGCGCAGCAGCCGATCCGGTCCGATTTTATCATCTGGGATGCCGGCATCACCGAGCAAGCCGCCGATATGCCGACGGCCTACCGCGCTTTGCAGACGCATGGCAATACGCTGGTCGCGTATCTGACCGCAAAAGGCTTGGCGAATTCGGAGATAATTGCGTCATCGGTAACGACCAAGACCTTGTATGTGACGACTAAAAACGATGCGGCGGATGACGGCGGCAGCGACGACACCTCGGGCACGTTCCGCAAGATTGCCGGGTATCAGTTGACCGAGAAATACGAGGTGCGCTCAAGTAAAGTCGATTTAGTCGATGAGCTTTCTCGAAAATCGTCGGAGCTAATCAGCAGCGGAGTGCCGCTCGAATCGGATGCGCCGCAGTATTTGTACACCCAGCTTGGCACGTTGAAGGTTCACATGCTGGCCGCCGCCGCCAAGGACGCTCGCAGCCGCGCGGAGCAGATCGCGGACAATTCCGGCGCGCATTTGGGAGATGTCCGAGCCGAGCATATGGGCGTGCTGCAAATCGAGCCGCTTTACGCGACCGACAACAGCAACGACATCTCCGACACGGGCACCAACGATACATCTTCGCTGGACAAAAAAAATCATTGCGGTCGTCAACGCGCAGTATTCGGTTCAGTAATTTGACCAAGTCACGTCAACAGACAAAAGAGCCCTCCCGTAATAATTTAATTTTGGGAGGGCTTTGCATTTAATTCCGCGCTGAACTTACTTGTGGCGGGAGACGAACTTGTTGAAGGTAGAGTCTTTCTCGTCCTGGTAGAGAAACTCCAGCTTGCTTTCCTCGAACTTCTCGAAGAACTCGTCCCACTCCACCGGCACGAGCTTGCCGCCGTTGTCGCCGTTCGCGGGAAAGTCGATGCGGAGCAGTCCAACATGCTCGGTGCCCTTGACCGTAGCGGGCTTGCCGTGGTGCGCTTCCACCCACTTCTTGATCTCATCGTGGTTGGTCGTCGATTTTGAATGCGATGCGCTCATTGTTATTACAT
>CAXSEA010000041.1:0-3767 GCA_964235675.1 uncultured Armatimonadales bacterium | reverse complement strand
ATCTCATCGTGGTTGGTCGTCGATTTTGAATGCGATGCGCTCATTGTTATTACATCCTTTCTTAGCGTACCGTAAGATGATGCGTGGATTACCCGGCTTAGCGGCTGGAGAAAACTTGTTAATATGACGCGCGCGAAAGGCTCCTGCGGCTGATGCCCTACCGAGATTACGACGCTCTTATCTCCAGCGCCCCCTGGTTTTACCGCCAGTTTGGCGCTCCCCGGCACCTTGTCTCAATGGACGCTTTACCAGCACCGGCAGCCGAGTTTGCAGAGACGTTTCCACTGTTGACGCGTCTGCTGGCCGTCGCGCGTTGTACCGGGTTGGTTTACGATCAAGCGAAATTCTTACTTCTTGGATGGACTCTGGCTGGCGGTCAGGGTGTTGGCTGGGTGGTCTACCCTCCGAACGCCGATGCGGCCGCCGGCTTACATCCATCGCATCGGCGGCTTCTCAGCGAGTTCGGCGGAATTAAGGAAACGTGGGTCGTTGATAGGGAAACGACGGAGTTTACCTCCTACTTAGACAATTTGAATTGGGCGCTGGGAGAGCTGGAGACGCTCAAGGGGTCTACCGGCGAAGAAGGATCAAACGTTAGGGAAGCAGCCGAGTTCTATGAGGAGATGTGCGCGGATCAAGAAGTCGATCCGGTGCTCGACGTTCGCGATTACCGCTGCTTTGCTCAGGAGGCGAACGGCGACTGGTACCTGTACCAGAAGCAGACATCGGAGCTGCTGCTCGTTTCGCATGACCTCGGGTTTGATTTTGTCGAACCCAAGCAGCCACTCGAAGACACCCGGCTTGATCTGCCGGTGTACCGGTTCAAAGAGCTGAATACATTGACGGAATGGGTCGAGCGGGTGGCCGGGCAGTGGCTCGGCCATATTGATGTCAGCAGCGCTGGGGGAACTTGAAGCAGGGCGCAGTCGCAACTTATGATTGCGCAGCTTGGGTTCCACCGGCGTGGGCGCGTCAAGCCTGTTATCTGCTATAATAATGGGCTTACTTCCAGTCCGCGCCCGCAGGTTGGACGCTCATCGCCGAGCCTGCCACACAAGTAACCTTTGGCAAACTACGACATTTTTAACCCCGCACTTATTCTTCGTCAGGCAACGCCCGATATCGTGGCGCGCGGACGCAGCTACTTCTATTCCGGCCAGACCACGGTCGCTTCCACGGCGCGGTTCCGCGCGGTGGTCAGTGTCCGGGGCAGCCAGCCGCAGCCGTATACGGTGACGATCCGCTGGAGCGAGAGCGGGGCCGAGGCGGACTGCACGTGCGCGTATTCGTCGGGCCAGCCGCGCTTGATCTGCAAGCACAAGGTGGCGGCCGCGCTGGCGACGGAGCATTTTCTGCGCCTGCACCCGCATGTCTCGTGGCAAAGCATTCTGGATGAAGCCTTGGGCGCGAATGTCGCCGCCAGTGGAGCGGGGACGGGCAAGGCCGCGGCCAAGCCGTCGAAGCAGGTGCTGGTCTTCAGCTTGCAGCAGCGCTACAACAACTGGGGCGTCTACGTTTACGGCGTGAACGCCAACTATTTTGATTTAGAGATGCTGTCGCAGCCGGGGTATATCGCCGAGACGGTCCAGCAGGATCAACTGTCGGCGCGCGCCAAGCATTCCCGCACGCCGCTGGATCGCAGCCGGATTGTCAACGACACCGACGCGGTGATGATCGCCGCCGATCTTTGCTGGGCGTACCAGCAGGCGACTCCGTACAACTGGAGCGCGCCGAACACGGTGCATCGTCTCATCCCCTTCCTGCGCGATTGCCCTCTATTTACGGGTTTGGAAGACAGCCCGTTGAAACAGGCGCTGCATGTGGCGAGCGAGCCGGCACATTTGAAGGTGGAATTGCGGCGGGTGATCGACGCCGAGACCGAAAGTGACGAGGCCGCGATTCAAGCATCCCCGGTCGGCATCGTGCCGATGGCCACTCTGCCGGGCGGCGAAGTGCTGAATTTGCAGACGGAAGCGGTAAAGATCATCTCGGTGAATCCAGCGTGGCTGCTGCATAAAAGCGATTTGGTGGAGGTGTCCGGGCCGCTGCATCTAATTGAGCCCCTGATGCGCTCGACCGACCTGATGATTCCCGATGCTGAAATGCCGGAATTCACAACGCGCTATCTGGCCCCGCTGGCGGCTCGGTTGCCGGTCACCGGCGAGGGATTGCACTGGTCGGATCTCGAAGCGATTCCTGTGGCGCGGCTTTACCTGAAGCAGAGCGATCACGGCGAGCCGGTAGCGGAGTTGCGGTTTGCCTACGGCGAGCAGGGAATTGTGCTGGGGCCGAACCCGGCGCGGACCGAGACCGAGGTGGTGCATGTGGCGAAAGATCAGACGTTCGCGCGGGTGCACCGGGACATCGCCGGCGAGGAAGCCGCCGAGCAGGCGCTGGCGGCGAACGGCTTGCGCCGCGACCCGCGCACCGGCGAGTATGCGCTTCGGGCGAATACGACCGTGCTGGCGTTTTTGATGCATCAGATCCCGCAGCTGATGGAGGCGGGGTTTGAAGTTTTCGGTGAGGAGAATCTCACCAACGCCAAGATCAATCGATCTACGCCGCGCCTCACGATGCATGTCAGTTCCGGGATCGATTGGTTCGACGTGCAGATGGGGGTGGCGTTCGGCGACAACGCGACGGCGTCGCTGAAGACGCTGCGGCAGGCGGTGAAGAAGCGCGAGCGGTACGTGAAGCTCAGCGACGGGTCTATCGGCGCGTTGCCGGAAGAGTGGATCAAAAAGTACAGCTATCTGTTTGCGCTGGCGTCGGAGACCGAGGGCGCGAACGGCGAGGAAGAGCTGCGGCTGCAGAAGCATCACGCAATTTTGCTCGGCGATTTGCTGGAAGACGCGGATTCGACGGGCGAGGCCGACGCGAGCTTTTTCGATACGCTGCACCGGCTTCGGACGTTCGAGACGATCCAGCGCCATCCGCTCCCGGCCACGCTGGACGGCACGCTGCGCGCCTACCAAAAGCACGGGTTCGATTGGCTGCATTTCCTGCGCGAGTACGGCGCGGGCGGATGTATCGCCGACGACATGGGTCTTGGTAAAACGGTGCAGGTGCTGGCGTTTTTGGATTCGCTGCGGCAGAGGATCGCGGATAGCGACGATAGCCGGCGCGCCAGTTTGGTGGTGGTGCCGCGCTCGCTGATTTTCAACTGGCAGCGGGAAGCGGCGCGGTTTACGCCCGAGATCAAGCTGCTGGTGCATGCCGACCAAAACCGCGACAAGAGCGGCGAGTCGTTCGATGACTACGATATAGTACTGACCACTTATGGCATTTTGGTGCGCGACATCGAGATATTGAAAGATCACAAGTTCGCGTGCGCTATTCTGGACGAATCGCAGTCGATCAAGAATCCGGCGGCGCTGTCGGCGAAGGCGTCGCGGCTGCTGAACGCGGAGCAGCGCATCACGCTGACCGGAACGCCGGTGGAGAACTCCACGCAGGATTTGTGGTCGCAGTTCGCGTTTTTGAACCCTGGTCTGCTGGGGTCGCTGGAGCAGTTCCGGACGCAGTTCGGGGCGGCAATCGACCGCACCCAGGACGAGACCAAGGCGAATCAGCTGCGGCGGCTGGTGCATCCGTTTTTGCTGCGGCGCACCAAGGAGCAGGTCGCGCCGGAATTGCCGCCGCGCACGGAGCGGATCGTTTATACCGAGATGGAGCCGGATCAGCGCAAGCTCTATGACGAGACCAAGCAACATTACGCGGGCATGCTGATGGGCATGATCGAGCGCGATGGGCTGGCAAAATCCCGG
>CAXSEA010000040.1:0-20890 GCA_964235675.1 uncultured Armatimonadales bacterium | reverse complement strand
GACTCGCCTTCAAAGGCAACACCGACGACCTTAGAGATTCCAAGGCCATCGAGATCGTGCAAGCATTGGTGAAGTCTGGGGCGCATATCCGCGTGTATGACCCGGTCGCCATGCCGAATACGATGGAAATCATTTCCGAAAACGATGTTGTATACTGCAAGAGTGCCTATGAGGTAGCGCAGGACGTAGACGCTTTGGCGGTCGTGACCGAGTGGAACGAGTTTAAGCTGCTCAATATCCGCCGTATCGCCGACAACATGAAGGGTGATCTACTCTTCGACGGACGCAACCTCTACGACCCGAAACGCATCGAGATGAACGGCCTGCGCTATATCGGCGTCGGGCGCTCGGCATCCTCGACGCAGTCGGAAGGCGCGTACCCTTTGAAAGGCACCGCGGACGAGACCTCTGAGCCGGCAATGGCTTAAGCTAAGCTAAGCTAAGTTTCGTCGCGGAATTGCAGCCGCAGCGTATGTCTAACACTCTTCAGGAAACCGAAGGCGCAGTCAGCGCCTCGGATGCCATTCATCAGCCGGTTCGCGGGTCGGAGCAATCCGGCCCCGAACCGGCTCAATTCGTCGCTGGGGGTGCTGCGCCGGCGCGCCAAAATAAGGGCGGCCTGTACAACAACCCTGATTTTCGCCATTTCGCCAAGTTCTGCATTGTCGGTGCCAGCTCGACGGCGGTGATGTTCTGCGTGCTGAACTTGTGCAAGTACGGCCTCAAGCTTCCGCTGTTTGCGTCTTTAACTGCGGCATTTCTCCTCAGCTGCTGCAACGGGTTCTACTGGAACCGGCGCTGGACGTTCAAGGCGGCGCGCGGCAACTCCTCGCAAGAGCAATCCTTTAAATTTTTCGCGGTGAATTTGGTCGGCTTTTTGCTGAACACGTCGATTGTAGTTGTGATCGTCGCGCACTTTACCGCGCGCGGTGGGCTGCTGGGCAGCTCCGCGGAATTGAGCCGGGTGCTTTACAATATTTTGGCCGGCGACAAGCATGCCTACTCGGGCTTGCTCGTGAACGGCGCGGAGGCGGTCGCCACGTGCATCGTCGTGTCGTGGAACTACTTCGCCAATCGGCTGTGGACGTTCAAGCACTAATCGATTTTGGCTGAAGCGAGTGTATAATGGCGGCTAAACTTTGAAGTGAAGGTTTGGCCGCTTTTTTTACCGACGTGAGCGTAGTAACATCCATTGAAATCCCCGGCCTGGAGAAGCATATCTCCGGCAAAGTCCGCGAAGTCTTCGACCTGCATTCGCAGCTTCTGATCGTCGCCACGGACCGCATCTCGGCCTTTGACGTTATCCTTCCCACCGGCATCCCCGATAAGGGCACGGTGCTGACCCAGCTTTCGGCTTTTTGGTTCGAGCAGCTGCGGGAGATCGTGCCGAGCCATGTGGTGGAAGTCGATATCGATGATATCATCGACACCATCCATGTGAACGGCGCGCCTGTTTCGAGTGAGCTGAAAGAGCAGCTGGACGGGCGGAGCATGGTTGTGAAGAAGGCGAGCGCGCTGCCGGTGGAGTGTGTCGCGCGGGGCTATATTTCCGGGTCACTTTGGAAAGAGTACAAGCAATATCCGGCGCACGGCGGCACGGTGACGCTGCATGGTCATACTTTGCCGGTTGGGCTGCGGGAATCCGACAAGCTGCCGGAGCCGATTTTTACTCCCGCGACAAAGGCGCATACCGGCCACGATGAAAATGTCTCGGTGCAGCAAGTGGAGGAGCAGATTGGCACGGATCTGACGCGCCGCTTGCAGGAAATAACGCTGACATTGTATCGCCACGCGTCGGAGTACGCGATTGAGCGCGGAATTATCATCGCGGACACCAAGTTCGAGTTCGGTTTGCTGGACGGCGAGATTGTGTGGATCGACGAGGCGCTGACGCCGGATTCGTCGCGCTTTTGGGATGCGTCCACGTATAAGCCGGGACAGCCACAGGCGAGCTTCGATAAGCAGTTCGTCCGCGACTACTTAGAGACGCTCGACTGGAACAAAGAATCTCCAGGCCCGGAGTTGCCGGCGGAGATTTTGGAGAAGACAGCGGAGAAGTATCGCGATTGCTACGCGCGAATTACCGGCGAGACATTACCCGGCTAGAGTGGGAAGCGCTCCCGTTTAGCTTGCTTCGGCGAGTATTCTGTGGATAGCGTACCGGTCGATGGCGTAGGCACCGAGCGATACGATTGTGCCGAGGGCGACTCCCCAAAGCGCGGTGGCGGTCCATGTCAGCGTGATAATGGTGTGGTGCGATTTGAGAGTGACTACAAGCAGCGTGGACCAGGCGATGAGAAAGCTATAGATCAGGCCGCGCGGGGCGATCAAGCCATGGCGGGTGTCTCTGCTGCTCAAATCAACCGACGGCTTGAACGACTGCATCGGCTCGCGGTTCCGCATGTACTGGTCGTAGGCGATTTTAAGGCGAAGCATGGCGTGGATTCCCGCCGCCACACTGATATAAGTCAGGAGAGCGCTGACGAGTCCGATAGCAACGATTACATAAGCGATCACCGGGCTTTCGGGGTAGCTGCGGAGCAGGACATAGGGCGACAGCAGAAAGGCTTGCGAGGAGACCAGCCAGCTGACGCGCTGCGAGATCAGCATGTCTTCATGCTCCATCCGGCTTTCGTACCGCGCGTAATCGGTGCTTGTTTCGGTTTTTGTTGACTCGGACGTCACGCTAGTCTGCTCCACACTCACAAAATTATGAAATACGTTTTTATTGTGCCCGACGGCATGGCCGATCTGCCTTTGAGCGAGCTGAATGGCAAAACTCCCTGGGAAGCGGCAAAGACGCCGAACTGGGACAAGCTGGCGAGAACATCGCTGGTGGGCTCCGTTCTGACCGTGCCCGAGGGGATGTACCCCGGCTCCGATGCGGCGAACATGACGCTGATGGGCTTTAGCCCCCGCAAGTTCTATACCGGGCGCGGGCCGATTGAAGCTGTGGCGATGGGCATTCCGCTGGGCGAGAGGGACGCGGCGTACCGCTGCTCGCTGGTGACCAGCGACGGCGTCACGCTGATCGACAATTCCAGCGGGCATATCTCGACTGAGGAAGCCAGGCCGCTGATTGAGATGCTGGACGCGAAGCTGGGCGGGGGCATCATCAAGTTTTACCAGGGCGTGCAGTACCGCCATATTATGGCCTGGCGCGGCGGCGAGGTGGATGTGGAGACGGTCGCGCCGCACGATATTATCGGCAAGGAGATCGAGGAATACTTGCCGAAGGGCAGCGGCGAGGCAAAGCTGCGCCAGCTGACGTTCGATTCGCTGGAGCTGCTGCAAAACCACCCCATCAACCGGCGTCGCGAGGACGAGGGCAAGCTCCCCGCGAGCATGATCTGGCTTTGGGGGCAGGGGTATGCTCCCAACATGCCGGGCTTTTTCCGCACGTTCGGCAAGCAGGGCGCGGTGATTACGGCAGTGGATGTCGTGCGCGGCCTCGGACGCGCGGTCGGCATGAACATTATCGACGTGCCCGGCGCGACGGGATGGATCGATACGAACTATCAGGGCAAAGCTCAATACGCGCTGGATGCCCTTCGGGGCGGCATGGACTTTGTCTATGTGCATATCGAGTCGCCGGACGAGTCCGGCCACGCCGGAAACATCGACTACAAGATTCAATCTATCCAAGATATCGACGCCAAAGTCGTCGGGCCGATTGTGGAGGGAATGCAGAAGATCGACGATCTGCGGTTAGCCATCGCTCCAGACCATAAGACGCCGATCAGCCTGCGCACGCATGAAGCCGGGCCGGTGCCGTTTTTGCTTTACGATTCCACGCAGCCGCACCCGAACAATGTGCCCTTCGACGAGCGCGCCCTGGAAGACGCGAAGACGCATATCGACGACGGCACGGAGCTGATTCGGCAGCTGTTCGCGGGTTAGAATCGCGCGAGGATGCCCGCAGCCGCCGCCGTGGCAAGAATCGCGATGCTGGGGAGGCGTCGCGCGGTGCCGAGTGCGCAGGCGGCGAGCATGACGGAGAGAGTGAAGCCATTCACGCCGGTTCTGAGCAGCAACTGAGTTAAGACGCAGCCGAACGTGCCGACCGCCGCGAGGCCGATGCCATGGACGAAGCCCTGCACGGCGGCGGCTTCGCCGTAGCGGGCGTGCAGCCGCTTGACGAGCAGCACCAGGAGCGGCGGCAGCATAATGGCTGCGGTGGCGAGCAAAGAGCCGAGCAGGCCGCCCGTCAGATAGCCGAAGCTCACCACCCACAAGCCGGTCGGGCCGGGGGAGATCTGGCCGATGGTGAGGGCATGCACGACTTCCTGCTCGGTGGCCCAATGGCGGGCGGTAAAATCGGCGCGGACAGATGGAAGATTGCCTGTTCCGCCGCTCGATACCAGCGAGGCTTTTAGGAGAAGAGCGAAATAGATCAGGGGCGACTGTACGTGGGGCGATGTCGTCATTGGATTTTCTAACGCTCCTCGGCCGCTGGAGTCGCCTGCGCCATCGTTTCCACGGCGTCGGCGGAAGGCGGGCTTGATAAGCCCGCGCCGCGCCTGGGAACCCACCGGACCACTGCCATGACTGCCCCGCCCGCGATCAGCACCGCCACTACTGGAGCGTGCAGCGCGATGAGGACAGCGCTCGATGCGACTATCAGAGCGGCTGCGGAAGATTCCGGCTTCCCTCCAACTACAGCGCTTTCGAGCAGGAGCGCGCGCAGCATCGACCAGACCGTGAGCGCGCCGAGTCCGATGGTGGCTGGAATAATCCCACGAAAAGCGGCTTGCACGAGCGGCAGCCTTTGTACGACCGCGTAACCGGCGGTCATCACGACGGTGATTGTCACGCTGGGCAGAAGCAAGCCGAGCACGCTCGCCGCGATTCCCTTCGCTCCGCCGAGCTCGTCGCCGATTTGAATGGCGATGCTGAGGATGTTGATGCCGGGGGCGATTTGGCTGATTGCATTAAAGCGAACAAACTGCTCTTCGGTGAGCCAGCCGCGCTGCTGGACAAACGCGCGCTGGATCAAAGTAAGAGTGGAAAGGCCACCGCCGAACGATTGAAGGCCGATTGCGAGCCACGCCCGGAATATGTGACCGGCGGACACAGGTGCTTGCCGTTGCGACGGACCGATCTCGGAGATCATAAGCTGCCACTATCAATCGGAAGCGGTGAAAACTACGGAATTAGCTTCGACAAATTGCTGAACCTGCATTGTCGGCCATATAGAAACAAGTCAAATGTCAAGGGGTCGTTCGAACGGCTTAAGAGTTTTTGGTCTCGCTTCGCAGTACCAGTGACGTTTCTATTTGTCGTTCCGAAACCGTCCAGTAGGTATGGAGCAATCTCTCCTTCTCATCGTGGGATACGACCTCAAACCCATACTTTTGGTAAAAGTGGATAGCCCAGGTGGCGTCGGCCCAGGTACCGACAAGAATCGGACGATCTGTTAATACTCTGAGATAAGAGAGAAGCTGCGCGCCGATTCCACTTCTCCGCTCGAGAGTTCGGACGTACGCGTGCCGAATGAGACTGACATCTTTAACGTTTTGGAGTCCCATCACACCGACGAGCAAGCCGTTCTGCTGATAGCCCCAGAATTCGACTCCCGCCGCTGTTTCGTGGAGCAGCTCCTCGCCGCTCATGTAAGGCTCCGCCCAGCAATCCGCCGGGATCACTCCTTGGTAGGCCTGCGCCCCGTCGTTCACCACGGAGAGAATCTGATCGAAGTCTTGGGCGGTGCAGGCACGAATCATGGCAGTCAGTAGAATTCGGCTACCGCGTATAGGATAAGTAAGAAAGAGGGGAGATTAGACTAGGAAATGGTAGCGGGAGGGGGACTTGAACCCCCGACCTACGGGTTATGAATCCGTCGCTCTAACCAGCTGAGCTATCCCGCCGCGTCGATGTCCGGCCAGCGCCGCGAACCAGTATACCCGTGCTCTAAAAACCTGTCAAATGACGCATCTTTGCACGACACTTTGCGCCCGGCGAAAGCGTCAGGTATATAATCCTTAAATGCGGCGGCCGATTCTAACCGACCGGCCGCCAAATCGCTCCACAGGAATCCCGCGACATCCATGAAATTAACACTGCTATGCGCCATCGTTCTCGGCGCGCCAATTACCGGCGTCGCCGCAAGCGGCGCGGCCCACGCCGACGCGGCGTCTCAGTCGCCGAGCGCCATCCTTCGCGTCTCCGCCGCGAAAATCAACGCCGCCGCAGAAATTTCGTTTGCCGCGACATACACCCAGGTCGGCGCTAGCGGCAAAACCGTTAGCTACAAAGTCACCGGAATTTTGGCAAAGCCAAATGTCGGCGAGATTAGCGTAACCACGCCTAGAGCGGCTCCGCCGGAAATCCAGGCAGCGCTGCTGAAGTCCGATGGAAACACGTACTCTGTCGTCGATCCCGGCAAGTCCCAGTATATTCAGGCTCCTGTTGCGAAGAGCGGCATTGATTCCGACAGCACCGAAGCAAGCTATTTTGTCTACGACGTCGTAGGGCATCCCGGCGTGGTTGCTCAGAACATCGCCGACGCTCTGCTCCCGGCGGACTTCGACATCGGCAACGATAAAGTTCCGCCCGGTATCAAGCGCATTTTGACCTACTCCGTTTCCACGGTCCAGCTAGACGGCCACCCGTGCACGGATGTCGCGCAGAAACTGCAAGGCGCCAGGCATACCAACATATACGACACGGTTGTCGATTCGGCTACCGGCGCGCTGGTCGCGCTCGTGAGCTACAAAGACGACACGGGAACCCCTCAGCTTGACGAGAAAATTGCCTTCACGCAAATGCAGCTCCTCCCCGAAAAGCAGGCCGGCATCCGGTTCGGCTATACGCCGACGGCCGGAATGCAGCCCTATCACGCCGCCGCCGCGCCCGGAACCGTTGCGTCCGACTTCAGCGTTCAGCGCCCCGACGGCACCGCTGTTCACCTCTCCGACTACAAAGGCAAAGTGGTTGTGATCGACTTTTGGGCCACCTGGTGCCCTCCCTGCCTGAAAACGCTGCCCAGCACCGACAAGCTCGCCGCGCGGTACCAGCCTCAAGGCGTCGTGTTTATGCCGGTTTGCACCTGGGACAGCAAAGCGCGCTTTGATTCTTGGATCCCGCAGCACAAGGATTGGACTATGTCCTGGCTGTTTGACGCCGCCGGCGAGGACACCGCGAAAAGCATCGCCACGACCCAGTACGCGGTGAGCGGCATTCCGACTCAGTGCGTGATCGGCAAGGACGGCGTGATTGTCTACCGGGGGTTCGCGGACAGCGATGCCGGCGAAAAGCCGATGGTGGACGCGATCAATAAAGCGATGGCGGCGAGCTAACCGGCGGCTGCAGGCTAGGCCGGATTACATCATGCGTCTCGCGTTTATCTGCATTTTTGTCGTGCTGGCCGTGTTAGGCTTCGCGGAATTCAAGCGCTGGCAGTCGCCGGAGTTCGCCGACACGGTGACGCCTCGCCAGAAGACGAGGCGCGTCGCAATCTTTGTGGCGCTGACTCTGGTGGACGCGCTGATTATCGGTGGCACATACATGCCGCAGGGGCATATATCCCGCCAAACGGCGGCGCGCGAGCTGCTGTTCTGGGCCGGAGACATGCTGCTGTTTTTGATCGCTTTGGTCGCGCTGTTTGTGGAGGCGGCGGCCACCCGAAAACAGATTGCCTTGCGAGCCGCCGCCGGTGAGCGGGATGCGGCCTATAAGCAGATGGTGGAAACCGCCGCGCGAGCAGAGCGGCAGATTGTCGAGCGTAGGGAGCGGCCAAAGCGTAATGGGCATGCATGACGGCGTTTCGCTTGACAGCAAGCCAGCAAGCGCGAGCGACCAAATCTATATGCGTCGCGCGCTGCGCCTTGCCGCGCTCGGGCGCGAGGCGGCTCCAAACCCGATGGTGGGCTGCGTAATTGTCGCTGACGACGGAGTGAAAGTAGGCGAGGGCTGGCATGTCAGGCCAGGCGAGCCGCATGCCGAGGTGAACGCTTTGCGCGCGTCGGGCGCGCGGGCGAGGGGAGCGACGGCGTATGTTACGCTGGAGCCTTGCTCGCACTTCGGACGAACCCCACCGTGCGCCGACGCCCTGATCGCCGCCGAAGTGAAGCGGGTGGTTGTCGCGATGCTCGATCCGGATACGCGAGTCGCGGGCCGGGGGATAGATCGTTTGCGCGCCGCCGGGATTCAAGTCGAGGTCGGCTGTTGCGAGGCCGAAGCGCGCCGGCTCAATGCCGCTTATATCCAGCAGCGGACGACTGGGCTACCACTTTTTACGGCTAAGATGGCGATGACGCTGGACGGACGGATCGCGACGGCTTCGGGCGATTCGCGCTGGATTACAGGCCCGGTGACACGGACGTGGGTGCATCGCCAGTTGCGGGCGCGTACTCAGGCCGTGATGGTGGGAGTCGGCACGGTGATCGCCGACGATCCTGCGCTCACCGTCCGATTGCCGCACCGGCCACTCGCGAGAAACCCGCTGCGCATTATCGTGGATTCTTCTCTGCGCACGCCGCTGAACGCTCAGGCTGTTGCAATCGCGGCGTCCGACGGCAAAACGATTATCGCCTACTGCCGTCGGGACGACGCAAAGGAGCAGGCCCTGGCGGGCTTAGGCGTTACTTTGCTGCATTGCGAGGCGGCTTTGGACAGGCGGGTGGACGTGAGGGCGCTGGCTATCAGGCTTGGGCACGAACTCGGCATTATCAGTGTTCTAGTGGAAGGCGGCGCGGAGCTTTTGGCTTCGCTGATGAGTGAGCGGCTCGTGGATCGGTTCTATGCCACGGTCGCGCCCAAGTTTATCGGCGGGCAAGACGCTCCTGGCCCGGTAGGTGGCACAGGTTTTGCTTTGAAGATGAATGACGCGTTGCAGGGCCAATGGCTAACGGCGCGGCGCTCCGGTGCCGATTATGTGCTTGGCTGCAATTTTTGACGAGCGGGTTATAATGGATTATGTTCACTGGAATTATCGAAACTGTCGGTTCTATCGCGCACATTGATCGAGCCGATGAGCACGCTCATCTGACCGTCTCGGCTGATCCCTCCTTTCTGGAAGGCACTCGTCTCGGCGACAGTATCGCCGTGAACGGGGTTTGCCTGACCGCCGTCGCATTTGACGCGGACGCTTCCACTGTCGCCTTTGATGCCGTTTACGAGACCATGCGGCGCACCGCGCTCGGCCATCTCGCGGTCGGGGACGCCATCAACTTAGAGCGCCCTCTGGCGGCGAACGGCCGCTTTGGGGGACATATTGTGCAGGGGCATGTGGACGCGACCGGCACAATCGCCTCGATACGGCAGTTCGACAACTCGTACGTTATCTACGTGGATGTTCCGCGCGGCATCATGAAGTACATCGTCGCCAAGGGCAGCATCTCTATCGACGGGATCAGCCTTACAGTTGTCGATGCGGATGACCGCACTTTTTCGGTCAGCATTATCCCGCATACCTGGGAGCACACGAACCTTAGTGGCAAGCGGGCGGGCGACGAAGTTAATATCGAGACGGACGTTATCGGGAAGTATGTGGAGCGCATGCTGGGCGCTCAGGCGGAGGCGGGCCAGCGTATCGGCTCAGGCACCCCGGTTTCCGGGGACGGCGGCTATAGGGATTACCCGCTTGACGACGCTCCTTTGCGCGGCAGCCGGTTGGAAGTCATCTAGATAGATTGCTGAGTTGATTCGATGAACACCTGCGGCGTTACGGACATTCCTATCTGATTTGTAAGGCGCGTCGAATCATCGACGCGCCTTTTTTTGCAGTGGGCATAATGAGCACTATGAGCAACCTGACACTATCGAACGAAGAGGTTCGATTTGACACGATCGAAGCGGCGATTGCCGATCTGGCGGAGGGCAAGATGATTATTCTTGTCGATGATGAAGACCGCGAGAATGAGGGCGACTTCGTGATAGCCGCCGAGAAGGTGACGCCGGAGTCGATTACGCTGATGACGCGGCATGCGTCGGGCATTATCACGGTGCCGATGCCGGAGGCGTGGATGCACCGCCTTGGGCTGGATCTGATGGTGCGGGAAAATACCGAGTCGATGCGGACAGCGTTCACGATTACCGTGGATGCGTCGGTCGGCACTACCACGGGCTCGTCGGCGTCGGACCGCGCTTTGACGATCCGTAAGCTGGCCGATCCGACGAGCCGCCCGGAGGATTTCAACAAGCCGGGGCATGTCAATCCGTTGATGGCGCGCGGCGGCGGCACGCTCAAGCGAGCGGGACATACCGAGGCGGCAGTCGATTTGATGCGTCTCGCCGGGCTGGCTCCGGTGGGAGTTATCTGCGAGATCATGGACGACTCGGGCGAGATGGCGCGGGTGCAAAATCTGGCTGAGATGGCGCGCCAATTCGATTTGAAGCTGATTACCATCGCTGATCTGATTAAGCACCGGCGGCGGACGGAAAAGCTGATCCACCGCGTCTCCGAGGCTCGTCTGCCGACCAAGTACGGCGAGTTTACGGCTTACGCATACGAAAGCGAGATTGATCCGGCTCCGTATGTCGCGTTTGTGATGGGCGACGTTTCATCCGGCGAGGATGTGCTGGTCAGAATTCACTCGTCATGCGTGACCGGCGATTTGCTGTCGTCGCTGCGGTGCGATTGCGGCGACCAACTACACCTCGCGCTGGATAAGATTGCGGCTGAGGGGCGCGGCGTGCTGCTGTATATTGAGCAGGAAGGGCGAGGCATCGGTATCGTGAACAAAATCCGCGCCTACGCTTTGCAGGACGACGGCGCGGATACGGTGGAGGCGAATGTGCTACTCGGCTTTAAGCCCGATTTACGCGACTACGGCCTTGGCGCTCAGGTGCTGGCCGATCTCGGCGTACGCCGGATGCGCTTGATGACCAACAATCCGGCCAAGCGGGCCGGAATCGAGGGGTATGGGCTGGAGATTGTCGAGCGGGTGCCTTTGCTGGTCGCGCCGAATGACGACAACCGCCGGTATATGGAAACCAAGCGCAGCAAGATGGGGCATGTCTATTCCGCCGAGCCGGGCCAGGACAATGCCGCCGACGGCGAGCGAATCCTGCGCGTGGTCGAGGGCAACTGAGCAACCGAGCGCAATTTGAATGCGCAATACGCCTACGCGATTGATTAGGCGGCGGTAGGTTGTGTATAATGCGTGCAAGCGTCTGGAGGAGAATGTCTTATGCCGTATGTGATTGCAGAGCCGTGTGTCGGAGTAAAGGATAAGTCGTGTGTCGCGGTGTGCCCCGTCGATTGTATCCATGAGGGCGGCGAACAGCTTTTTATCGACCCGAACGAGTGCATCGACTGCGGCTTGTGCGAGCCTGAATGCCCGGTGGACGCCATCTTCATGGAAGACGAGCTTCCCGAGCAGTGGAAGAGCTACGTCTCGAAGAACGCCGAGTTTTATCATTAGCGCGGTCGCGCCTAGCGTTCGGCATTGGGCGGCTGCATGACGTTTGTGTCATGCAGCCGCCCATCGCGTTTTGCAGGGGCCGCCGACGGAACATTCTTTCCGGGCCGCTTGTCTATGCTATACTCTTGTCATTCGGAGCGTGAGCTATAGACTGGGCAGAGCGGTGACGATTCACCGCTTGATTGGCTATGGATGATGTCGTTGAGCGGTCTGAACTGGCGGGCTGGGTGGAAGAGAAGCTAACCGCGAGGTACGGGGCGCGGCCGCATCGCGCTGAAGCTTATGATTCTGACCTGCTTGGCGCGCTGATCGCGACCATTCTCAGCCAGCATACTTCCGATTTGAATTCGGGGCGAGCCTACTTATCGTTGAAGGCGACGTTTCCCAGCGGCTGGAACACTTTGCGGGACGCGCCCGTAGAAGAGATTGCGAACGCGATTCGCTCCGGCGGCCTGGCGGATATGAAGGCGCCGCGCATTCAGCGGCTGGCGCGTGAAGTTTATGAGCGCACTGGCGATACGACGCTGGATTGTCTGCGCGAGATTGCGACGGATGTCGAGCGTTTAGCTTATCTCAAGAGTTTCCACGGCATCGGGCCGAAGACGGCGGCTTGCGTATTGTGCTTCAACATGGGACGGCCCGTAATACCGGTCGATACGCATGTGCACCGCGTTTCAGCGCGAATTGGACTGATCGGGCCAAAAACGAGCGCGGACAAGGCGCATGACGAGCTGCTTGAGATCGTTCCTGGGGCGCAGGCCTATTCGTTCCATGTTCATTTGATTGAGCACGGCCGCTCAATTTGCCATGCGCGGAAACCCCAATGCGCCGTCTGTCCGGTCGCGTCGCGGTGCGAATATTACAGATTGGCGTCGATGCATATGAACAGTATCCAGGCAAGCTGAGAGCGTCAGGGCGTGCATGCCGGCACGCGCCGTTTTGACGAGAAGAAGCAAAATAATTTTCGACGAGGACTAAGTCGCGATAGTATGAAACTCATTGTGAACAGATCTAAGATGCGCGGTGCGGCCATTTACGGGATTGGCTCCCTGGCGGCGGCGGGATTGATCGGCGCGCTTGCGCAGCCTGCCTTGGCGATTCCGAAAAGCGGAGTTTACGATCAAACGGAGACAATCGTCAGCCCGCGCTTGACGATCAAGACGTCATCGCACTTGACGTTCCGGGGCAATAAGATGCGGCTCGAATCGACCGGGCAAGATTTTGTGCCTTATATCGACATCGTCGATGGGCAAAGCGTGTACCATTTTATTCCGTTCGCCAAGGAAGCGGTTCGCAGCGATTTGTCTAAAACGTACACGTCACCGATAGCCGAGCTGCAGCTACAGACGCAGCGCATCCTTCAAGGCGCGACAAAAACCGGCGAAACCGCAATCGGCGATATCAACTGCACCACCTACTCGATTACTTTTCCAGACGGCGGCAAGGGGACGTTTTACCAGGACAACGATCCTAAGTTTCCGTATTTTATCAAAGAAGTGATCGTTCACGCGGACCAGCAAGTCACGGATACGACGACGTTCGAGAATATCAAGCTCGACGTTCCGGTTACGGACGCGGACTTCACCCTGCCGACCGGGACCAAAATCGACCAAGCGCCGCCGCCATCGGCGAACCCGGCGGCAGGAGCCGGTGCGCCGTCCGCAACCCCTTCGGATGCATCGCCCGCGTCGACCGGCACCTCTCCAGCCGGCAGTGGCAGCACACCTTAATCTCTGATCGTGAGCTCACTTCGTCGGCGATCAAAAAACAGTTCGGATACTCATTCAGGCACTATGCCACGCTGTAGAGGCACACTATGCGAAACTTGACTGCAAGCACACGATTCGTCAAAGCTGGCTCCGCGTATATCTCCGGGACTTTGTGCTTTTTTGCTCTTGCCGGTTTCGGGCAAGTACGAGCGGACGTTAATGCTTTCACGCTTCGCCAGCCTCTTAACAATGCCACTGTCCGGGAAACGGTGCCGATTCGTGTGCCGCGCAACCTACTCAGCCAGGCGGGGTACGCGTCAATAACGATTGACGGGCAATTCCGGGGGGCGCAGGCAATTCCTGACCGGGGCGACGTCGTTTACCAGTGGGATACGAAGCATGTCGCCGACAGCTCGGGCGCGGGCAATGGCGATCAGCAGGAATCCCCGGACGGCAAGCATGTAGTCCAGGTGAGCTTGTTCGACAAAGACAGCAACGAGATCGCGAGCGCGTCTTCGACCGTGCGCGTTTTGAACCGAATCACCACTTTGCCTGACGGCGTGCGGCTGGTTTATAAATGGCGGCAGGACGAGGTCGCTACTTACCGCTTGCACAGCGTTCTAAAGAACGGCAATTCCAATGGCTCCGCGCCGGATTCGTCCAGCAGTTCAACCGAAGCTACCGCTCCGGCGATTCAGGACGTTTACGCCCGGCTGCAGCGCAGCGTGGAAGACGTCAGCGGGGCTGGAATTCTCGTGCGCGATCAATATGTCGGCGGCACTTACGGCTCCGCACAACTGACTAGTGCGTTTACGCTTTCCTCCAAGTACACGACGGTGAACAGCTCGGGCAGTATCCTGGTTCAGAATCAGCCGCTCGGCGCCGGGCGCCACTACGGCTACGGATTCGACGAGTTTCCTGACCGACGCGTGAATGCCGGAGACTCCTGGCAGACCCAGATGATGATTAGCTTGCCGTGGGCCGTAGAGAAAATGACTTCGGTCCGGGGACAAGCGCGTCTGGACGAGTTCGAGTGGGAGAACGGCTACCCGACGGCGAAGGTGGTGGAGACTTACACGGGGCCAGCCGCGTTCCGCTTGGATTCGTCCGACCAAAGCTCGTCGATGGGAGATTCCGGAGGGCGGGAGCTGGGCGGCGCGAGTTCGGGCAGCGACAACCGCGTTGAAGCCAGCAACGTGACGGTCAAGCGAACTATCTGGTTTGCTTATGAGGCAGGCGCGGTGGTGCGGGAGGAGACGACTCTAACCCTGGATACGTCCGGGCTTTCCGGCGCTTTGTCGTCGTTGACCGCTCCGAGCGGCAGCGGAGCGGCGCAAGGCGGTATGGGAATGGGCGCGCCTGAAGGAAGGCCAGGGTATGGCCGTCCGATGGGAGAGCCGGGCAACAGCTCAGGCTATCCCGGACAGCAAGCAAGCCCCGACGGCTCTAGCATTAACGCCGCGCCCACTGTGAACGCCAATCAGACGAATTTAGAATCGGATAAGCTGTTGACGCTGCTCAGCTTAGGATAGGCGCAGCGCCAAACGGCTCGTATGATTACGCAACTCAGCCAGAAAATTAATGGGAGCGATTTGCATCCCGACGAGCAGCGCCAGGAGCTGACGGAACATCTGGCCGAGCTGAGAACGCGCTTGATCCGTGCCGCGATTTATATCGTGATCGGCATGACCGCGATGTGGCTGCTCTTCGAGCCGTTGTTCAAGATTATCTCCGCGCCGATTATCACCGCGCTGGCCGAAGTGTCCGCGAAACTGCCGCCGGCGCAGCGCGCCCTGGCCGGTACGTTCGTGTTTCACGGGTTCCATGAGGCGTTTTTCACGCAGCTGAAAATCAGCATGATCGCGGGCATCGCTGTCGCCGCTCCGCTGATTACCCTAGAGCTTTGGGGCTTTGTCACGCCCGCATTGACGAAGGCGGAGCGGCGGTGGGCATCGCTGATCGCGCCGTTCAGCTCGCTGCTGTTTATCTTTGGAGCCGGGCTGGCCTACTGGATTATGCCGGCCGCCGTGCATTGGTTCTTGCTGTATCTCGGCGATTTCCCGCACGCGATTCTGCTTCAAGATCCGCAGGACTATATCCTTTTTCTCGTCAAGATGATGCTCGCGTTCGGCATCGTGTTCCAGTTGCCGATCATGATGATGGCGCTTGGGAAGCTTGGTATTATCAACTCCGCGATGCTGACCAAGTACTGGCGATATATTATTTGCGGCCTCTGGGTGGCCGCGATGATTATCACGCCGTCAAACGACCCGCTTTCCATGACGATGATGGCGTTTCCGCTTTGCGTGCTGTTTCTTTTCAGCATCTGGCTGGTAAAGCTGGTAGAAAAGAAGCCGGACGGGCCCGTTGTGGAAAAGATGGAACGATAGAGCCAAAATCGGGCATCCTTACTGTGAGGATGCGGTTCAAAGCTGAAATACAGTCGTTAAAGACTCCATGCTGTTGAACGTCCCCGTGGCAAGCTTATGAGTTCTTCCTCTTCCACACCGCCGATTGTTCATGGCCATGCAGCCGGGGGTAATTCAACAGCGGTACTTGCGCGGCGCGACCTCGGGCATGCAGCGCGCAAAGGATTACTCAGCTACTGGGAGATTGCCTGTTTCGCGGCGATCTGCACGGCGGACATGCTTTCCACCCTGTACTGGTACCTGCACGGCGAGGCGACTGAAAAGAACCCGCTGCTTTCGTACTGGCTCGGCAAGAGCGTTCTCGCGTTTTGTATCGCCAAGCTGGCCTCTTTTGTTCCTCTGCTGATAATTTGCGCCGTTTACCGGAGGCGTTATCCAAAATTGATCGTCAGCGGTCTGCGAATAGCGATGGTCGCTTATTTGCTGATCTACCTGGCTTCCGTTGGCGCGCAGCTTCTCCACCGTTAAGCAGAGATAGAAAGCAAATAAAGCGGCCAGCTTCTCGGGTGAGAAGCTGGCCGCTTTATTTGCTCGGTGCGGTTTGGCCGTTTAATAGGCCTGCGCCTCATCGGTGCCGATGAAGCCGACACCAACCCCAAGAGCCTTCATAAACGCGATGCTTTGGTCGATTTGAGCGTCGGTGCCGGTCATCTCCAGCATCATGTAGCCTCCGACATTTGCCTGGATCTCGGCGCGGCGGATATCCACGCTGACGTGGAAGTTTTTAATCACTTGCGCCAGCACCGGCTCGTTGACGCGGTTGTCGGGAAACGTCAGATTCAAGCGGACATGCTGCTCATCGGTTGTTTGTGATTGGGTCATCGGTTCGTTCTCTCCCGGCGGGTTTTAGTAGGTAGCGACTGTGGGATCGACGTCGTTGGACCATGCCGTGATGCCGCCTTTGAGATTGGAGAGCTTTTTGAAGCCCGCCTGCTCCATGGTGCGATAGGCTTCGGCGGAGCGCTTCCCTGACTTGCAGTGCAGGACGATCTCGTCGGCGGTATCGAATTCGTGGAGGCGCTCGGGAAGAGAGGCGAGGGGAACTAACTTTGTTCCTGGAATCTTCGCGATAGCGTATTCGTAAGGCTCGCGAACGTCGATTACGGTGACGTTGTCATGCCTATCCATGCGCTCTTTCAGCTCTTTCGCCGTAATTTCGTGAATGGCGGAGCTGGAATCCGCGTCTTGCTGCGCGGGCACGATGCCGCAGAACACGTCGTAATCGATGAGGTGGTCGATGGTGGGGTGCTCGCCGCAGATGGGGCAGGCGGGGTCCTTGCGGAGCTTCAATTCTTTGAAGGTCATCGCCATGGCGTTGAACAGCGACAAGCGCCCCACCATGGACTGGCCGGCACCCAGAATCAGCTTGATCGTCTCAACGGCTTGCAGGCAGCCGATGACGCCTGGCAGCACGCCGAATACGCCGCCTTCGGCGCAGGAGGGCACCATGCCGGGAGGGGGAGGCTCCGGATACAAGCAACGGTAGCAGGGGCCGTCTTTGGCGTAGAAGATAGTCATCTGGCCTTCAAAGCGGAAGATGGAGCCGTAGACGTTGGGCTTGCCAAGCAGAACGCAGGCGTCGTTGATGAGATAGCGCGTCGGGAAGTTGTCGGTGCCGTCCACGATGACGTCATAATCGCGCATCAGGTCCAGCGCGTTCTCGCTGGTAATCATCACGTTGTGCTTGACGATGTTGACATTCGGGTTGATGGAGGCGAGGGTCGCCGCCGCGCTGTCGAGCTTGGGCTGGCCGACGGATTCGGTGCGATGGGCGATCTGGCGCTGAAGGTTGGTGAAATCGACGACGTCGAAATCGACCAAGCCGAGCGTGCCGACACCGGCTGCGGCAAGGTACATGCTGATCGGGCTGCCCAGCGCGCCGGTGCCGATGCAGAGGACTTTAGCCGCTTTCAGCTTTTTCTGTCCCTCGATGGTCACCTCGGGCATGATAAGATGCCGTGAGTAGCGCAAAATCTCGTCGTTGCTCAGTTCCACGGCATCGGGATCGGCAGCGATATGGAATGAGGACGACGCTGATTTCGGCGCGTCCAGTGTTGCGGAAGCCATGAGTAATCACCCTTCTTGGCGCAGATGCGCTCGTAGCGCAAGCCGCCCGTGTCACAAACGTACTTTACTTCTTATAGTGCATTAACAAGTCCGAGCCTGCTAAAGTGCCGCGATTTTATGTGGGCGTATCGCTCTAGAGCAGTTAAATATAGAACATGATCGAGGAGCGATCACGCTCTTCCCTGTACTTTTTTACCTGCTCGCGCAGATGCGCGAAGGTAACGCCTTCAAGCGTAGTCGAGACGGCGTGGTCCACTTCCGACCAGAGACCGCGAATTGAGCCGCAGATATCGTCGCCAGGCTTGCACTCGGGAAGGTTGCTGGCAATGCTGTTGGAGCCGTCCATCAGGCGGACTACCTCGCCCATGGTAATTTTTTCCGCGGAGCGCATCAGAAAATAGCCACCCGCGACGCCTCGGCGGCTGCCTAATATGCCGTGGTTGCGCAAGGCAACTAAAATCTGCTCTAAATATTTGAGAGGAATGTCGCATTCGGCGGCGATCGACGGGATTTGGGCCGGCCGATTGTTGGTGCGCTCCTCTTCCGCAAGAACGAGGTAGAGCAACGCTTTTGCTGCGTATTCACTGCGGGTTGAGATTTTCATATCGTATTACTAGGGATTCAACATACCTGACTCTGCTTAACCTTGTCAATCTGGGTCCGGCATGCTTCGCCAGAGCTCGCGCAAAGGTATGATAATCGAGAAATGAGAATCACCGTGCTTGGCTCCGGAACGTCGCAGGGCGTTCCCATGATCGGCTGCTCGTGCGTGGTATGCCGCTCCAGCGATCCTAAAAACAGGCGCTACCGGTCCTGCCTTCATGTCGAGACGGATAGTGGATACAGCATTCTCGTGGACACGCCGCCCGAGTTCAGGCTGGCGGCGATCGAGCGCGATTTGCGGCGTGTGGACGCGGTTTTATTTACCCATTCCCATGCCGACCATGTTTTCGGCTTGGACGATCTCCGCACCTTCAACTGGATACAGCAGACGGAGATCCCGTTGTATGCCGAGCCGGACGTGATCGGCGACTTGAACCGCGCTTTCAACTATATTTGGCGCGATACGCAAGCGGGCGGCGGCAAGCCGCGTCTGACGTTGAACGAAATCTCCGCCGGTGAAACGATGAGCATGGGCGGACTCACTGTCGAGCCGCTGCGGGTGATGCACGGCCAATTACCGATTCTAGCGTTCGTGTTCGGCGGCAAGGCGGCGTACGTGACCGACGTCAGCAATATTCCCATTGAGACGCTGGAACGCATTCGCGGAGTGGAGGTGCTGTTTCTGGACGCCGTGCGCTACGCTCCGCATCCGACGCATTATCATTACGACAAAGCGCTGGAGATCGCCCGAGAAATCGGGGCGAGTCAAACCTATTTCGTGCATCTCTCGCACGACTATGACTATGAGATCGTCAACGCGGCTCTTCCCAAAGGAGTGTCGCTCGCTTACGACGGGCTTACTTTCGAGCTTTAAGTCCATGGCTTAAGAGGAACCGGCTTTGGGCAGCGCCGCGCTTGGGCCGTAGTCAACAGGCGCTTCGCCCAATTCGCCGGTGAGGCCGACGGTGACCGTACCGGATAGATCGGTGCGCTCCAGGTCCGCATCGGCGGCTTTCAATCGTTCAAGAACGGCGGCGTCGGGAGGATCGGCGCTTGACGACGAAACGCAGACCGAAGCGGGGCCTGTTTGCGCCAGGAACTCGCTGGTCAAGCTGCCGCTATGGCCGCCATTGGTCGCGGCAAGAACGTTGCAGGAGAGACGCGCGCGTTGGCTCAGCAGGCCGTCTTCGTCGGCATTGGAGAGTCCCCCGGCGTAAAACAGGCCGCCGCCGCCGTTGCTGCCTCGCAGATCGAGGCGAACCGCCAGATCATTGTTGCCGTTCGGGTTGCCGGTCACCGGGATGGGAGTCGCGATGACGTTGAGGTCGGAGAGCGCGGCAGGCTCGGTGAGGCCGTTGTCGAGCTGCTGCCAGGAAACCAGTCGCAAGCGCTTTTCCTGAGCGGCGGCAATCAAATTGCGCGCCGGGAGACCGCCGAGACGCGCGAACTGCTCGGGCGGCATAGGCAGCACGACGATACCGCGGAACGGGCAGTGCGTGACGAGATACGCGGCGCCGCCGATGCTGCGCGACCGGGCGCTGGTTAGCAGGATGATTCTAGGCGCTCTTTGATTGATTCGCCGGAGCTGGGCCAGCACCGCGCGCGCGGCGTTTGCGTCGGGGCCGGCGTCGATGAGCATGAGCAGCCCCGCCGGAGAGCTGGCAATGGCGGCGTCGCCGTCGCCGACATCCACAAACTGGGCGAGCAGCAGCGGTGCGCTTGAATTTGGCTCGGGGACGCGGGGAAGCCGCGCGAAGCGAAAAATATAGCCCATCCAAAATCCGACGAGCGCCACGACTAAAAAGGCGAAGGTCGCGCCGATACGTTTGTTCAGGGTCTGCTCGGATTTTCGCAAATAAGTCGCTCCACGATGGAATCTAGTGACGGGTGGAGCAATTATATCGCCTCGCAACGGCATTTCGCTGGTTTAGCCGCACTGCCGCCGAATTGACAATCGGGCTGCCGGGAGGGTAATATATACACTTCGTGACAAATTCCGGAGCGCTCAATTTTGACTAAAATCGGCCTGGTCCAGTTGGGCTGCCCTAAAAATTACGTTGACGGCGAAGAGATGCTTGGCTCGCTGATGGGGCAGGGCGGCGAAGACTGCGAGATTGTCGGGCAGGCCGAGGATGCCGACGTCCTGATCGTCAATACGTGCGCTTTTATCGACCGCGCCAAACAAGAGAGCATCAACGCCATTCTTGACGCGGTGCGCTTGAAAGAGCGTGGGCGAGTGGGCAAGGTGATCGTGACCGGCTGCCTCGCGCAGCGGTACGCGGGCGAGCTTCAGCAAGAGATTCCTGAAGTGGATGCTTTTCTTGGCATCGAGAGCGGCAACCAAATTAGCAACGTCGTCTTCGGAGCGCCTCGCAGCGCGGCGCAGCCGAATTTGATTTCGCTGAACTCTCTGGACGTGCGCTATCCGCTCGTTCCCAATCCCCGCCTCCGCGCCGGGGCACAGCCCTGGACGGCTTATCTCAAGATTTCGGAAGGATGCGACCATCAGTGCACCTTCTGCTCGATCCCCTCGTTTCGCGGCAAGCACCGCTCGAAGCCGATTGAGCGCTTGATCGCCGAGGCGACGGACCTGGTCGCGAAGGGCACGCGCGAGCTAATCTTGATCGCGCAGGATACCACTGCCTACGGAATCGATTTGTACCGCGAGCTAAAGTTGCCTGAGCTGCTGGCTCGCCTTAGCGAGATCGATGGGCTG
>CAXSEA010000039.1:0-21082 GCA_964235675.1 uncultured Armatimonadales bacterium | reverse complement strand
CGTAGACTTTTCCTTCCCGACCGGGAAGGTGGCCTGAAAGGCCGGATGGGTTCTTAGTGCGCCGGAGCGCAGTGCAGCAGCACGATAATCTGATCCAGCACCCAGATGCAAGGGAATGGCAAGATAATTCCGCCCACGCCCCAGAGCAGCAGATTTCGCTGCAATACCTGAGCCGCGCCCATCGGCTTGTACGCCACGCCGCGCAGGGCGACTGGAATCAGCGCGATAATAATCAGCGCGTTAAAGATCACCGCCGCCAGCACCGCCGAGTAAACCGAATGCAGGTGCATCACGTTCAGCGCCCACAAAGGCCCATGCTCCTGGCCTGCCAAAATGTAAAGCGTGGAGAACATCGCCGGGATAATGGCGAAGTATTTGGCGACGTCGTTGGCGATGGAAAACGTCGTCAGCGCCCCGCGCGTCATCAGAAGCTGCTTGCCGATCTCGACGATCTCGATCAGCTTGGTCGGGTTGGAATCCAGATCGACCATGTTGCCTGCTTCCTTGGCGGCCTGGGTACCGGAGTTCATCGCGACGCCCACGTCAGCCTGAGCCAGCGCCGGCGCGTCGTTGGTGCCGTCGCCGGTCATCGCCACCAGCCGCCCCTCGGATTGCTCCCGCTTAATCAGCGCCATCTTGTCCTCGGGCTTGGCCTGCGCCAGGAAATCGTCTACACCCGCTTCCTGCGCTATCGCGGCGGCGGTCAGTGGATTGTCGCCGGTAATCATCACCGTCTTGATGCCCATCGCCCGCAGATGGTCGAACCGCTCCCGCATCCCGCCCTTGACCACGTCCTTCAAGTAAATAATGCCCAACGCCTGGCTTCCCGACGCTACTGCGAGCGGCGTGCCGCCCTTGCGGGAGATATCGTCGGCGATGGATTGCAGTTGCTCCGAGGTTTTGCCGCCGTTCTGACGCACATACTCGATTACCGCCGCCACCGCGCCCTTGCGGATCTCGCGCCCGCCGAAGTTCACGCCCGACATGCGCGTTTGCGCTGTAAACGGCACGAACTCGGTACTCGATTCATCCATATGCCGCCCGCGCAAATTATATTTCTCCTTGGCGAGCACGACGATGCTGCGCCCCTCGGGCGTCTCGTCGGCCAAACTGGAAAGCTGCGCGGCATCGGCCAACTCATTGATATCGACGCCCGCCAGCGGAATAAACTCCGCCGCCTGCCGGTTTCCTAGCGTGATAGTGCCGGTCTTGTCCAGCAGCAGCACATCCACGTCGCCCGCCGCTTCCACCGCCTTGCCGCTCATGGCGAGGACGTTGTACTGCATCACCCGGTCCATCCCCGCGATGCCGATGGCCGAAAGCAGCCCGCCGATGGTGGTCGGAATCAGGCAAACCAGCAGCGCGATCAGCACGGTAATCGACGGCGCCGCTCCCGTCCCAGCTTGCCCGACAGCGTATAAGCCGAACGGCAGCAACGTCACCGTCGCCATCAAAAAGATCAGCGTCAGTCCCGCGATCAGGATGTTGAGCGCAATCTCATTGGGCGTTTTCTGCCGCGACGCGCCCTCTACGAGATTAATCATCCGGTCGATAAACGTCTCGCCGGGATTCGCGGTAATCTCGATTGTAATCAGGTCGGAAATCACTTTCGTGCCGCCCGTTACGGCGGAGCGGTCGCCGCCCGCCTCGCGGATTACCGGAGCGCTCTCACCGGTAATCGCGGACTCGTCCACGCTGGCGATGCCCTCGATCACCGTGCCGTCGCTCGGGATAATATCGCCCACCGCGCACTGGACTACATCGCCCTTCCGCAGACTCGGCGCGGGCACTTCCTCGATCTGTCCGCCCTTGCCGACGCGCCTAGCGAGCGTGGTCGTCCGCGTCTTGCGCAGCTCGTCGGCCTGCGCCTTGCCGCGCCCCTCGGCAATTGCTTCAGCAAAGTTCGCGAACAGCACCGTAAACCAGAGCCAGAGCGCGATCTGCCCGACAAACGCCGTCTCCCACCCCGAGACATGCTTGATGATGTCCTGAACGAAAAATAGAGTGGTCACCACGCTGCCGACCCAGACGACGAACATCACCGGGTTGCGCGCCTGCACCCTGGGATCGAGCTTGACGAACGCGTCTTTAATGGCCCGCCGGACTATCGCCGGGTCGAAAAGCGGACGCGCCTGCCGCTGCCGCTGAGGGGCAGGCGATTGCCCGTTTCCCGACGAAAGCGGCGCGGGAATAATCGAGGCGTTTGGATTTTGTGTTGTGATTGCCATTGCAGTATATTTGAAGTTGAATGAAAGCCGCCCACCCTGCGGCGGTAAAATAGCGGCATGTTAAAAGGAATCGAGACCAGCAAAGTGGCGCAAGCGGCGCAAGCTTTTTATGAGGCCAATCTAAAGGCTCAGCTAGAGCCCGAGCACACGGGCAAATTCCTGGTGATCGATGTCACGAACCAAGACTACGAGATGGACGCTACGTCAATTGATGCCTTCCACCGCATCATGGCGCGGCATCCTATCGGAGAGCGGTTCCTGATACGCATCGGCTATCGGGCTGCCATTACTGTCGGCTTCCGGGGCACTTACAGCGTTGTTGAAAAGGAGCGTCGTTGATTACAGGTACAATCTCCTCTCAACTGGAAGCGATCGTGGAAGTCACTCTCGCACGTGATCCCGAAGACATACAATTAAGAGTCGAGGCAGTCGTCGATTCAGGTTTCTCGGATTACGTTATGCTTCCGCTCGACTTAATCGAAGCGTTGGCTCTAAATCGCCGCGGTAAATCCGTGGTTATCCTAAGCGATGGCTCCGATGTCGTACTTGATCTCTACGATGCGTACGTGCGCTGGCATGACGATAAGTGGCTGGAAACTCAGGTGACTGCATCGGAAGGTAGTCCTTTAATCGGGATGGCTCTTTTAGCCGGCTCGCGGCTTGCTATGGATATCATTGCCGGAGGCGCTGTAATGATTACGCCGCTTGCATAATCGCGTTAGAACGTCCTCCCGGCATGCATCAGCACATGCTCCACAATCGGCCCAAGCGCGACGGCGGGGAAATACGCCAGAGCGCCGACGATCACCACAGTCCCGACCAGCAGACCGCCGAATAGAGCGTTGTCCGTCGGGAACGTGCCCGCGCTCACCGGCGCGCGCTTCTTCGCCGCCATGCTGCCGGCGATGGCGAGCAGTGGGATTATCATCAAGAATCGCCCGATCAGCATCGACAAGCCGATCATCAGGTTCCAGTACGGCGTATTCACCGAAATGCCCGCGAACGCCGAGCCGTTGTTGCCCGTGGCCGAGTCGAAGACGTACAAAATCTCCGAGAAGCCGTGCGGCCCTGAGTTGTTCGTGTTCGCCGAGGCGAGCGCGTTGGCCGTGCCGCTGACCGTGTTCCAATAGGTGCTGGGGTGGGGCACGTGCGTCACGCTGGACAAGGCGGTGAAGCCGAGAATATCCACGGCGAGGATCAGCGCGGCCACCATCGCCATCTTCACCTCGTACGCTTCCACCTTCTTGCCGAGGTACTCCGGCGTGCGTCCGACCATCAGCCCCGCGATAAACACCGCGAGAATGGCGTACATCAGCATGCCGTACAGCCCCGCGCCCACTCCCCCGAAGATCACTTCGCCGGACATGATGTTCGCCATCGGCACCAGCCCGCCGAGCGGCGTAAAGGAGTCGTGCATCGAGTTCACCGCGCCGCAGGAGGCGTCGGTGGTGACAGTCGCGAACAGGGTCGAGCCCATCTCGCCAAAGCGCATCTCCTTGCCTTCCATATTGCCGCCGGCCTCGCCGAGAACGCTCGCCCGCTGCTCCACACGCTGCGACGCGATCAACGGATTGCCGCGCGCTTCCTGCGTGTAGGCCACTATCGCGCCAAGCAAAAACAGCGATGCCATTGCGCCGAACAAAGTCCAGCCCTGGCGGGTGTTGCCGACATACAAGCCGAATGTGTAGGTTAGCGCCGCGCCAATCGAGAAGATCGAGATAATCTGCAGGAAATTGGTCAGCGGCGTCGGGTTCTCGAACGGATGCGCGGAGTTGGCGTTCAGGAATCCGCCGCCGTTCGTGCCCAGCATCTTGATCGCTTCCTGCGAGGCGATAGGCCCGCCGGGGATAATCTGCGTCGCGCCTTCAATGGTATGCGCGTTCACGTAGCTGTGGAAGTTCTGAATCACGCCCTGCTGGCACAACACCAGAGCGAACACGAGGCAAATCGGCAGCAGAATATACAGAGTAGCGCGGGTGATATCCACCCAGAAGTTGCCGATCCCCTGCGCCGCGCCGCGTCCGAGTCCGCGTGCCAAAGCAACGGCAATCGCGATGCCCGCCGCCGCCGAAAAGAAGTTGTGCGAGGCAAGCGAGACCATCTGGGAAAAATACGACATCGTATTCTCGCCCGAGTAGGCCTGCCAGTTGGTGTTGGTGGTGAACGAGACCGCCGTGTTGAACGCGAGGTCGGGCGTCATCGCCGTGCCCCAGCTTGGCGCGTGGCTCGTGCCGAAATGCATTGGGTTCAGCGGCAGATGGCCTTGCGCCAGCAAAGCGAAGTAAGTGACTAAAAACGTCACCAGGCTAAATGCCAGAAGCGCCAGAGCGTAGACGCCCCAACTCATGCTGCTGGTTTCATTCACTCCGCCGAAACGGTATACCAGCCGCTCCACCGGCCGGATGACCGGCGACATCCAGGTGCGCTCACCCTCGAACACGCGGTAAAGATATTTGCCCAAAGGCTTGGTGATGGCGATCAGGATGCCTGTAAACAGAATGAGCTGCAGCCATCCAATTGCTGTCGTAGTCATGGCGACTTAGAATCTCCTAAAATTTTTCGGGGCGCAGCAGCGCGTAAAGCAGGTAAACCGACAGCCCCGCAGTGGCGAAGCCGGCCACCCAGTTGGCGAAATCCATGAAAAAACTCCTAAAGCTTGGCGCAGCCGCGCAGCATGCCGACGGCAACCGCGAAAAAAGCGACACCGACGGCGAGATAGCAAATATCGAGCAACATAGGATAAACCTCCATGCCGCTTCATAAAAGCACGGCATTTACAGACTTATATTGGAGTAATCCGCGTAAAGCGGGCGTAAAGAGCGGGGGCGCGAGTGTAAAGATTTCATAAAGACTCGCAGTTATGGCCGTCGCAATTACGATTCATCACCAGCAGCTGCTCGCGCAATGAATCGACGGCGCATACCATCGCCCACGCTGGGCGCGGCAAGCCTGCCGGCGCATCGAATGAGATGTGCGCTCGACGCCACCAGTGCCTCAGCCGCTCGTGCAGCGCTATCCTCGGCGTGTGATCGGGGTGGCACGCGTCGTCCAAATAGATCGCGTACAAAAACAGCTTCCACCCTTCGAGCGCGGCTTTCCAGTGCTGTTCGGCGCAGGACGTATCTCCTATCTCTAGAGCGTGCTCCATCATCCGCTTGTGGTAAAGCATCTTGTAAATCAGCGTCACGCCCTGCTTCGTGTCCATGGGGCGAGACGGTAAATTCAAGAACTTACGGTAATCGATAAACGCCAGCAAAATGGAGCGCGCCTCTTGCGGCGTGTTGAGCCCGGCATTCTTTTCAGCATGGAACTGCTCGTAATAGTCTCGGAAGTGGATTGGCATATCAACGCACATGGAATGTCTCCGTTCCAATCCGGGGATGGCTGTCCACTAGCTGGAAGCGATGGCATAAACTGGGTAGCCTCGCTTCCAGCTGATCGGCCGCGTCATCGTCGTGTACCAGCGTGCGCAAGCAATAAATCCACTCCATAATCGTCATCAGCCAGTAGGCAGGACGCACGGATTCCATTTCGGGAGGCCATTGCAGGCGCGCGGAATAAGATTCTTTGAACAATCTGAAGTCCGCCATCCAGATCTCGATCATGGTCAGCTCGTAAGCGCGGGGAGCCCACAGGTGCGCTTCGACGTCAATCATGCCGGCAATCCCTCCAAAGGGATCGCGCAGGTAGTGGCTGGGACTTTGGTCGATGCAGACCAGCGGGAACTCGGATGGCGGGCCAGTCTGCTCGGCGCGCTTCAGCGACTTCAATATTGACTTTTGCAGTGAAAGCAGTGAAGGGGACCAGACGGACAGCTCCCGAAAAATCGTCTCGTAAGCGCGCCGGAACCGAGGCCACCATTCTCGGGCAGCGAACTGATCCGGGCAGGCGTAGATGCCGAAGCGGTCGCGCCCGCGTCCTGCATAATGAATTCCAGCCAGGTGGCCGGCAAGCTGCCGGACCGCGTCCCCGTGAGGGGCGTCGGACTCCCAGCCGAATGGCTCGCCATCGAGTTTGCGCATGACGAAATACGGCGCGGGAAGCAGATCGGCAGTGGTATCGACCAACAAAACTTCAGGAACGGTAATCGATCCCCATCGAGAAAGATCGTTCGAAATTGGTCGCAGAGTTTCGATGCCCCCGTTGGGAACGGCGCCGAGTAGATGCTGTGTGTAGCGAGGCCATTGCGGACTGTTGCGGACGGGCCGTGCGCACAAGGCGCCCGGACGCAGCTTAACCACGAGGCTTTGCGCCCCAGGCGCTTCAACGATAAAGGTTCTGTTGTTAATTCCTTGCGGCGGAGTATAGATACGCGCCGTTGCCGCGCAGTCGCCAATGATTCTGCGCGCCACTTCACGTACCTGCGACTCGCCGGCATCGGCAAAATGCCTGCGTCGACGGGGAGCTCTTTTTTGGCGTAGCGCTGCGGCGTGCGTCTCGTCGCTAAGTGTCGTGTGTTCTAATTCAGTCGGTTGCATGTGTTGTCGATCTTGAAAACGAATGCTTCCCGGCGTCGCTCCAATTTGGGTCGCCGCAGCTGGGAAGATTGATCAATTTAGAGTCGCGGCTAGTCGGTTACTGCGCGACCGGGCCGGCAAGCCAGCGGCGGCAGAGGTCTCGCGCCGCGCTTTCCGGCGTTTGTCCGAAGCCGCAAGCGTCGAGCCGCAGAGTCGGGCGCGCGCTGGGAGCGGCGCCAACCGCTTGGACGAAGTAGCCTGTCCGTTCGCGGGTGGGCTCGCCGCTGTCGTCCACGAACACGGGCGAGACGTCGTAGGCGATGTCGTAAAGCATCTCCCGCATCGCCATCCGCAGCAGTTCAATCCAATCTTCAGCCGCGTCCGGAAGCACAAGCATGCGGTAGCGCTCCCGCTCGACGTGCGACAAAGGAACGATACTGTCCGAACTGCGAATGTAGATGCGCCATACGTCTTTCTCGCGGTGCCATCGGCGCGGCTCATCGTCGTCAAGAGAACTATTAGGCAGCAGGACGCCGAAGTTTTTGCCCGTGGCGTTGTCCCAGCCGACCCTCTGGCTCCGAAGAGTTCTGGGAAGGCGCGCTTGATGCTTGTCGGCCAACTGCCTACAAAGCGCGTAATCCGTGACGGCGGTCATTCGCCAATACGATATTTTCTCGGAAAACCCCTCGGCCTTTTCAGAATCCGCGATCTCTGAAACATAGTGATCATAATTAGCGGTGTTCACTTCTGTACTCCAACAAACGCCTATGGATGCCGCGACAATGCGCCGACGGCACGCGTGATTTAAATTGAGGCAAACGTGAACGCCTCAAAAAATGCCTGACATGTTTGACTTAATAAGCACGCTCGCCAATTGGGCGAACTTGAGGGAAAGGCTCAAGAGACGGAGCAGTTGCGGCGCGGCGGCGCTCAATCAATGGAGGTGAGGAAGCCGAATAGTTCATGACGCATTCCTATAGCTCGACTTCGCGTGAGGCAGGCAACGCAACGCATTGTCGAAGTCTTCGCTGACTTACTCCTCGCCGATTCATGGCGCGGATATAGAAGTCATATTAGGAGATTTCGCGTAAAGAAACCGTAAAGCGCGAGGGGGATAGCGTAATGATTTCGCAAAGCCGACCCACATCTCGGCAAGGTCAAGAGGTGCGGAATCGATACCCAATCCCCGGCTCGGTGATGATGAGGCGAGGGCGGGCGGGATTAGTCTCGATTTTCTGGCGGACATGGCCGACATGCACCCGGAGAAGCTGGGTCTCCTCGGCGTATTCGGCACCCCAGACGGTCGACAAGAGCTGCCTGTGGGTGACTACGCGGTCGGCGTTTCGCGTCAGCGCGCGCAGGATATCGTATTCCAAAGGCGTGAGCCGCACTTCAACGCCCGCCTTGGTGACGATGCGCCGCGCGTAGTCCACCGAGACGTCGTCCGCCGTAAATACAGGCTCCACCTGCGCCGCCTGCGATGCGGCGGCGCTCCTCGCGCGGCGCAGGAGAGCGCGGACACGCGCCGTCAGCTCGTCCATGCCGAACGGCTTGGTGAGGTAGTCGTCCGCGCCTAGATCGAGCGCTTTCACCTTCTGGCGCTCGCTGCCGATAGCGGAGAGCACCAGAATGGGCACTGTCGCCGTCCAATCCCGAATGCGCCGGCAGACTTCGAGACCATCGATATCGCCGGGCAGCATCAGATCGAGAACGATCAAATCCGGCACATGGCTGGTCGCCTCGCGCAAAGCGTCTTCACCGGATGTCGCCATCGCTACCGTGTAGCCTTGCGCGCTAAGGCCGGAGCGTAGGGCGCGCAGAATCTGCGGCTCGTCATCCACCACCAAGATATTAGCCGCGTCTGGAGCGCTCATGCTCGGTAGTTTACCGGCTCTTTGTCAAAAGCTTCCAGAGGCAGGGAGAAGCACACGGTCGCTCCAGTTGATTTCCCTTCAGGCGCGTTCACTGCCCAGATGCGTCCCCCGTGGGCTCGGATAATGGCGTCGCACAGCGCAAGCCCCAGGCCGGTACCGCGAACCGTGCTGCGCTGGTGCACGGAACTGCGGTAAAAGCGCGTGAAAATCAGTTGCTCGTCGCCGGGAGAGATCCCCGCGCCAAAGTCGCGGACTCGCATAACAATCGCGGCGTGGCTCATCCCTTCTGCATCGCCTCTGTGATCCTGTGCGGCGCTCAATTCGATCGAGCTTCCATTAGGCGTATACTTGATCGCGTTTTGCAGCAAATTCGTGACCACGAGCGCAATTTGCGTATAGTCCACCCGGATCAGCGGCAGATCGCTTGCAATCTCGATTCTGACCCGCTGCGCATCCGTGTTAGGCAGCCGGTCGAGCGCCGTGGCGACAATCTCGCCGATATCGCACCAGTCCCGCTCCGGCTTCCATGCGCCGCCTTCCAGACGCGATAAGTCGAGCAAGTTGCCGACAATGCCGCTCAAGCGGTCCACCTCGCCGTTGATCACTTGCAGATCGTCCGCCGCCGCGGCGCTGCCCATGGGCAAGCTGGACGCCAGGCCCGTGGCCGTTGCTTTGATCGCCGCAAGCGGGGAGCGCAGCTCGTGGGATACCATGGAAAGCAGCGAATCCTTAAGAGTGTCCGCCTCGCGGAGCGCTTCCGCCTGGGCCGCCTGCTCGGCCAGGCTCTCGCGCGCCAAGACCACGGCGACATGGTTTGCCAGCGTGAGTATCAGCCGCTGGTCGCGCGATGAGAACGCTTTCCCATCCGACCGCTGGCCGATCTCCAGCACGCCGACTACCTGTTTATCGGTTTGCAGCGGAATATACGCTCCGGTCAAACCATCTGGCTTCCCCGCCGCCTTACCCCAAATCGCGCGGCTCGCGGCATCGAAGCCGATCACCTGACGATTCCGCGCGGCGGCTTCGACCAACTGCCTTGAACGGTTTTCACCGTCGCCGTCAGTTTCAGCATTCTCCGCAAGCCGTGGCGGCAGGATGCGAGTCAGCGTCGCCGCGTGCCCGGCTGCTCGCCAGACGGTGCATTCCGCCACCTGGCACAGGCTCCTGAGCTGCTCCGATAAAGCCGCGACCACTTGAACCAGGCTTACCTCGCGGCTGATCGTCTCGCTTGCCTGGAACAGCACCGCGATTTCATCTTCCCGCGCTCTTGCCTGGTCGGCTTGATCGCGCGCGTTCGACGCCAGCCGCGCGGTCGTCACGGCGGCCACTAAAAAGACGATCAGCGAAAGCCAGTCTTTCGGGCTAGCGACGGTGAGCGCATGGTACGGCGGCAGGAAAAAGTAATCCCAACAGATAAAGCTGGCTACCGCCGCCGCGACGGACGGCCCAAACCCCAGGGTAATCGCGCAACCTATTACGACTGGCAGGTAAAGCAGTGATGCTTGGCCTTCGTTCACATAGCCGCGCGCAAGCCAAAACACAGCCGTCGCGCCGGCAACCGCCGCAAGAGCGCTCGCATAGAGCTGAACCGCGCGTCGAATTTTTGATGAAGTGGACATTTGTTGCGATTCGGCAGCGACTCTTGCCGGGTGCATTCTGGAACATTTTACGCTGCCGCGATGTCGGGTATTGCACGAGCGGGACAATTTCCCGCGAGTTTTTAGAAAAGGAAAACAACAATGACGACTCTAATGAAGAAGAGCTTGGCCCTGGGTGGCCTATTCTTTCTGCTGGCCGGAGCGGCCGGCGCAGCCGACGCGCAGGGAGCTTACAACGGCAGCCCGATGATGATGCACCATGGCCCAATGATGCGCGACGGCATGATGATGCATCGCCATCCCGGCATGGGTATCCGGCGCGCGAAGTATCGTTATGCTGAGGCTGTCGCGCATGGAAATTATGCCGCCGCCGAGCGCGCGCACATGCGAGCCATGATGATCCGCCACCATATCCGCGCCCGCCGCGAGATGGGCTATGGCCACCAGCCTGGCTACTAGATTTAATTCAAAACGGCAAGCGGATGGAGTGACGCACACGCGTTTTCTTCCATCCGCCTGCCGTTTTTTGGCCTATGTTCATCCGCGCTTTGCTCATCAACTAATTGTATTTAAGTCTGTAGCGCAGGTAACATCTAGTACCCCTACCAGTCCGCCATTCTCACCTTTTTGTCTGCGCGATCTCTCCCGCCGAGCTGAATATTTGTGAGCGATTCACGAGAAGCATTCACCACTTCCGCTTCTACTGCCGCTTTTGCCGGAGCTGGGAGCAACCTGGCGAAGCGCCCGCGCTCGATTGTCATTGCCAGCGTTGGCGCTACCGTGTTGGTCACTATAACTGCCCTCGTCGGCTGGCTCTGCGGCAATGCCACCCTAGTAAGCCTGCTGCCTGGCCAGCCGGGCATGTCGTCCCTGACAGCGGTGTCGTTTCTTTTCTGCGCCTCGGCGCTTGCAGCGCTCGGCCTGAGCCGCGATTAAAGCCGCCCCGCGCTGGTTGCCGGGCTGATGCTTGTAGTGGCGGCAATCAGCGTCTACGCGCTCGTCATCTACGACTATGGCATTCCGTTTCCCGCGAACGCTTCCGCTCTGCCGCCCAACCGGATGTCTCCGAATACGGCGACGGCTTTCTTATTGCTGGCGGCATCGCTGCTGCTGGTTGACAAACCCTTCTTGTTGTCGGCCAACAGTGTGGGACGTGTCTACCTATGGCCGTATCAGGTGCTTGCCTTCGCCGTAATTCTCGACGGAGCCATTGGACTTCTTGGGTACTTGGTCGGCGTGACCTATCTTTACGGCGTGACTCACGCTGTCGGCATCGCGATTCCAACAGCGGCGCTCTTCGTTGTCTTAGGGATTGGCGCCTTGTTTACCCGTATGGATCGAGGCGTCATGGCCGTTTTGGCGAGCGACAGCATCGCCGCTCATTCAGCCCGACGCCTGCTTCCCACTGCGCTGCTGACACCTGTCGTGCTGGGCGGCGTGACGCTGTTCGTCGTGCGCCTCTACCGCGTCGACACGTTCTTCCTGGCGTATCTGGTGGTGCTCGCCAGTTTGGTACTGGTCGCCTCGATGATTTGGAAGACGATCATCGCTTTGCATGACCAGGTGGAGCTGACTCAGGATTACTCCCGGCAGGTCGCGGCGCTGGAGCGGGAAAAAGTCGAATCGGCGCTGAAAGTCACCGAGGAGCGCCTTCAATTCGCCGTTGATGGAGCGCAGCTGGGCACGTGGCATTGGGAGTTGCGGGAAGGCACCATCGAATGGTCGCCGCGCTTCCGGCGAATGCTGTCGATTGATCCTTCCGTAAAGTCTTCGCTTGCCACGCTCCGGTCCGTAGTCCACCCAGACGACTGGGAGATGGTAGACGATGCTCGTCTCCAAGCTATCGGCGGCAACACCGACTACGCCGTCGAGTACCGCGTCACCTGGCCCGACGGCAGCGTGCACTGGATCGCCTCGCACTGTCACGGCTACTACGAGGCCGACAGCACTCCCTTGCGGTTCGATGGAATTGCGCAGGATATCACCGAGCAGCGCGAAGGGCGCGCCCGCCAGCAAGTGTTCATGCGCGACATGCTGTCCAGTGTCACCGAGGGCAAGCTTGCGTTATGTCTCAGCGCCAAGGAACTACCCAAGCCGCTCACGCCCGTGGGCGATCCGTTGCCTCTGCTGGCATCGGGCGAAGGCATCCGGGACGTCCGCAACTGCGCCCTGGAGGCCTGCAGCGCCGCGCACCATCCCCAAGAGCGCTACTACGACCTGCAAACCGCCGTGGATGAAGCCGCCATGAACGCGGTCGTCCATGCGGGCGGCGGAGCCGGACAAGTCTCCGTCGGCCCGGACGGCACCGTTCAAGTGCGGATTTCCGATTCGGGCAAGGGAATCTCGCTGGAAAACCTGCCGAGCGCCACCCTGAAAAAAGGCTTCACCACAGCGGGCACCATGGGCCACGGCATGAAAATCATGCTTCAAACCGCCGACCGCGTCTACTTGCTTACCGGCGCGGGCGGCACCACTATCGTCATGGAGCAGGCCAAAGAGCCGCCTCAGACCGCCTGGCTATAGCCGCTTTGGTAATGGTATCGAACTAAGAAATCTTCAAAATTCGTCAAGGCAAGCGATCCAAACCTTTTTTGGCTTTGAACTAGCATCAAGGTATCGGTCATCAGGCGCAAAGCGGTGCATTTTGAATTTCGTTACATACTCGCTTATTTCAGTGGATTTGCAAATACTCCTTTTATGTCTGAGCGCTCTATATGGTGCATGACATGCTTTATCCGCCGATTCTTTAGCACCCCCATCGCCAGTTTGCCCTGTTCACAGGTAAATCACAATGCATCGCTCCGCAAATAGGTTCTAGCGATAGAGCGCCTTGACCATGATAAAACTGAACACCGAAATAAATCCCCAGACGCTCGCGCCCAAAATCAGCGGCTTTACGCCCGCCTCTTTCAGCTTTTTGAGGCTGGTTTCCAAGCCCATCGCCGCCAGCGAGACCGCCAGCAGAAATTGGTTGATGACAATTAGCTCGGCTTTGATTTGAGCCGGAATGATGTTCAGCGTATTGACTCCGATCATCGCGATGAATCCCAGCACGAACCAGGGAATCGGAATCTGCCGCAAATCCAGCTTGCCCGTCCGCCCCGACTCGCTCACAGTCCGGCGCGCGTTCAGGAAACCCAGCACCAGCACGGTCGGGGCGAGGAGCATCACGCGGGTGAGCTTGCTGATGGTGCCGTACTGCAAACTCGCCGCGCCGTTCTGCGACACCGCCGCGATCACCTGCGCGATCTCATGGATCGACGCTCCCGCCCATACGCCGAACGCCGTCGGCGAAAGCCCCAGAAGATGGTTCAACGCGGGATAAAGCAGCATCGAAATCGAGCCAAAGACGGTCACCACGGCGACTCCATAGGCGACATCCTCGTCCTTGCCGCTCACGACCACGTTCGCCGCGATTACCGCCGACGCCCCGCAGATCGAGCTGCCTGCCGCGATCAGCTGAGTCAGCTTGCGGTCCACTCCCATTTTGCGGCCCAGCCAGGTGGTAAACAAAAACGTCCCCACCAGCGACGCCGCCACGATGCAGAATCCGGTCAGCCCAACCTGCCTGACTTGCGCGAAACTCAGCTGCAATCCCAGCAAAATAATCGCCAGCCGCAGCACCTTTTTCAAACAAAACGTAATGCCCGATTGACACGCCGGCACCACTCCCGCCGTATTGCGCACCGCCATCCCGAGCACGATCGCAAGAATCAGCGCGCTCATCAAGCCCATATGCGGCAGCGAGTGAAGCCGCCACTGCCGCAAGCCCCGCCGTCAGCGCGACGCCCGGCAGAATGCCGCTGCTCCAACGCTTCCGCGCGGGCTGCGCGTCGGCCGTCCCGCTTTGCAACAACCGGCTATCGTTATCGGCTACAAATTGAATCATCGAAAACTCTTCTTTCGCTTTGCCTACGCATCACTTACATCTGGTATGGGTTTAACTTACCTCCGTATCATGGATAATAAAAATACATATTATCGATGTGAAGCATAACCAGGAGTTATGTATGAATCTCAATCATCTGGCGATCTTTCAGGCCGTAGCCGATGCCGGCACTATCACGGCGGGAGCCGAGCGGCTGCATATCAGCCAGCCGGCCGTCTCCAAACAGCTTCAAGAGTTGGAGCGCAGCCTGGGAGCGCCGCTGCTGGATCGTCTTCCGCGCGGAGTGCGATTAACTGAAGCGGGCGAATTGCTGGCGGGCTACGCTCGTCGCTTATTCGCGCTGGAAGCCGAAGCCGAGCTTGCGCTGGCGGAGCTGAAGGGGCTGGAGCGGGGCTCTCTTTCCATCGGCGCGAGCGTGACCATCGGCAGCTATCTTCTGCCGCAAGCTCTGGCGTGGTTTTACAAGCGCTATCCCGGCCTGGAGCTGTCCGTGGAAATCGCCAACACGGAATCCATTCAAAGGAAGCTGCTCGACGGCGCTCTCGATATCGGCCTCACCGAAGGGCAAACCAGCTTCGCGGAGATCGAAGCGGACGAGTTCCGTCAAGACGAATTAGTCGCGATTGCCACTCCAACTCATCCCCTCGCGCAATCAGCCGCATCGGTAACAATCCAACGATTGTGCGAGGAGCCCTTCGTCGTGCGCGAGCCGGGGTCCGGGACGCGCCTCGCGCTGGAAAGCGCGCTAGCCGAGCGGCAGCTGACGATCCGCCCGGCGATGTCGCTGGGCAACATCGAAGCGATCAAGCGAGCCGCCGCCGCCGGAATCGGGGTGGCGTTCGTCTCGGCCCTCACCATCGAGATGGGAGTGGCGGCGGGCAGCTTGGCGGTGATTGAACTGGCCGATTTCACCCTTAGACGGCCTTTTCACATTGCCGGCGTACGCGGACGGCATCGCAGCCGCGCGGCTCAGGCTTTTCTCACCATGCTGAGAGACGATACGAAACCCACCGCTGAGATACCGGCGGGCGCTTCATCTTAAGCCTCTTCCTCGATTCCGGCCTGCGCGATTTGAGCCATACCGCCGTTAAAATGCGCGGCCAGAAAGTGGCCTGCGGCAACGGCGCAAATACAGATGGTCACTGAAATCAGGATGTTGAGAATGCCCCGCCCGACCGCGCCGCCGCGCAGCAGGTCCAGCGTCTGCAAGCTAAATGAGGAAAACGTCGTGAATCCCCCGCAGAACCCCACCATGACAAACAAGCGCGCGTTCTCGGACAAGGGAAAGCGGCCATGAGCGAGAGTCAAAGTCCCAAAGAAGCCGATGATGAACGAGCCAAGCGCGTTAATCAGAATCGTGCTCCATGGCATGTCTTTACTCATCGGCATCGCCAACACGGTTACTCCATAGCGTGCCATGGTGCCGATCGCGCCGCCGAGGGCAAGAAGCGCGTATCTGTAAAAGTCCATCAGTCATTTCTCCCGTCTCAGCTTCGATTCACCAGGCGTAACAACGACAAACGGCTCCTACTACTTCAGTAGGGGCGACAAACTATGTCGTCCCGAGGGAGCAGTAGGAGCCATCAGCCACTTGAAAAGCAAGCAGCGATTTGAGAAGTGAGCTTCCACTCATCTCCTATGGCGGGTTCCATCGCCGGATTATGTTGGTTTTTCAGTATACCTGGCGTTTTGTCGCAGCTTGTATGCTTAATGAACAGCAGCTATAAGGATGAAGGTAGTAAGCCCGCGCGGCGGGCCATGAGCAGGCAGGCGTCGTCACGGAGGGAGCCTCCGGAGTAAAGAGCCGCGCTGTTCAGGATCGTATCGCCGATACGGCGCAGTTCCTTCAGCGGCAGCGCTTCTCGGGTCAGGCGGATAAAGCCGTCGTAGCCAAGGAACTCCTTGCCCTGGCGCGCTTCGGTGATGCCGTCGGTGACCAGCAAGAGCAGATCGCCTTCGTCGAGGGAAGTCGTAAACGTCGTGTACTCCGCGTCGCTGGAGACACCCAGCGGCATTCCTTCCCCGCCCACTTCCTCCGCCTCGCCGCCGCCGCGCAGCAAGAGTGGCGGCTCGGTGCCGCCGCTGGCGATCCGCACCGCGCCGGTGGCCGTGTCCACGACGGCGATAGCGATGCAGACGAACGTAAACGGCACTACGGTGCCTTCCGCCGCGCCAGCGTTGGCTTCGTCGAAAGCTTGCTGCGAGCTTAAAAACGTGTTCAAGCGATGCAGTGCCGCGGCGGGATCGGGGTTGTCGCGCAAATAAGTGCGCAGCGTGTACTTGATTTCAGCCGTCCGCGACGCGGCGGCGAGGCCCTTGCCGGAGACGTCGCCGACCACCAGCGCGATACGCCCGCCCAGGCCTTCGCCGATATCGCCCAGCGAAAACACGTCGTAATAATCGCCGCCGATCTCAGCCTCGCGCATAGCGGCTCGGTAGGAAATTTCGATATCCATGCCGTCGAACGCGTTCTTCGGCGGCGCGCTGAGAAGCGAGCGCTGAAGAGTCTCGGCGATGCGGTGCTCGCGCTCATAGCTTGCGGCAAGCTCCAGGCCGTTTAAAGTGGCGCGCAGATCGAGCGCCGCCTCGATCTCGGGCTGAGACCAGGGATGCGCGCGCATCCGCACCGTCTCGGCCCAGCTGGCGAACGAGCGCCGGGGATGCAGCTTCGGCGGGCCGCCGCCGTCCGGCACTTCAATCGCTTTTTCCGGATTGCCCGCCCACTGCACCGTCTCGATCACCTCCGGACGAAACCAGAGCACCCAGCATTTGTGCGTGGAGTCGAACGGAATGGCGAGCAGCCCGCTGGCGACCCCGGCGTACTCCATCGATTCGGCGAACAACCTCGGCAGCGAGCTAGTGAAAAAAATGTTGTCGGCGACGGCGTTGGCGGTCAGCCAGTCGGAAATCCGGGCGCACTGCGCCGCCGTGGGGGTTTTGCCGACAAGCGTCACGTCGTCGGCACAGATGGCCGCGCCGTCCGAATTGACGATATGCGTCAGGTTGGGGTCGTGCTTGACCAATCCTTCCGTATATTTTTCCTCGCCGGAAAGGTAGCTCAGGAGGCGCGTGCGGAAATTGCGCAGCTGCTCCGAGTATCGGAACTCATCCTCGCGCTCCATCGACGCGATCTTCATCGACAGCAGCTGTCCCAGCATCTCGCAGTTGAGACGCGCCTGCAGCGGCAGCAAAATCGGCTCGGAGTTGTGGCAGGCGATCAATCCCCACAGTTCGCCGCCGCGCAGCAGCGAAATCGACATCGACGCCTTGACGCCCATATTCTTGAGGTACTCGACATGCACGGGCGAGACGCTGCGGAGCGCGCTGTAGCTTAAATCCAGCGGCTCGGCGCTTGAGTGGTCATCGGCAAGCGCGGTAATCGGCACGGGAGTGTACGAGACGTCGGGAATGAGGCGCAGCCAGTTGCGCGTGTAAAGCTCGCGCGCCTGAGCCGGGATATCCGACGCCGGAAACCAGTGGCCCATATACGACGGCGACTCTTTGGCGCGCGCTTCCGCGATCACCTCGCCGTTCCACTCCGGGCTGAACCGGTACACCATCACATGGTCGAAGCCGGAAATCGCCCGCACCTCTTCCGCCGCCATCTCGCACAAGGCTCGCAGCGACGAGGACGCGTCCAAGCGGCTCATCAACTGGTTGAAGCGGTGCAGCCGCTCCGAAGAGCTTGACTGGTCCGGCGGCGCGTCAAGCAGCTCCAAAAGGAGCAGACCGCCGGAGCGGTGCAGCAGACCGTCGTAGTGCTGCGCGCCGTTGGAGGTATGCACGAGCGAGTAAAGCGGAGTGGGCGGGCCGGGCGCGTTCAGCGTGGGGACGATTCGGCTGACCGCATCGGCGGCTTCCTGGCCGAGGACGGACGCAAGCGGCTGGCCAAGGATTTGAGACGCCGGAACGCTCACCAGCGCGGCGACATTGTCGCTGACACGAACAATTGTCAAATTGTCGGCTTCAGCCGACAAGCCAAGCAGCAAACCGGACGGCTGAATTGCCCCCGGAATGTGAATCGGCTCACGCGCGCAGTTGTCGATTAGCTCTTGAGGAATTTCCAAGTGGGTCTGATAATAGTGACGGCCAGCCAAGATATCCTACGCGAGTACGACCGCGCGAGGTATTCACCGAATGCGGCGCAATAGCTCACTATTATACACCTGCACCCCTTTGGCATCCGGGTACCTAGGGTGCAGATCATCTTGCACTACAGAAAAACAGAGATAAACGCTGGTTGGAATCTGCTTAGGAGGCGACCACCGGCAGCGGCACGGGAGCGTGCGATTTTAGTTCGATTTGGTGACGGATAGGATCGTCCATCTCCGGCGAGCGCTGCGGCACTTCGTTGTAGAAGCTGTCGCGCTCCACGGGCGTGCGCCCGGCGCTGTGAATCAATTCCACCAGCTGAGGACGTGTCAATACTTGCTTCTTATTGCCCTGCTCGCCGTCTTTGTAGGTGATCTCGTACTCGTGGATGGTGCCGTCCAGATCGTCGGCACCGTACCACTGCGCCGCTTGCGAGACTTGCGGCGTATTCATAATCCAGAACGTCTTAATATGCGCGAAGTTGTCCAGCATCAGGCGCGACACCGCGATAGCCCGCAAATCGCCGTCGCCGGTGGGGTGGGGCAGATGCTCCAGCTGGGTGCCTTCCGGATGGAACGAAAGCGGCGTGAACGTCACGAAATGCTTGGTCTCGTCCTGCAACTCGCGCATCTTTACCAGATGGTCGATCCGCTCTTCGACCGTTTCGATATGCCCGTACAGCATGGTCGCGTACTGGGTCATGCCGGCTTTGGCGGCGGCGCGGGAGATATCCGACCACTCGGCCCCGGAAATCTTGCGCCCGAACAATTCCATGTGCACCCGGTCGGATAAAATCTCGATCCCGCCGCCCGGCATCGAATCCAATCCAGCCTCGCGCAGGTCGGCAAACACCTCGTCCAGCGGCTTATTCGCTTGTCGCTGAATCTCCACGATCTCCACGCAGGTAAACGCCTTAATATGAACGTCGGGGCGAATCTCCTTCACGGCGCGAAGCAGATCCAAGTAATACTGGTACGGCAGCTTAGGGTTAATCCCCGCCACCATGTGAATCTCTTTAATCGGCACGTCGAGGTGCATGCGCAAGCGGCGCTTTACCTCTTCGATGTCATAGGTATAAGGCTCCGGCCCGCCCTTTTGAGCGTAGAACGCGCAGAACTTGCAGCCTTTGTTGCAGACATTGGTGTAGTTGATATGCTGGTTGCGCACGTAAAACGTCGTGTCGCCGTGCATCCGCTCGCGGACGATATTAGCCATCCAGCCGACTGCGTTCAGGTTGGGCGTGTTCCACAGCCGCAGGCCATCGTCGAAAGTAAGACGCTCGTGGCGCATGACTTTGTCGTAGATGTCCCGCAGACCGGCTGATTCCACTAATCGAATGCTCATATCAGTTGCCTTTGCCTAAACCATCATGCCGCATCGCCGACATTGTGCAATATTTCACATGATACTGAACTCGCTCCGCCCCGTCAAGGTTCCCCCGGCAACCCGCTCTCCGACACTCCCAGCCATTCGGCCATTCCACCCTCCAAATGCGCCACATTCTCGTAGCCCAGGCTGACCAGATACCGCGCCGCATGCGCCGAACGAACCCCATGCGCGCATACGCAGACAATCGCCTGATCGGAGTTCACATCCCCAAAATCCATATTCACCAGCTCGCCCAGCGGAATCAAATGCGCGCCGGGAATATGGATTTCGGCGTACTCCCACGGCTCCCGCACATCTAACAAGAGCAGGTTCGGCTCGGCGGCGAGACGGGACTGAAGCTGAAAACTATTTAAATTGGTAATTTGAGTCATAACATTGGAGTAACTATAACTAGCACGTTAAGCTTATCGTGGCACCATGAAAAATCATTTACTAATGCACTTGGGTTCTTAATGTAGAGTTGTGGGTTATACACAAAAAAGATCAGACTTTTGCAGTCTGGATGGCTTTGATAACGTTGTATGTCTATGCTAAATTGCTCCCCTAGTTCTTTATCTGTTAAACGCTGGCTTGACATCTTAGCTTCTATGATTATCTGTTCCTTCTTTAATACAAAATCCACTCTCGAAGAAGCACCCGCCTTGTTTGGACAAGGATCTTCGGGGCGAACATCGTTGAATTGTATCTTTAGTAGCGCGTGTAACAAGTCTTGCACGTCGTACTCATCTATGATAGTCAGAGTGCCTCTACCCTGATGACGATAGCTCAACTGTTTGGCAACAACTGGAAATTGCTCTAGTAGCCTCTTCACCACGCCAATTGCATTATCACGACCTTCGAACTTTGTCGGTGTCAACTTTTGTTCATTTTTTGCAATCTGCTCTTTAACCCAAGGAATTTGCTTGATGTCGTGCGAGATAGCCTTGACTAACTCACGAACCCTGTTCTCTTGTGCTGTAGAATTGTACGCAGTTAATTTAACGCCATCCGTAACGTCAAACTCAATTGTCGAAACGGTCTCGACGGAGCCAAGGAAGGATGAAAAACTCTTTCTCACTTCAATCGTCGCGAATCGCCAAGTTAGTACATCTGTGTGAGTTGTTTTATGACGCCACCCTTTTGCCTCGCAAGTAGCTCCTAATACCCCCAACATTTCACGAAATCTAGCGCCACTTGCCCACTGTGCTTTCTCTGCTACTTGTTGAGTTTCCCGTGCCGCAACCAGTGCAGGGTCATGGTACTGGCAAAATCCAGAATCAGAAGCGAACGAATTGCAGGGTTTACCTGATTTGGTGATCCCTTGACATCTTTGTGGCATATAGCATTATGAGCGATTGGGCAACTGTTGCGCGCATCATCTTTGAAGTGCGGTATAGAACTTACTATTCTCTTTGAATTATTATTAAATAAATACGGAATATGTCGTCGATTTTACCTCCTCCCGCGTCGGCATCGAACTCTGCGCGCCCTGGCGGGTGACGCTGATCCCCGCTGCAGCCGTGGCTAGACGCATGGCGTCGATAAGCGGCTGCCCCTCCGCTAGGCCGACAGCGAG
>CAXSEA010000038.1:0-21555 GCA_964235675.1 uncultured Armatimonadales bacterium | reverse complement strand
TGCTGCCGATGTTCGCGTTCGAGACGTCGGCGCGGAGTCGTCCCGACGCCAGCGCCGAGCCGAGCGCGGACGGCGGAATGCCGATTGCCGGCGATGGACGTCGGTACAACTCGCGGAAGCGGATTCGCCGGCCGCTGTCGTATGCGACCAAGATGATTTCGGCGCTGGTGGCCGATCAGGCGGCGAGCGGGTATGACGGGATTCTTTACGAAGACGACCGGGCAGACCCCACCGACCGCGAAATCGGAACGCATCTTTCCGGCGCGATTGCGCGGGGCGAGGTCGCGGGCAGCTTGAACCATGAGAATGTCGCCGAACTGTCGTTCCAGAACGTAATTCCAGGCAACGGCCTTGGGGCATTTAACTCGCCTGCTGTCACGCTGAGGGTGCAGGGCGGCGCGCAGGACGGAGTCGCGAAAGGCTCGATGGGCGGCCGCATCGCAATCATGAAGGGCCTGAACGACGCGGGCTACCGGGTGGACGGCTCGGTCGGCAAGGGCTTCGGCTACGGGGCTATCGGCGGCACGTTCGTGATTCAGGGCGACGCGGACTCACGCTGCGGAATTCGATTATCGGGAGCGTCAGTGATTGTCGGCGGCGAGATCAAGGAGCCGATCGACGACACGCTGGGCGGGCTCGGCGCGCGGGCGAATATCAAGGGATTCGCGTTCGAGTACATGACCAGCGGGCGGGCGCTCGTGATGGGCGATCCCGGCCCCTGGATGTGCGCCGGAATGACCGGCGGCACGGTTTATGTGCGCATGAACCCGGAGATGAACTTCGACCGTGAGGCGGTGAAGCGGCGCATCGGGCGCGGCGCGAAAGTGGCGGTGCTGGATATCAGCGACAAGGACAAGCAAAGCATTTCCGAGCTGCTGGGCATCTATGCCGGAGAGCTGCGCAACAGCGACCAGCATCCGGAAGCCGACCGGATGGACAGCATGATGCGCCAGACTTGGACAGGAGAGGCGGCGTTCGTCAAGGTAATTCCGGCCAACCAGCAGGTGGATCAGACTATTGCAACGGAGTAGCACGGCCCTGCTATAATGACGCGCCACGACCCGGCGCTGGATCGAGGACATCCTCACGATCCGGCGCCGGGCTATTTTTTGGCATTAGGCATTCAATTCTCTATGAAGTTAAACTTTCCGAAACTTGCTTTTTGCGGCGCGCTCCTGGGCTCCAGCCTGTTGACGACCGGCGCGGCAAAGGCAGCGACACTGGCGCAGCCGATTGCTCTGACGGTCGACGCCTCCGACCCGCAGAGCCAAATTCTCCATATCACCGAAACGATTCCGGTCAGCGGCAGCGCGGTAACATTGGATTATCCGAAGTGGATTCCAGGCGAGCATTCCCCGAGCGGGCCTATCGAAGAGATGGTCGGACTGCACGTCTATTGCAACGGGCAGGAGCTTCCCTGGCGGCGCGATTTGCTGGAGATGTTCTCGATCCACGTCGCCCTGCCGGCGGGAGCGTCGCAGATTACGGTGAAGTTCGATCAGCTCTGCCCATCATCGACGGAAGGTTTCGGCGCAAGCAAGTTCGCCACGCCCGAGATTTTCGTGCTGGAGTGGAACCAGGTGCTGGTCACGCCGCATGGCTACGGCTCGCATGAAGTCACTGTAAACCCTACGCTGATGCTGCCGCACGGCTGGGGCTACGGCACGGCCCTCCCGCCTTCGACTGCTGCCGCCAATCAGCTCTCCAGCGCCGATGCGGACGTCCATACCTTCGCGCCGGTGCTGTTTTACAACCTCGTGGATTCGCCGGTCATCTCCGGAGCGAACTTCCGCGCTGTCGATATCACCCCGGCTGGCGAGCCAATCCATCACGAGCTTGATCTGGCCGCCGACCATGACTACGATCTTGAGATGCCCGCCGCCGAGATCAACGATTACAAGAACCTGGTCAGCGAGTCCTACGCCGTGTTCGGCTCGCGGCATTATCGCGATTACCACTTTCTCGTCACTCTCAGCAACCATGTTTCCGATTTCGGCCTGGAGCATCATGAGTCGAGCGACGACCGCACGCAGTCGGATTCATTCACCGACGAGACCGGACAGCGTACCGTCGCCGAGCTGCTGCCGCACGAGTTCGTCCATTCTTGGAACGGCAAATACCGCCGCCCCGCCGGACTTTACGTGCCGAACTATATCGATCCCGAGCAGACCGATTTGCTCTGGGTTTATGAAGGCTTGACGGAGTTTTACGGCTCCGTGCTCGCGGCGCGCTCGGGTCTGGAGAAGGTGGATTACTATCATGAGCGTCTCGCGTTGACGCTGGCGAATCTCAGCGCCGAGTCCGGACGCACGTGGCGTCCGCTTCAAGACACGGCGGACGAGGCGCAGATTCTGTACTACTCACCGAACGAGTGGGGCGCTTATCGCCGGGGCACCGATTTCTACGAGGAGGACGTGCTCAACTGGCTTGACGTGGACATGCGCATCCGGCAGCTGACCGGCGGCAAAAAGTCGCTGGACGATTTCGCCAAGCTGTTTTACGGCCCGGCGGGACGCGCGAGCGGCGTGCCGGACGTGCATCCCTATAAGTATGAGGAAGTGATTACCAACCTGAACCAGATCGCGCCTTACGACTGGGACGGTTTCTGGAAAGAGCGTCTGAACACGAAAGCGCCGCAGGCCGACGCGGCGGGAGTGAACGCCTCGGGCTGGACTCTTACTTTCACCGACCAGCCCAATACGAACTTGAGCGACTATCAAACGCGCGGCCACTTCACCGACGCGACGTACAGCTTAGGCATGAACCTGGGCCACAGCGGGGAAATATCGGACGTCACGCCAGGCGGCCTCGCGTTCAAGGCGGGCCTCGTTCCCGGCATGAAGATTATCGCGATTAACGGCGAGGGATTCTCCGGGGATGATCTGGACGACATTCTAAAGCGGGAAGAAAAGACGACCACGCCGATGCAGGTGCTGACCGAGCAGGACGACATGTACAAGACGTACGCGCTGGACTACCATGGCGGCCCGAAATATCCGCATCTGGTGGCGACTCCCGGCGCGACGGACAATCTCGCCTTGCTGCTGAAGCCTCACGCGGCGCAAAAGTAGTCGTGCACTCAAAAACAAGCCGGAGCATGCGTCATGTTGCTCCGGCTTATTTCGTTCTGAGATCGATGCCGGTCAGCCTGAGAGCTTGCCGCGCATCTTTTCCACAACCGCGTCGGTGTAGGCCGAAGTGGAGGCTGTCCCACCGAGGTCGCCCGTGCGGATGCCGTCCTTTACGGTCTCTAGAGCCGATTCGTAGATCGCCTGCGAGGCGCGTTTCGCTTCGGGCGCGGGAGAAAATGAGAGCAGAGCGGCGGACGCTAAAATCATAGCGAGCGGGTTCGCCACATTTTTTCCTTGCAGCGATGGAGCAGTGCCATGCGGCGCTTCGGTCATGACTACCTTGGGCAGGAAATCGTCGCCAAAAGAGAGCAGCAGCGATTCGCTGCCCGCGATGGTGCCGTAAAGCGCGAGTACCAGATCGCTTAAGCAGTCGCCGTCACGATTCAGCGCGGGAATGACCAGCGGCTCGGAGGCCCGAGCGAGGAGCAGGGCGTAGGTCGCGTCAATCAGCTGAGGCTCGTAGGCGACATTCGGATAGCGCTGCGCCGCGAGGTCCATCTCTTCCTTCAGCATGCCTTCGTAGATGGGCGAGACCGTATATTTTGGGCCACCGAACACTTTGGCGTTTGTTTTTTGCGCTTGCAGGAATGAAAATTCCGCCACGGCGCGGCAGATGTCGCGGGTAATCTTTTCTGTGCGGTAAGCGGCCTCTGTAGCGCCTTCGCCCTCGCGCCATTCTTTAGCGCCGTAAGCATCGCCCACCGCCATGCGCACCACGGATATCGACGCGCTGACACCCTCAACGGGTTTCACGCCAGGCAGCACGTGACCTGTCCGTATGATGACTTTGCCGTCGATTTCTTTGCGGAGAATGGCGTTGGGCGAGCCGACGTCGTTTTTCGTCTCGGGCGTGACCGTGGCGGCTTTCAGGCCGTAGCCGAACTGCTTCATCGCCGAAGCGGCCTCGTGCACGATCTGGTTGTTGGTCGCGCGGCGGTTTTCCAGGCTCAGGTCGAAGTTGATGAGATCGACCGGGCAATGCGTGAGGGCAGGGTCGAGGACGCGCAACGATTCCACCAGCAGCTCCTGGCCTGTTTGGTCTCCTTGCATCACGGCGATTTTGATCGGGTCCATACTTACAAAGTTCTCCAAGCTCGATAGTGTCAGATGAGCGGGTATAGCGGCGAGATGATCTGGGTTGCGACTGTTTTCGGGTCAACCGACGGATCGTCGACCATGATGCGTCTCGCGTAGGCGACGCTGCGGGGCAGGGCGGTTGCCGCAGGCTCGTCGCCCTCGTACTCGATGTTGACCCAGCCGTTGAAGCCCGACTCGCGCAAGCCGTCTATGCAGTCTTGCAGCGCGACATCGCCTTCGCCGAGCGCGACGCCCTGATAGCGTAGCCCGTCGTAGGAATCGTAGGCGAACCCGGTAAAATCTGGGCCGACTTCCTTGAAATCTTTCAAGTGAACCATAGCCGATGACGAAGCGACCGCGCGCACGGCTTCGTGGGACGCTTGGTGGACGAGGAGGAAGTTGCCGGTGTCGGGGTTCGCCCGCATCGCGGGATTGTCCACCGCCGCTAAGATTCTCAGAACCTGATCGCTTTTTCCCGCCAGTAGGCCATGGTTTTCGAGAGCGAGCGTGACTCCGCGCGCCTGCGCGTAGGCCGCCGCCTCGCTTAGGCCTTCCACGATCCAGTTAAAAGCGTGGTCCAGCGTCACGCCTTCGATGAGGTTGCCGGCGAAGACTCGCACCACGCGCGCGCCGAAGTGACCTGCCATATCCACGCCCTGCGTAATGCGGGACAGCTGCTCGGCCCGGAGCTGGGCGTCGGGGTTGACGAAGTTGTTGGCGACGCTGTAGACGCCGACGGGCATCGCGGTTTGCTGGAGAGCATCCATGACCAGCGGCATTTCGGCGGATTGATCGCGCCAGAAGAAATCGAGCAGCTCGACTCCGTCTGCTCCGATCTGTTTTGCCGTTTGGATGAATCGCGGGATGGTCATGCCTTCGTCGCGCCACGCGCGGAAGTAAGACCACATGCTGATGCCTAGCTTCATGGTATCTCCTAGAGTTCGGTTTGCCGGGAGGCGGAACGGTCGGCGGTGAGCGCGCTGATTCGGTCGCGGGTCTGCTTGGTTCGCGCGATTTGCTTGAGCCGAAGCGTGGTCATGACTCCGTTGAATAAAAGAAAGCACGCCGCGATGATATACAGCGGCAATTCTTTTTGGGAACGGACGGCGGGCGGAACATGCTGCGACACCAGGAGGGTGTGGTTATAGATCAGCACTCCGATCACCGCCGCCCACATAATAACGGCGTAAACGAGAGTGGGCAGGTAAGGCGCACGCTGTTCGTTCACGAAGCGGCCGCCCGAGCGAGATGCCGCGCCGCGGCTAAGATGCCGGCTACGCTTTTCGCATCCTCGATTTCGCCGGAGTCGATAAAGCCCATGGCTTCGTCCAAGGTAACCGTGCGGGTTTTGATAAACTCGTCCGCGTCCGGCGTACCCTGCTCCGGCATCAGGCTTGTCGCCAAGTAGACGGTCAGGAATTCGGTGGAAAATCCTGGGGCGGTGTAAAACCCGCAAAGTCGCTCCATGCTGCCGGCGCGAAGGTTGATCTCTTCGATGATTTCCCGGTGCGCCGCCGCGAGCGGCTCCTCGCCATCGTTGAGGGTTCCCGCCGGAATTTCCAGCAGCTCTTTGCCCGTGGGCGTTCTGTACTGAGTCACGAGTATAACATGATTATTGTCCGGCATCGGCACCATCGCCACCGCGCCGTGATGCTCGACTACCTCGCGCTTTGCCGTGTCGCCGTTGTCGAAGCGCACCGTATCGACGCGCAGATTGACGATTTTGCCTTCATATTTCCGTTCGGTTCCAATAACTTGCTCGGGCATGCTCGCGTTATACCCGCTCTATGCAGTCGCCTGCGCGGCTGAGATTTCGGCGGCGACAACTCCCGCCGCCGCCGCCGCGTGGAAGAAAAGCGGGTCTTCGTCGATCCCGCGCCCCATGGTGGTCACGTTGATGGCGCGCTTCTCCAGCAAATCCAGCGCGGGTTGAGTTTTGCTCAATGGGATTATTCGGACGTCGTGGCGCTCCAGCCATTCCGGAGGAGCCTCCAATCCTTCCGGCAAAGGCACGATGCACCGGCTTCGGACAAGCTCGAGAACGGTCAGCGTGTGATGGCTGATGCCTTGATGACGCTCGCGGGCATCGCCGGAGCTGGCGCGGACACAGGCGATGGGCGTGCCGCCAAGCGCGGCGGCGATGTCGAGGTTGGATGCTTGCTCGATGCCGGAGAAACCGTACTTGGTCCCGGTGCCGGTATTGCCGGGGCCCTGGCAAACGAAAGCGCAGTCCGTGTTGAAGAATTGCTTTGCAAAGAGCAGCGCGTTGTGCATGGTCACTGTTTGGAAGTCGCCCCCGAATGCCTGTCCGACTATTATCGGGTCACCGGTAAAGCGTTCCTGCCACAGTTTACCAATCAAGCGACTGGTGGATATCGAAAGAGCGGCCGAGTCCGTCACAACGGGAGTTGTACGGCGCGTCCACTTGGGGCGCAATGGTGTCGATGCCGGCCAGGAGTGCAGCTCCGCCGCCGAAGCAACCGGAGCTAGCTGCGAATGGAGCGCACCGGCCACAACCGCCATATTGTCGAGCCGCCTTCCCCAAATGTGGGCGAATTGCGGGTCGTCTTCCACAACCGAGACCGAATGCTGTAGCGGCGTGTAGCGGAGGCGCATGATGTGCGCGTCGCCGCGTTCAGCGGGCTTGGTATCTTCCGGTGGAGGCGCGATGCGGGCGATGACGAAGTCGTCGCCGCCCGTACCGAGATTCAAATCGTTTGCGGTGCGATTCAGAAGAACGGTATCGCCGACGGCGAGCATACCGGCGAACTCGGTGAAGTTGATGGCCATGCCGAACTGCGTTGTGATTCGTTGAAGTGTTCGATCCCAATCGCCCGCGTCAGGATTTAATGGCTGCACCTGCTCTACTACCGCCAGTTTGCGGCTCATCATCGTCGCTAATCCCGGCGCTCGGCGGAGACCTGGACGATGCTGACGACTTGCTTGGCGGAGGCGACCATGTCGGAAATCGTGGCGTACTCGTCGTGGCGGTGGATGTTATTCATCGCGCAGCCGAGGACGGCGGTGCGGACGCCGAATTCGTTGAAGTAGTTGGCGTCCGCGCCGCCGCCGGTGACGCGCAGAAGATGCTCCAAGCCAATGCGCTCGGTAGCCTGCTCGATAATCTCCAGGATGGGATCGCTCATCGGGATTTCGTAGCCGTTGTAGGCGCGGGTGGTTTCGATATCGACCGTGCCGCCGATCTCTTCGGCGGCTTGCCGGAGCGCGTCGTGCATGGCCGCCGTCTGCCGCTCCAGTTTTTCGAGGTTGCGGGAGCGCGACTCGCATTTCAGATACACTTCGGCGGTGATGATATTGGTGGCCTCGCCGCCGCGAATAATGCCGACATTCGCCGTGGTCTCGGGATCGACTCGGCCCAGCTTCATGCGCGAAATCGCGAGCGCGGCGATGCGGATGGCGGAGACGCCGTTTTCCGGCTCCGCGCCGGCGTGGGCTGGCTTGCCGTGGATGTGAACGTCAAAAATATCCTGGTAGGGCGCTTCGTAGACCGTGGAGCCGATAGGAGGGCCGGCGTCGAGGACGAAGCCGTATTTGGCTTTGATGAGCTTGGGGTCCATGTACTTCGCGCCCTGGAGTCCGATTTCCTCGCAAATCGTCAGCAGGAGCTGAATATCGCCGTGGGAAATGTTTTGCTCCTGGACGACGTGCATCGCTTCGATGATCGCGGCCAAGCCGGATTTGTCGTCCGCGCCGACGATGGTGCTGCCGTCGGAGACGATGCGGTCGCCTTCGATCTTGGGATCGAGGCCGGGGGTCGGCTCGACGGTGTCGAAGTGGGACGAGAAGAAAATGCAGGGCGCGCCTTCGACGGTGCCTTTTTTGAAGGCGATCATGTTGCCGATCTCGCCGCCGCCGACTTTTTCACCGGCGTCGTCGTAGGTAATTTCAAAGCCCAGGTTTTTCAGCCAAGGCTCGGCGACGCGCATCGCGGCGGCCTCGCGCTTGGGCGGCGTGTTCTGCCGGGCGAGGTCGAGGAAAAAGTTGATCAGTCGCTCTTGATTTACCGCGATGTCAGGCATGTCTTGGAAGTGCTCCTTGTGGCGCAAGTATACCGCTTGAAAACTTCTCGGCAGCGGCTGACGCCACGCGCGAGCTTGACAAGAATTGTTCAGAGCCGTTACACTGCCGGGCAGTCGTTCGAGGAGACGCGGGTTTATGCTGCTTGAAGGAAAAAACGTACTGATCTACGGCGTTCGCAACGAGCGCTCGATTGCTTGGGGCTGCGCGCAGGCGATGGCGGCTGAGGGAGCGCGTCTGGCGCTCACTTATTTAGGCGAGCGGGAAGAAAAAGACGTCCGCAAGCTGGCCGCCACTTTGCCGAACGCCGGCTCAGTGGTGATCGCGCCTTGCGACTTGGGCGACGACGCGCAGATTGAATCTTTGCACGCGCTTCTGTTGACCGAGTTTGGCGGCAAGCTGCACGGCGTGGTGCACGGCGTCGCGTTCGCCAAGCGCGAGGATATCAGCGGGCGGTTCTTTGAGACGTCCCGCGACGGGTTTTTGCAGGCGCTGAATATCTCTTCGTATACGCTGATTGCCGTGGCCCGCGCCGCGAAGCCGATGATGACCGAAGGCGGCAGCGTAATTACGCTGACGTATTTGGGCAGTGACCGGGTCATACCCAACTACAACGTGATGGGCGTCGCGAAAGCGGCGCTGGAATCGTCGGTGCGGTACCTGGCGGCTGATTTGGGGCAGGACGGCATCCGGGTGAACGCGGTCAGCGCGGGGCCGACTATGACATTGTCCGCACGGGGTATCGCGGGTTTTAGCGACATGTTCCGCAACGTGCCGAATATTGCGCCGCTGCGCAAGAACACGACTATCGACGAGATTGGGGATATGGTAGCGTTTCTAGCGTCCGATAAGGCGCGAGGGACGACCGGCGAGGTGATTTTTGTCGATAGCGGAATGCACACTTTGGCGGAGTGGTAGCCGGGCGAATCCACGGAACAATTGACGCGGTGATCTCGTCGAAATAATGTCGTCGGCAAACGGGTATAATTTGGTTGTCAGCACAGCATGGGGGCGATAGGTCTCGACTGGGAGACGTTCGCTCAGGTGGCAAGCCGAGGCGCCGCTGGCCTCGTTAAAAGCGGCAAAAACATAAACGCAAAAAACAATACGTTTGTGACCCAGCGCAGCTATGCGTTGGCTGCCTAGTCTTAAACAACTAGACAGAAATTAGCGCTAGCTTCGGCTAGCCCGTCCTGCCTTCTCTCGCCTGCCGAGAAGGTTCGGGCGTAAAATACGCGGGCTTGCTGAGCGTTTGCCGAAAATGGGACGCTTGGGACTTAAACATTTTCCCGCGCGGCGAAATCCTGCTCATGGGAGTTCTCCGCGTTCAATCAAAACATTGAGCTAAGCTTGTAGATGCCTGTGTTTTCGCTACCTAGGACGAGGGTTCAATTCCCTCCGCCTCCACCAATTCGGCAGCCAGTACGAACCACCGGCGACTGACGCGCTCCAGCGTCAGCCGCCGGTGGTTTTTTGCGTGTTCGGCGCGCGCTTCTTTGCCCTGGTATATTTCTTTGCAGGCTCGGAAGCAACCATGTTAAAATAGTTACGTCGGCGCAATCCGCGCGACGCTATTTTCTGATTGTCCTCTGCCCTTTTGCCGGTTCCTCGGAGATTTTGCTCATGGATTTGCGTTCTTCTGCAAACACAGCGCGTCGGCGTAGTTCACGCGCGCGCTTTGCGCTCGGCTCTGCGGCGGCCATATCGGCAATGGCGCTTGCGGCGCTTTGCCCAAATCCGCTTCTGGCGCGGGGCAACTCCGACGAGCCTTTGATTGTAGTTGGGGGGCAGAATGCAAAGCTCGGCGAAGCGCCTTTTATCAGCGAAAGTGGCCAGTTGTACGCTCCCGTGGATTTCGTCCGTTTGATGGGCATCGGATATACGGTGCAGGCGAACAATTCCACGGTCACTTTTAATCAAGGCGCGCGCCATTCCGTGTGGCCGTGCGAGATGGTTGACGGCACGGCGATGGTGCCGGTGGCGGGAATCGCGCGGGACCTCGGCGCGGATTACGCGTGGGATCAGTCGAGTCAGACAGCCACGATCCGCGCGAAGATTTTGATGGTGCGCGAGGACAACAATCGTCTCAGCGTCGATACCAGCTTCCCCGTGAATTACCGTGTCGCCGGGATTGCCGGGCCCAGCCGCGTCTATATCGACGTCTACAATGCCTCGCTCGCGGGGCCGTATACCACCGTTCCGACCGACGGTGACGACGATATCAGCCAGGTGCGCGCGAACGAGATGCCGGACAGCGTCGTGCGAATTACGGTCAACCTGCGTCGCCCGCTCGGCTATCAAACGGCCAGCGGCAGCTCGACAAACCATATCGAGGTGCAGTTGGCGGAGCGATCCGCGGGGGACGGTGGAGGGCGCGGCACGGCTATTATTCCCGCTTCCCTGACGAGCGATCCCGGCCAAGCTCCAGCGTCCGATAATGACAGCGACCCGGATAACACTAATTCTAACGGCAGCGGCAGCGACGGCATTAAGCCGGCCCAGTCGCCGCTGAATCCGGACGGTCTGGGTTATAACCTGCGCCGCGCGTCGGCTGCGAAGCATATTTTGTCCATCACGACCGACGCCTCTCATCCGGGCGAGTTCAAGATGAGCGTGGTGGTGGCCGGAGACGTTGGCGGGAACGACCTGGGGTACCGCGCGTTTCTGCTGAGTAGCCCGTCCCGTCTGGCTGTCGATTTTCCCGGCACCGACTTCGCAATTACCGGAGGCGAAGCGGCCACTCCCTCCTGCGAGGAGCCGTTGACGACCGCTGCCGCGAAAACGCTGCGCTGGGGAATTGTCAAGTCGAGCTCCACGCTGATTAGCCGCGTCGTCTTGGATTTGTACAAGCCGCTTTCGTATAGTGTCGCGACTGTGCGTCAGGCGGACGGCTCCGAACTGTATACGCTGAGCGCTTTGATCGCGACCAAGCCGACCGCGCCGCCGCTGCCCGCGCCGCCGGATGCGCCGCCGATCCCCGGCAACATCAACCTTCCAACCAACAACCCGGCCAGCGCCGATAGCAGCGCTCCCGCGCAGGTGACTCCGCCGCCGGTTGTTTCGGAGCCCGCGCCAGGGTCGGGCCATAACGTTTTGGCGGGCCTTGTGATCGTGGTCGATCCCGGCCATGGCGGCTATGATACGGGCGCTCCGGGTATTCACGGGGTGTTCGAGAAAAATATCGTGCTGAATATCGGCAAGCATCTGCGCGACGAGCTTGTCGCCGCCGGCGCGAAAGTACTGATGACGCGCGACGACGATACCTTTATCCCGCTGCTCGGACGCTCGGCGATGGGCGTGCAGAATTTGGCGGACATGTTCGTGTCGGTCCATGCGGATTCCGTGCCGACCCGCAACGGCGCTACGGGAACCACGGTCTACTACCACGCGAATATGCTTTCCAGCCGCTCGCTGGCGATGAGCGTCGCCCAGCGGCTGACTCAGCTTCAGGACGGCATCCCCTCGAGAGGCACGATGTCGGATTTTGTGCGGTACCCCGGAGTCGGTTTTTCCGTGCTGCGCCATAGCCCGGAGGCGGCCATTCTGGTTGAGACGGGCTATGTCAACAGCGATAACGACGAGCCTGTTTTAACGGATTCGTCCGACCAGAAGCTGATCGCCCAGGGCATCGCCGCCGGAATCAAAGACTACTTCGCCAATCGCGGCGGGGGAATCGCCTCCGACGGGGCGCGGCGCGGACGGGCGATACTGACCGACAAGTAGGGCCGCAGCCAAGTTGAGCGCCCTCATCTTATACGAATGCTAAAAACTACATCATCGAAAACTGTTTTCGCCGCCAAGTCGTTGATTCTGCTTGGGGCTGCCGCCATGTCGATTTCCGTCTTGTCGGGTTGCGAGCAGGTGCCGAGCCGCTCCAGCGATTCTTCACCGGCCCCCTCCACGGGCGCGTCCGCCGCGCAGCCGATTCCGGCGATTGCCTCGCCGCCCGCCGATAACACGACTTCCGAGCCGCAGCCAGCGGCGACCGTGTACGCTTTCAAGCTTGCGCCCAGCAGCGCGAGCGCGGACGCGAACGGTTTAGTAGCCGTGCCAATCAAAATGCGCGCCGGCTCCGTGGATGCCGCTCGCGTCTCGCTGCAAAGCCTAGCCGACGGGCCTAATTCGCCGCTACCGGCAGGAACCAAAGTGCTGGGTGTCGTGATCGACCCGTCCAGCAAACTGGCTTCAGTCAATTTTTCGCCGGAGCTGAAATCAAATTTCCACGGCGGCGAGACCGAGGAAGCCCAGGTTATCAACTCGGTGCTGAAAACGCTCGGCCAGTTCGACAGCATCGACAAGGTTCAATTCTTGATCGACGGCAAACCCGTCGATACGCTGGGCGGCGCGCAGGATCTCAGCCAACCGCTGCCGACGCCGCAATCGTCTTCTGGTGGCGCGGGCGGCAACGAGTTCGCGGGCAGCGGGGCGAAGCAGTAGACGATGCCGAATACCAGCTCGATATCGGTCGCCGCAGCTTTGGGGCGCGAGAAGGCTCAGAGAGCTGTCACCGCGCCGATTGGGGTTTTCGATTCGGGCGTCGGCGGATTATCGGTGACGCGAGAGCTGCTGCGCTGCGTTCCAGCCGAGAGCTTGCTTTACTACGCCGATACGGCGCATGTACCGTATGGTGGACGGCCGCTCGACGAGGTACGCGGCTTCGCGCTGCATATCTGCGACTTCCTGATCGAGCGTGGGGCCAAGATGATTGTCATGGCCTGCAATATATCCTCCGCCGTGGCGGTCGATGCGGCTCAGCTGCGGTATCCGGACATTCCCGTGATCGGCGTGGTTCGGCCCGGAGCGCGCGCGGCGGCGGCGAGCGGCGCGAAGCGTATCGGGATTTTGGCGACGCAAGGCACCGTGGCGAGCGGCGCGTATGATGAAGCAATCGGCGAGATCGATGCCGGCATGAGCGTGGTTTCTGTGGCCTGCCCCAAGTTCGTGCCGTTGGTGGAAGCCGACGAAACCGATGGACAGGCCGCCTATAACGCCTGCCGGGAAGCGTTGCTGCCGCTATCGGGCTCGACGCCGTGCGATACCGTGATTTTAGGGTGCACGCACTACCCGTTTTTGCTGCCGATGCTGCGTCGGTGCGCCGGGGAGCTGTTTGACAGCATGCCGAATTTTATCGATCCAGCCGGTGAAACCGCCCGTCTGGTGCGTGAATGCTTGCACCTGACCGAGCGCAATGCCTCGCAAAATGAGCCGCCGGCATACCGCTATTTCGCCAGCGGCGATACCGAGCAGTTCCGCCGCCACGCGCCGTTGCTTCTGGGCACGGAGGTGCCGGAAGTGGAGCAGGGCTACTAATTCAGTTGTTTCAAGCCGCCCGAAAAAGGGCGGCTTTTTTGTTGCCGGTCATCAGGTGTGACCGCGAACTTTTTGGTAAAATTTTTTGTTATATAAATGGCATTGCTTGACAACTAGCATGCTTGTGCGATACAATTAAGTACATCCGTTCGTATATTGTGAAGTGAGGCATTGACATGGAATTACGTGATTACCCTGAGCTGATTGCTGAAAAAGAGCTGGCTATTTTGCGCGAGGAGAGGCATCTGAATATCGATCGCAGCGCGCTGGAGCAGGCGATTTCGGAGATCGACCGCCAGGTCGCCTTTGATGAAGGCTTGAAGAACGATTATCAGCGCCGCGCGCGCAAGCAGGAGCTTCTGGTCAGCTTGGATTGGTACGCGAACTTGAACGAGCGAATCCAGCGCGCCGACGGCGAGATCCGGCGATTGGGTATCGAGCTTGGGCTGCTGCGCAACCAGTTCTCGATCGAGCGGTTGCTGCTGCGCGAGCGCGTCGCGCTCGCCGAAGTGGCCAACTAGCAGAGCGCTTACGGCATTCAGCCTATGCAGGCCGCCCATCCTAAATCTAGGATGGGCGGCCTTTGGTTTGAGTTGCGCATGATTGTCCTTGCAATTGGTCATAATGCAGACGATATCCTCGCGCGGAAGCAGCGCTCCGCGTCGACGGCCTTTTTCCAAGGAGAACAGCGACCTCTATGCCTGAAACAATATTTGTCACCGGGGCGACCGGAACGGTTGGCAGCCGAGTGGTGAAGCAGCTATTGAAGCGTGCCGAGGGAATGGCGGAGAAGCCGCGCATTGTGGCCGGCGTACATAGCGTGGACAAGGCGCAGGCGCTCAGCGCTGCCGGAGCGCATATCGCCGAAATCGATTACGATAAGCCAGGCACGGTGGAGCAGGCATTTGGGCGGATCGATAAATTGTTTCTTGTGACGCCTCCGGACTTAAATACAGCCCGCGACAACCAAATGGCTGTCGCCGCCGCTGAAGCGTCGGGCGTGAAGTATATTGTCAAGCTTTCCGCTTTCGGATCGGAAGTGGAGCCGGGCACCTCGCTGGCTCACTTGCACCGTTCGGCGGAGCTGCTGATTATGGCTTCAGGCGCGGACTGGACTTTTCTGCGCCCCAACGCCTTTATGCAAAATATCCAGCAGTTTGCCGGAAGCATCAAAGCCGGCGGCGGTATCTCACTGCCGCTGGGCGACGCGCCGGTGAGCTATGTGGATGCGGACGATATCGCGGCGGTGGCGGTGGAAATGCTGCTCGGCACTGAAATCGAGCATAGCGGACGCGCCTACGATTTGACCGGGCCCGCCGCAATTACGGGCAAGGAGATGGCGGCGACGCTATCCTATGTTCTGGGTAAGCCTGTCGAGTATCACTCCGTTTCCGATGAAGAAGCGCACCTGGCAATGACGTCTCAAGGCGTCTCAGACCCCCAGGCGCGCGCTTTGATAGAACTTTACCAATCCTACCGGCAGGGCTATGCGTCGGCGGTGAGCAATGCGGTCGGCTCGATCACGGGCCGAGCGGCGCGCAGCTTCGAGCTGTACGCGATAGACAACAAATCGGTTTATGCCGATTGAGCCGCATGCCCGCGCTACCGGCTCCGCCGCCTGCGACTCGGAGCGGTTTCTCGCCGGCGCTCCTGGATTGGTACCGCGCGGCGCGGCGCGTTCTGCCCTGGCGTGAGCGTCAGGGAGACGCTTACGCGGTTTGGATTTCGGAGATCATGCTGCAGCAGACCACTGTGGCGGCGGTAATCGGATTCTACAACCGCTGGATGGAGCGGTTTCCGACTCTGGAGAGTTTGGCCGAGGCTGATCCGGATGAAGTCCTGCGGTACTGGGCGGGACTGGGCTACTACAGCCGGGCGCGTAATATCAAGCGGGCGGCTGAAACGGTAGTGCTGAATCATGGGGGCATACTGCCGAAGACGGTAGACGAGCTGCTGCGGCTGCCGGGAATCGGACGGTACACGGCGGGGGCGGTCGCGTCGATTGCCTACGAGGTGGATGCTCCCATTGTGGACGCGAATGTCGTCCGGGTGCTCTGCCGCGTGGATGGATTGCAATCCGAGAAGGCGTCCACCGACAGCGCGTTGCAAGTTAAGCTCTGGCAGCGCGCCGAGGCGCTTATCCCACCCGGTGAGGCGCGGGAGTTCAATCAAGCGATGATGGAGCTTGGGGCGCTGGTCTGCTCGCCTCGCGCCCCCGCCTGCGACCGGTGCCCGGTCGCGTCCTGGTGCGTCGCGCGCGCCGGCGGCGCTCCGGAGAGCTACCCTTCGCTTCCCCGCGCAAAGGAGTGGCGAACGGCTCGCCACGCCGCCGCCGCGGTGTTCGCGCAGGGCAAGTTCCTAATCGTGAAGCGACCGGCGGACGCGCTGCATTGGGCGGGATTTTGGGAGCTGCCCCGCGCGGTGGCGTCGGAAGGCGAATCGCTGCCCGAGTGCGCCGCCCGAGCCCTCCGCGAGACCGTGGGATTGGACGCTGTTATCGGGGCTGACTTCGGCACCGTCAACCATACCGTCACCGTGACCAAAATCGCGCTCAGCGGATTTCAAGCGATCCTGACGCGCTTAGAGCAATCGCCGCAGCGTCGTCAGGCGCAAGATTTTGCCTGGATTGGCTTCGACGATTTGCAAGAGTATGCTATCTCCTCACCGCATCGAAAGCTGATCAGCCGGCTGCGCGCTTCTTCCGCGCAAACTTGTCTCGGCTTCTGAGAAGCGGGGCTGTTTTGTGTCTTAGGTAAGCAGATTGTTGATTGCCGCGAATACCGAATACGGTAAAGCGTATTGCATCAAACGTGAGGCGCGGAAACAAACCGGCTGTGAATTCTTGAGCGGCCATTTTTATTGATCTGACCGGCGATATGCCCGGCGCGGGCAACAGAGGAAATCAACAATGTTTTACCATGACGGCGGCAAGCTGCAGTATCCGGTTCGAGTCGACAATCCCAGTCCGACATTCGCTAATCTGCTTCAGCAGGCGCTCGGCGGGGTGGAAGGCGAAATCCGCGTGTGCATGCAGTACCTTTTCCAGGCGTTCGGCGCGCGCGGGCCGAAGAAGTACCGCGATATGCTGCTGGAAACAGGCACCGAAGAGATAGCGCATATCGAATTGTATGCCACGGCCATCGCGCTCAATTTGGAAGGCGCTTCCAGCGGCCAAAAGGATGAAGTCGTTAAGAACAATCCCATCGTCGGCGCGATCATGGGCGGCATGAACCCGCGATCCTACCTTTCCGCCGGTCTCGCGGCGATGCCGGTCAATTCCTGCGGCGTGCCGTTCGATATGTCGCATATTTACGCGAGCGGCAACCTGGCGGCGGATATGTATTGCAATGTGGCTGCCGAGGCGACAGGCCGCGTGCTGGCCTGCCGCTTGTACGCGTCCACCGACGATCCAGGCATGAAGGACTTTTTGTCGTTCACTATCGCTCGCGATACGATGCACCAGCAGCAGTGGCTGGCTGTTCTGGAAGAGCTAGGCGGATACGAGGGCACGCTGCCCATTCCGAACAGCTTCCCGCAGAGCGAGGAGAAGAAGGAATTCAGCTACGCTTTCATGTCCACCGGCATTGACGGCGCGACTCCCGCCGAGGGCCGCTTCACCAGCGGGCCATCGATGGACGGCAAAGGCGAGTTCAGCTTTTTAAAGGCCCAGCCTTATGGCGATGTGCCGACGCTAGCGCCTCCGGTGCCGCAGGGCTACGCCGAGACCCAGCAGATGACCAACGGAGCTTCGGGCATACTGCACAAAGTTGCCGCAGCGTTTATCGGCCACGACAAGTAGGCGGTCGATAACAAGCCGGTACGGGCGACAGCGATGAGTTACACTTAACTCCATCGCCGTCGCCCGCTTTTTTTATGGAAATCGCGCTCGCCATTATCGTCGATCAGTCCCGCAGCCGAATTTTGATCGGGCAGCGCCCGCCGGGAGCGCATCTAGCGGGGTATTGGGAGTTTCCCGGCGGCAAGGTCGAGCCTGGCGAGACGCCTGCGGCTTGCGCGTCGCGTGAGGCGATGGAAGAGACCGATCACGAAGTACGGCTGCTGGAAGCATGGCCGATGATCCGGTTCGAGTATCCGGAGCGGGTGGTCGAGCTGTATCCGTTTTTGTGTGAGGCGGAGCCGTTCGAGGCGCGGTACGGGCGCTTTTTGTGGGTGCACGTCAGCGATTTGCCGGATTATACATTTCCGGAAGCGAACGGCCCGTTGCTGGCGCGTCTATCGGCATTATAGGCGGAAAAACTTAGGGCGATTTTAGAAGCTACCCGCCTGGACATGGCATAAGTACGAGTGACGCTGTTTCGGAAAGCAGCGGCGCGTAAGACTTATGGCCCTCACCACCACCGCATCTCCATCAATCCCGTCCGCTTCAACCGGAGGTTCCCGCTTACCAGGCTTGCTCGGCAAGCTCCGCGAGCAGCAGGATATCGCTCTGCCGCTCGGCATCATCGGCATCATCGCCATGCTGATTTTGCCGATGCCGGAGTGGATGCTCGATTTTTGCCTTCTGCTCAATATCTCCGGCGCAGTTTTAATTCTGCTGACGGCGATCTACGCAGCCGAACCGCTGGATTTCAGTATTTTTCCCTCGCTGCTGCTCATCACCACGCTGTACCGGCTGTCGCTGGAAATTTCGGCGATGAAGCTGATTCTAGGCAACAACGGGCAAGCCGGAGCGGTTATCAACGCTTTCGGTCAAGTGGTGCTCGGCGGCAACTACGTTGTCGGGTTGATCGTCTTTGCTATTTTGGTGGTGGTTCAGTTCGTGGTGATTACGGCGGGCGCGGGCCGTGTCGCCGAAGTGTCCGCTAGATTTACGCTGGATGCGATGCCCGGCAAGCAGATGGCGATTGACGCCGATCTGAACGCGGGCATTATCAACCAGGAGCAGGCCAAGTTGCGTCGCAAGACGGTGGAGCACGAGGCTGACTTCTATGGCGCAATGGACGGCGCGAGCAAATTCGTGCGCGGCGACGCTGTCGCGGCGGTGGTGATTATCGTTCTGAATATCGTCGGCGGCTTTGCCATGGGCATGGTGAGCGGCAAGGGCGATATCATGACCACGCTCAAGACCTACACGCTGGTGACGGTGGGCGAGGGGTTGGTCGCGCAGATTCCGGCGCTGCTGATTTCCACGGCGTCGGGCCTGATGGTAACGCGGGCGGCGGGCGAGGGCGGGATGAGCCGCGACCTGGTCCGGCAGGTGTTCGGCAGCCCGCGCTCCTTGATTATCGCGTCGGTTCTGCTGCTGTTTTTTATCCCCCTCGGTTTTCCGCCGCTGCAAACGCTCGCGATCTCCGGAGCGCTCGGCGCTTCGGCCTACGCCATGATCCGCGCCCGCAAGCAGGCCGAAGCCGCAGTCGTGGCGCAGGCGGCGCAGGCTTCCGCGCCGAAAGCGCCGGCGGCGACGCCGGAAAGCGTCATGCCGCTGCTGGCGGTCGATACGCTGGAACTTGAGATTGGATACGGGCTGATGCCGCTGGTGGACGCAGCCAGCGGCGGCGATCTGCTGGATAGAATCACGATGATTCGGCGTCAGACGGCGACAGAGCTGGGCTTGATTATTCCAAGCGTCCGTATCCGCGACAATCTTCAGCTGAAATCCAACGACTACCAATTTAAGCTGAAGGGCGCGGTTGTCGGCAAGGGAACGGTCATGCCGAACTCGCTGATGATTATGGACCCAGGCACGGTCACCGACCCGATTACCGATGTCGGCACCCCCGCCAAGGAGCCTGCGTTCGGATTGCCCGCGAGCTGGATCCCGCAGCGTCTTCGGGAGCGCGCCGAAATCGCCGGGTACACGGTGGTGGAGCCTTCGGCGGTGATGGCGACGCATATCACCGAGATGGTGAAGGGACACGCGTGGGAAGTGCTGTCGCGGCAGGACACGCAGAGCTTAATCGACTTTGTCAAGAAAACCAGCGCGGCGGTTGTGGACGAGCTGATCCCGAACATGATGACAATCGGCGAGGTGCAGAAAGTTTTGCAGCTGCTTCTGAAAGAGCGCATCTCTATTCGGGATATGGTGACAATCTTGGAGACGCTCGCCGACAACGCAGGCCGGACCAAAGACAGCGACACGCTGGCGGAGCTGGTGCGTATCGCGATGGCTCGGTCGATCTGCAAGCAGTTCGCCACGGAGAACCTGCTGCAATGCATCACGCTCGACCCGCAGCTGGAGCAGGAGCTTCAAGACAAGGTGCAGCCGGGATTGAACCAGCTGGTGCTCGACCCGAGCCGCTCGCGCGCGCTGCAGAAGTCGATTGCGGCGCAGGCCGAGCGAATGGCCGCGATGGGGCACACGCCGCTTCTGCTCAGCATGCAGCCGCTGAGACTGCCGCTGCGACGGCTCACCGAGCGCGTACTCCCACAACTCGTATTACTCTCCTACAACGAAATCATCCCTCAAGTGGAAGTGCGCGCTTTCGGCAATGTCACATTGCCTGTCCTGTAACCATCCCTGTCCTATATCCCGCGAGTATTAGAGCAATCCTATGAATGTAAAAAGCTACCGAGGTAAGACCGCCGACGAATGCATGAAAAAGCTGAAAAGCGATCTTGGGTCCGATGCGGTGATTCTGCAAAGCCGTACCGTGAAGCCTATTTTGGGTCGGTTCGGACGTTCGATGCACGAGATCGTGGCGGCGGACGATACCGGCGCGGTGCTGGACAAGTTCGCCGAAAAAGCGGGCGACCGGCGCACTGTGGCGGATACTTCCCGAGCGACGGCAGCGCCCGCCGAAGCGCAGCCGCGTCTGACTTTGTCTCGGGGCATCATCGGCAATACGGCGCTTGCCCCGCAAGCGCAGCCGCCGCTGGCGCGTCGCGAGCGGCTGACCCTGGAGGAGGCGGCCCAGCTTCATGAGCAGGGCGCGTACGACCGGCTGGTCGCCGCCGGAGTGTTGAACAGCCAGACTACAGCGACCAGTTCTTCCACTAGCTCAACTCGTTCAACGCCTGCGCAAGAGCGTGGCGATGCAAGCTCGCGCGATATGCAGCTTGTTTATTCAAACACAGTCGAGCGGAACACTGCCGATCAAGTTGGTTCGGCTCCAGTCGCCGATAAGCCGCAAAGCGACGAACGAATCAGCCGGCTGGAGAAGCAGATCGCGCTGTTGACTTCCGCGCTGCAAAAGCAAGCGGCACCGCAAGCGACGGCAACGGCGACCCCCGTTGCCGCTCCGGGGGCCACCACGGCAGCGGTCGTGACTCGCCAGAACTCGGTCGTTTCAAAGCCAGTCGCTCCGGTAGGCGAGTTCGAAGGATCTCCGGTTGTCGCTCAGAAGCTGTCGCGAGAGGCAGAAGCGGTTACAACGCCACAAGCTAGACTTTCCACGGCGATGCAGCCTGATGTCGACACAGATAGTGCCATTTCTACAAACACCAGCGACAGCAGTACCGACGATGCGCTGCAAGCAGAGGCGAGCGCGACGGCTCAGACGTCGTCGCCGAGCTTGGGTGGGTTCCTGCGTTATCGTCTCCCGGCGCAGGACGCGGAGAAAGCGCCGAAAGCCGCCGCCGAAACGAAACCCGCCGCGCCGACGCGGGGCAACGGAACGAGAGCAAAGCAGGCGGCATCATTACCGCCAATGTCGGAGCAGCACGCGGCTCCGAGTTTAGCGCCGGACGGTTCCGTTGAAGCGCTCCCGGTAAACGCCGCTTTGCCGTATCTTAAGGCGTTGCGGGCCTCGCAAGTGGCCGAGCCGCTGCTGCGGCGGATCAGCGCCGAGCTACCACCGGATCTGTCGCCCGCCGACGCGCGTGATACCGTACACGACCTGCTTACTCAGCGCATGCTGATCGGCGGCGGGATTACGGTGCCGACAAACGGCAAAATTATGCTCGCCGCATTATTGGGGCCGACCGGAGTCGGCAAAACCACGACTATCGCCAAGCTCGCGGCGAATCTCACCATGAACGGGAACTGCCGCGTGGCGATGGTGACATTGGACACGTCGCGCGTGGCGGCGGCGGAGCAGCT
>CAXSEA010000037.1:0-21584 GCA_964235675.1 uncultured Armatimonadales bacterium | reverse complement strand
TAAGCGGTAAAAATGATGAACCCGAGCAGCCAAGGCGAGGTGAACAGCAGCCCGAGCAGCAAGCTTTGACGCTGCCTACGGGCATGCGCGTTGCGAAAGGATTTGTCGCGCTGAACCGCTTCGACACCCGCCTCCAGCACAGCGCCGGACGCGGCTGCGGCGGCTGGCGGGCTGACGACGTCGGCAGGGTTTTCGGACGAGAGCAGGCTCACTAGCGGTACTTATCCATTTCTCGAGTGCAGCGGCTTTGCACTCCATCCAAAGCGACTTGAGGCGTTTCGCGTCCGTAGGCGACTGAATCGGACGCGGTTTGTATCTGGTTAATGTAGAGCGAGGCGATTGGTAGAGGCGGGAAGAAGCGCGGGTTGCGGGTATCGGCGAGATCGAGGAACTGCCCGAACTTGACTGCTTCAGGAGAGCCGGTTCGCAGCTTTGGATCGTGCAGGACGCTCTTGATATTGGGAACGTTGCGCATCGACTTGGCGAACATCTCCTGCACCTGCGGCGTTTGTGTCCACTGGATGAAGTCCCAGGCCTCTTTCGGATGCTTGGCTTCTTTCGGGATGCACATATTGTTGGAGCCGAGCCAGACCAAGCCCGCCTTTTGCGGCTCGTCGGCTGGGTAAGGAAACGGTGCGACGCCGTAATCGGTTTTCGGGCTGAACTCCGCAATCAAGTGGGGGATCCACTCGCCGTCGATCTTCATTGCTATCTGGCCCGAGTAGAATGGGTCAAAGTTGCTGGTCGTGCTGGAGAAGCCGAGACCGAACGCGTCCACCGCTTCAAAGCGACCCTGCGCGTCCATGAGCTTTTTATAGTTTGTCAAAGCCTCGACGTTGCCTGGCAGGTTGGCGGTGACATTTTGCGTGCGCTTATCAAATAGACCGCTGCCATAGACGCCGAGAAGCTGGTCGGCGGAGATCGGGGTCATGCCGATTTGGACAAGACGGCCTTCCGGATCGCGCTTAACGAGACGCTTGGCGTCCGCCACCAATTCCTCGAAAGTGCGAGGGGGATGGCTGGGGTCCAGGCCGGCGGCTTTGAACGCTGTCTTGTTGTAGAACAACGCTTGACAGTCGAGCAGAAAAGGCACGGCATAAAGGTGGCCTTTGTAATAGCACTGACCGAGCGCGCCGGGGGTGTAGTCGGACGGTTTCAGGCCTGACGCGGCGAACTGCTTGTCGATCGGCATGATCGCGTCGTTGGCGGCGAATGTTCCGAGGTAGCCAGGGATAGAGATTGTGCAAGCATCCGGCGGAACCCCGGCGACAATAGCGCGCACTGTTTTGGTATCGTCGACGTTACCCAGGTTTTCCACGACGACGCCGGGATGAGTCTTGTTGTAGAGCGCGACCACCTGCCGGAAGTTCTGCTCCTCCGGCCCTTGCCACATGGTCCACACCTCGACATGCACTTTGCCGTCGGAGGGCGCTTTGAAAAGCTCGGTCGTCCCGCAGCCGGGGACGATCAGCAGAGCGAGCAGCAGGAGTGGAAGGGGAATGGCTCGCAGCAGTACCGAAACAAAATTATGCGTGGACTTACGGGGCAATTTATGACCGTTCTGTAATACTAGACGTAAGAAATAAGTCTGCCGAAGCTGCGAATCTGGAACAGCACCATTCTAAGCAGTTCGGATTTTCCGACGACAAGCAAACGGAGGACAGCATTTGCGTCACGCTTTATTTCTTCTGCGCATTTTGCATAGCCTCAGCACGCCGAGCCATACTCTGCCGCAGCTTCGCTACAAATGCCGCGTGCTCCGGAGTCTGCGCTGGACCGGAAGACGTCACTCCTCCCGTTGTTCCACCTGGAGTTTGAGTACCTTGATAGATTTCTGAGTTGGAAGCCGGTGTATTGTGAGCGCAACCACAAACACTGAAAACTGCCGGTACAAAGACCATTCCGAATGCGATATTGTGACTATGCTTCATTTATTATCACTTCGTACCACTATGTGAGAGGCGGATATGCTGGGCCACTAGGGGGATTCGCCATTGCATAAGCGTAAGTGCTTGGAACGTATATATTTGTGTACCAGCTAAGGCGTCCACGCTGTACCGCTTTCGCGTGCCCGTCGGAGAAGAGAAAATTACTGGTATTGGTGTGTCGGTATCTTGGATACATGCCGCAGCCGCTGTAAGTGCCGCCCTGTCCTGCGGCGATCCCAGCGGTAATTTGAGCTCCAGTGGCGTCGCAATCGCCCACCCCTAATGGATTCGTCGTAAGATCGTAGTGCGTGTAGTCAAGGTAGTTGCCTGCGGCAGTGCCTTTCGTGTCCGCCCAGCCGTTTTCCTGGGGGTCGAAATAGCCATACTCGGCATTATCGTCGTTTACTCCCAAGTCGGCCATTGCGACCGTGTCGGCGGGCGAAGGAACCTGGGCCAATGTAGCGGATGGCGACAGAGGAGGGTCGCCAGCCCCGTATCCATCGTAGAGCGCCATCAATCCCAGGTTCACTCCATATGAGCTTCCATACTGCGGATACGGAAAATCAGGGCAATCCCAAACTCCACCGGCAAAAGTACCAATGCCGGTGGCCCCATACGATATGTACATGCCGTTCTTGATGTAGGGCGCGACCTCATTCTGCCATTGGTTGCCCTGGTCATCCTGCGCCATAGGAAAGGTTTCGTCGCTGTCTTGAACGTATTGCAGAAAGCCAAGTCCAATCTGCTTTTCGTTACTGATACAAGAGATAGCCCGCGCTTTTTCACGCGCTTGGGCAAACACGGGGAAGAGAATCGCGGCAAGGATAGCGATAATGGCGATGACGACGAGCAGTTCGATTAACGTAAACCCTGACCTTTTTTGACTCACGGACTTTGATACATGCATGGCAGCAATCCTTCTGTGATGAGTATCTTGCACTCAGCGATTCTCAACTTGTATTTCAAGCACCATTAGTACATGATGCTCGTTAATCAGCAGAACTAAGGATGCCGATCAAGGCGCTTGTCCGAGGCTTCACGCCGCTGCAGGCGAGCGGAATTCTGTGTTTGTACAACTTGTGTATGCGCTTGGGCATCCGGCGTTGAAATCGGTGGCGGTGCGACAACATTTGCGTTGACTCCTGCTGGGGCAGACGGAGCGTGACTGCATCCTGATACCACGAATGCAGTGACCGCAGCTAGGCAAGTACTTGTCAAAAGTTTACAGATAGACATTAAAAATCCCTAAACTAATTGATTGCCGGATAGGGATTGTCGTTTTGGTCCCGGTAAGATTCATATAGACCTTTGATGTAAATAGCTTTGTACCAATTCAGCTGCCCTCGAACGACCGATTTCACATGCCCATCAGCATAGACAAAATCCGAGGTGTTGTTATGGCGGTAGCGCGGCGTTTGGCCACAGGTCCCATATCCACCAGGCCCGCCGCCGTCCTGAGCCGAGCCGGCAGTCGCATCGCAGTCTCCGCCGGTGCCGTTGGCTATGTTAGCGGGAATTTGTCCGGCTAAGTCAACATGGTCCTTGTACGAATCCGGCGGCGTTCCAACTCCATTCCAATACGTGTCTGAGCTAGGAATCCAGTAGTTCTCGTCGGGATCGAAGTAATTGTATGCCTGGGGGTTGACACCGGGAGAGTTGACACCGTTTTCAAGAAGCATCACAGTATCGGCTGGGGCACCGATCTGCGAATTCGATGTGGTCGGCATTAAAGTCACGTTGTCAACGGTTTGACCCGGATGAGCGCCAGTCGCCTGACCAGCCCCACCGTTGACACAGAGCAAAAGGTTACAGGAATAAGGACTACCCTCTACCGGGTCAGGAAAATCAGGGCACATGTAAACGCCGGAGGAGCCGTAGTACTGGTCGCCATTTTTGATGTACGGATAGACGCTGGACGGCCACTGGAAATAATTTCCATTTGAGTCGTCCGTATAGTTGTTCATCGGATACATTTCGTCGTTGTCCTGCTGATACTGGATAAATCCTAGACCTATCTGCTTCATGTTGCTGATGCAGGACGTTTGACGCGCTTTTTCTCGTGCTGAAGCGAATACAGGGAAGAGGATAGCGGCGAGAATGGCGATGATGGCGATCACGACGAGTAGCTCGATGAGGGTGAAGCCTGCCCGCGATTTTTTCAAAGACGGCATGATGAAGTCCTTTCCTAACAAACAGCCCTGGAATTGCGAGATACGAACGCTAACGCGAATCGGCAGCCCTGAATGGGCCGGGCATGGCGCGCGGCTCGGTGGCCGCGCTCAGGCTAGTCAACTTCTTTGTCAATCAGGCGCGGAGAACGCCCGCCTCAGCGCTGAGGCATCCGACTTCGATTTGCTTGATTGACCGTAAACTGAACTGAAATCCGCAAATCCAACCGGTTAGATTAAGATTTTACTAAGACTGAGCCGGTTTGTCAAGAGCAAATCAGCACGTAACGAAAACATCTTGGCTTCCCGAGGCTCTTTCCCTCTGAGCGGGCGACGCCGACTGCTTCTGAAAGGATTTTGGACGTGCCGAAACGACCTGCTCAGGAGTTTACGGACGCCAGGCGGACAGGTATTTTTTCCAGGGCGTGAAGCCGACTTTGGCGTAGAAGTCGAGCAGGTTGGTCCAGTCGATCGCCATGTGGGTCGCGCCGGTGTCCTTGACGGCTTGCACTCCCGCGGCGAGCAGGGCGAGGCCGAGGCCGAGCTTTCGGGCGCGGACGGCGAGGCCGATGGGGCCAAGGCCGCCGTAATGAGGTCCGAGTGAGCCGCGCCAGTAGACCGGAGGCCCGATCCACTTAGAGCGCGTGCTAAAAGTATGCGCGAAGCCGAGCACCTGGCTGCCCTCGCCGCCCCAGGCGGAGTCGTCGCGGGCGATGATGATCTCCGACGGGTCCGGCTCTATCTCGATGCGGCGGAATGTGTCGCTCTCCCAGCGCCCTGGGAAGGTCTCCTGGAGATGCGCGCGTAGGGCGGGAATGTCCTCAGTCCGGCAGGGCGCGATCACGATGCCCTGCCCACGCAGCTTCTCGATGGTTCCGGCGACCGCCTCCGGAATGACGTAGCCGCCGAGGTCGCGCGCCAGGTCGTGGCTCGCGTTCTCGTCCGCGCCGATCTCGAAGCCGAGCGCGCGGAAAAAAGCGAAGGCGGCGTCCGCCTGTACGGGTACGCCGGGAAAGAAGTGGCACAGATCCGCGCCGGCAATCCACGCGCCGCTTGCCAGCCCCTCGCCCACTTCGATCACGCTCATCGCCGCTTCCACCAGCACCCGGCCGATGCCCCGCCTTTGGTACTCGGGGTGGACGCAGACGGCGCTGATATGCCGGGGATGCTTTATGATGACGACGCCGATAATGCGCCCTGCCCCTTCGGGCTCATAGGCGACCTGGCAGGCGGGCCACGCGGTGGCGGGGCAGCGGTCGACGTTCTGGTGCCATAAGGCGGCGTCCATTCGGAAATCGGTGGCGAGCGGCTCGCAGGCGTTCCAGAGATCGACGACCGCGCGGGTGTCCTCCGCAGAGTAGGGCCGCAGAAGCACTGCAGGAGAATCGCTCGCCAGCGATTGAACAGCGGGGTTGGTGGGTGCGCTCATAGGTTATGGGGTGGTGGACGGCACTTGCGCGGGATTGCTCAGCGTCGGATCGAGACGGGCTTGCTTGACGGATTGCAGCAATAGGTCGCGTTGGCCATCGGGCTGCCCTTTGCGGTAGCCCGCGCCCAGCTCCCAGATCATCACGCCGCCCAATCCCTGCTGGCGGGCGTAGGCGATTTTCATCTCGGTGAGCCGCCGGTCGTCGTAGGTGATGAACTTGCGCTGCTTGGGATCGCTGGAGGGAAAGCTGAGGTAGGGCGATGCGGCGACGCTGTCCCAATGGTAGGCGGACGGCGAGTAGTATTTATCCATGACGACGGCGTAGTCCGAGCCGTCGTCGATGTCGCCTTGCTTTACGGTGGCGATGCTTTCGCGGGGACCGTCGATGCCGGTCCAGACATAGCCGTAGAAGGCCAGGCCGAGTACGATTTTGGAGGGCTGGATTCCGGCGGCGACATAATCCCGCACCATACTCGAGGCGGACGGATACGGCTTGCCGTGCTCCATGACATGGGTCGGGTCGCCGTACAAGCTGCAGTTGTACCAGGAGCGGAAGTTCTCGTATTTGCCGCTGAGATCATAGGCCATTAGGTTGATCTGGTCGAACTTGCTCTGTAGCGCGGCGAAGGTCTTCGGCTCCGAGGCGACCGCCGCCGACAGGAGCAAGCCGGGCTTGTAGGCGTCCAGAGCGGCGCGTAGATCGGTGACTAAGGCGGTGTAGTCCACCACGTCCTTGTCGCCAACAGCCTCGTCGTCGAGGTCAATGCCGTCGTAGCCGCGCGTGGCGACGATTTGCATCAGGTTCTTGATGAGGGTGGCGCGATTGGCCGGAGATGCGGCGCTGCGCATGGCGGCGTCGTTGTCCTCGCCCATGCAGACGACCACTTTGCACCCGGCGGCGTGCGCGGCGGTAATCAGCTCCCGCGACTGATGCTCGGTGATTGTCTGCCGCAGGGTGCCGTCGGCGTTGGGGAAGAGCGCGAAGTGGATAATCTCGGTAAGCGCGGAAAAGTCGATCTGGCTGACCGGCAGGCGGCCGGAGTCGGCGTCGCCGGAGATATAGTAGGCGGACGCCCACATCGGCTTCGCTAAAGGAGTAGTCGGAGTCGAGGCAGGCGCGGGAGCCGGGATTGGATCAGCCATGGTTTGCGGGGCCGCCGCCAGCAACGCGCTGAGGCATGCCGCTAGTGCCATGGAGCCAAATAGCGGGCGCATGATCGTTTTTCCAGGTGAGTATCTCGGCATCTGTTTGATCTTTCTGCTCTCGCACGGTGTGAGCTGAAGTTAATCGATTTAGATAGTTTCTTGAACTTCCCTACATTTCTATGGAGGAGCTGGGGGAGGTCAGGTCTCATGCGACGCTTTGTGCGCGGCTGACCTCCCCTAGCCCCTGCATGCATAAGGAGGGAAACCAGAATTGGCCTTTATGGCGCTAGCTGGCCACTCCGGCTAGTTCGGGAACGGACTCGGCGGGGATCCAGCGCGATTTCGCCAGCTGGATTCGCGCCACGGACTCGTCGATGCGCGATTCCGGGATGCGGCCCGATTCCACGGCCTTGATCAAGGCCTGCTGCAGATCGCGCTGGGTGCTCCAGGTGTGGCAGCAGAGCAGGATGTCGGAGCCGGCTTCCACCGATATGACCGCCGCTTCCGCTTCGCCCCAGCCGTCGGCGACGCCTTTCATCTCCAGGCAGTCGGTGATGATGACGCCTTCGAAGCCCATCTCCCGGCGCAGCAGGCCGGTGAGAATCGCCGGAGAAAGAGTCGCCGGCAGCGTGTCGTCGAAGGCGGGGAAGAGGATGTGCGAGGTCATAATGCCGGCGATTCCGGCTTTGATCGCGGCGCGAAACGGGGCCAGCTCGATTGCTTCGAGCCGCTCGCGGTCATGGGCGATGACGGGGAGGGCCAGGTGGGAATCGGTATCGGTGTCGCCGTGGCCTGGGAAGTGCTTGCCGCAGGACATCACTCCGGCGTCGTCCTGGTAGCCGTGCACCGCCGCGACGCCCATCCGGGAGACGAGGCCGGCGTCGTCGCCGAAGGAGCGGTGGCCGATAATCGGGTTGTTGGGGTTGTTGTTGACGTCTAGCACCGGCGCGAAATTCCAGTTGATTCCGCCGCGACGGAGCTGATCGCCGATCTCGCGGGCGGCTGACCGGGCTTCATTGGCGTCGCCGGTGTCGCCGATCAATACTTGCTCGCGGCTTGGCAAAAAGTGCGGCGGGCGCAGGTGGGTGGCTTTGCCGCCTTCCTGGTCGATGGTGATAAACAGCGGCGGCAGGCCGCGCCGGGCGGCGAGCGCTTGGAGCGAATCGGTCAAGCCGCGGAGCTGCGCCGGGTTTTGCACGTTGCGGCGCATCAGAATAATGCCGCCGACCATGAACTCGTCGACCAGCGCGGCGGCATGGTCCGTAACTGTCGGGCTGAGCGCCTCGTCGTGAGAGTACCAGCCGTAAAGCAGCATCTGTCCGATTTTTTCCGTTAAAGTCATCGCCATCGGGATTGAATTCCTTGATCTATGTTCAATTGTGAGGAGGCGCGGTCGAGCCGCGCACTATAAGCCGCGTCTGAAAAATGAGCGGCTCGCGCGGCTGCTCCGGCAGAGCGGTATCCGCTTCATCGTCTTCGGCGCCGAGACCGGCCAGAAGCTCGCAGGCCGCTTCGCGCCCCATCTCCTGCAGCGGCTGACGCATGGTCGTCAGGGGCGGGCTAAGGTAAGAAGCGTAGGGCGCGTCGTCGAAGCCGACCACGCTGAGCTGATTCGGAATCGAGACGCCCATCTCCGCGCAGGCGTCGTAGACGCCGGTGGCGATACCGTCGCCGCAGGCGAACACGGCGGTCGGTGGATTCTCCATGCGCAGCATCTCCAGCATGCCCACATGTCCCCAGTAGCGGCTATAGGAGCCGATTGTCAGCAGCTCGGAGGCAAACGGAAGTCCGCACCGCTCCAAGGCTTGCTTGAATCCCTCCTGGCGAGGCAGCGTACTCGGCGAGTTCGTCTCGCCGCTGAGAAACGCGATGCGCCGGTGCCCCAGCTGGGCCAGATGATCGACGATCTGCTGCATCGCGTCCGTGTTATCGCTGCCGATGCGGATTACACGCGAGTCTACTTCCGCGTCGCTGATCAGCACGAACGGCACTCCGGCGTCGGCGAGAGCGGGGACGATATCGCTGTCGACGTCCGGCGAGATCAGCACCAGGCCGTCCACGCGCCGGTCGAGAAACGCGGGCATGCTAACCCGGCCTTCCCATTCCAGGCCGGTGTAGAGCATGATATTTTGCTTGCGGCTGGTGGCCGTCTCAACGACGCCGTCCAGAATGGCGCTGAAATAGGAGTCGGCGACGAGGCGCTGATCGGGCTGGGGAAAGACGATGCCGACGCAGTTGAGCCGCTTCTGCGAGAGCCCCCGCGCCATCGTGCTGGGATGGTACTGGAGCTGCTCCATAATTTGGAGGATGCGCTCCTTGGTGGCCGGATCGACTCCGCGCGGGCCGTTGTTGATAACGTAGCTGACCGTCGTGGTCGAGACTCCGCTGAGGCGGGCAACGTCTTTAATCGTGGGGCGTTTCGTAGTCGACATGAGTTTAAGCCGCAGGAAACTGTTTCAAAAGTGCATCTAACCGTTTAGACTATGATACAACGCACGTCAAGCATTTGTAAAGGGCATGCAAAATAGGGGCGTCGCTCGCCCCAAAATCGCTAAAGCGAGAGGTTGGCGCGCATCCAGAATACGTTGTACTTGTACCAAAGCGAAAGCGCGAAATAAAGTTCCGGGCCGTCGCAGTGCAGCGGGTCGATAAATCCGCCGTAGGCTCCCCGCACTTCCCGTCCAGAAACCAGGACACGGCCTTTTGACCATGGGCCGGTGGGAGCAGGAGCGTCGCGCAGGATGATATCGGAGCCGACGCCTTCGATATGGGTCATCAGCCAGCGCCCGAAATAGGAGTTGTACGCCACCGACATCTCGCCCACAGGCCCTTCTAAAACCGGCGCGCAGGCCGCCGGCTTGCCCGCGATCCATTCCGCGCCGTTCCAATACTCGTACTTGTCCATCGTCAGCAGTTCGGCTTGCGCCGCCCGCGCCAGCGTGACGCGCCCGCCTCGACCGTTGGGCGTGCCGTATAAGTAGACATACCCATCCGCCGCAGCCATCGCGCCCATTTGGAAGCTCGCGTCGCCGGACGGGGTGTTGGTCCATTGAACGGTTTCCGATTTGGTCCACCGGACGCCGTCGTCGGAGTACGCCAGGCCGCCGTAGTTGGTCAGCCACAGGCCGGCTTTGCCGAAATGATGCACCGACATAAAGTGGAGACAATGCCGCCCGTCGATGGTCACGCCGGAAGTCGGAATCACGGTGTGCTCAACGCCGTCCTTGCGCGATTCGATCACTTCAGCGGCATGTCCGAGGCGATCCTGCACGAAACGCATTTCCGCCGGCCCGGTGGCGGGATCAAACGGCTCCAGTACCGCCAGCGTATTGCTGCGCCAGTCAGCCGTTTCCGGCCCCGCGCCGCTGCCGCACCAGCCGTCGCCGTAGGTGTCGCCGAACGCCATCATCATGCGCCCGCCGCCACACGCCCACATCGTGCCAAGGTCTGTGCCGAGAATGGCGTCGCGCCGGTGAGTATCGTTTAGGTTCGGCATTGTCTCGCCAGGCAGCGAAGCGCCTGTGATACGGCCGATAAACTCGACACGACTGGGAATCAGGTCAGCCATAAATATAGTATTCGACGCTGTTTAGAAAGCAGCAAGCAGACTGGATGCCCTCGCCGTTAAAAACGGCGGCGAATCGTGCCGCGACACCGCCTCATCAGGCAACCGCAATTTTGCCGCGCCAGCGGATTGCTCCGGGTGCTCAAATCGGCATTGCCGAATGGCTGCAAGCCGTTTTTTACGTTTTAGTGAACCGCCTTTTCAGCGAACCGGCAACTCTGAGCAAACGCAACAGGCTGAATTTGTTCTGGGCTCACAATCAAGTGCAGCATTTTCGCAAAGCCGTTTACATTGTGCTTGAAATTGAGTACCATTTATCTAACCGGTTAGATAATTTGACCGGGCCATCTTGCCGAACGAACAATTTCTCAGGAGTCAAAAACAGAGCTATGCCCTCTATTAATGCCCTTGTTTGGGATGAAAACCCAAAGCATGCGCCGAAAGAGCTGTATCCCGACAATATCCGTGGGGCGATTGCCGCCGGTCTGCGGGAGCTGGGCGGAGATCAGGTGGAGGTAAGCGTCGGGCATATCGACGACGCCGACCAGGGCGTGCCGGAGGAAGCCTTGGCGAAGGCGGACGTGCTGCTGTGGTGGGGCCATCTGCGCCACAAGGAAGTCAGCGACGAGCTGGCGGAGCGGATCAAGCGGCATGTGCACGAGCGCGGGATGGGCTTGATTGTCCTGCACTCGGGCCATTATTCCAAAATCTTCAAAACCGTGCTGGGGGCGACGGGGCATTTGAAAGGCGGCTGGCGCGAGAGCTGGCCCAAGCAGGAAATGGAAGAGATTACCGTCTGCGCGCCGCGCCACCCGATTGCGGCGGGCATCTCCGATTTCACGCTCGAAAACGAGGAGATGTACGGAGCCCCGTTCGGCGCGCCGCCGCCGAATGTCGTGGTGTTCCAATCCTATTTTCCGAACGGCGGCGAGTATTTCCCGTCGTTCGCGCTGACTGTCGGCGAGGGCATCGATCCGGATTTTGAATCCGGCGAGGGTTTGGGCGCGAACCAGGGCGAAGGCGCGGGACGCTTCTTCTATTTCAGGCCCGGCCACGAGGCGTTCGGCACTTATTTCCACCCGACGGTGAAACAGATTTTGTGGAACGCGGTGAAGTGGGCGGCGCATCGGGATTAGGACCCATCCGGCGCTTTGCGCCACCTTCCCTGGAGGGAAGGAAATATAAGATGGCGCTGCATTTTAAGACGGCCTAGAATATGGCCGTAGACTTTTCCTTCCCGACCGGGAAGGTGGCGCAAAGCGCCGGATGGGTTCCGAGCTTTATGTCTTCACAATCCACAGTGATCGGCGTCGATGTCGGTACGGGCAGCGCTCGGGCGGGGCTGTTCGATTTGGCCGGGCGGCGCATTGCGGTCGCGTCCTGTCCGATTCAAATGTGGCAGCCTAAGCCCGAGTGGGCGGAGCAGTCGTCGGAAGGTATTTGGCGGGCGGTTTGCCAGGTGGTACGCGAGGTCGCCCTCGCCGCGCCGGACGCCGCGCGGATTGTCGGGGTGGGGTTCGACGCGACTTGCTCGCTGGTGGTGCTGGACAGTTCGGACGCGCCGGTGGCAGTTTCAGATTCCGGCGACGATGAGCGCAACGTGATTGTCTGGATGGACCATCGCGCGCTGGCCGAGACCGACGAGATCAACGCGGGCGGGCATGACGCCGTGCTGAAATATGTCGGCGGCAAAATTTCGCCGGAGATGGAGACGCCGAAGCTGATGTGGCTCAAGCGTCACCAGCCGGGTTCGTGGGCGCGGGCGGGCAAGTTTCTCGACCTTGCCGATTTCCTGACCTACCGCGCCACCGGCAGCGACCATCGCTCGCTCTGCACCACCGTCTGCAAATGGACTTATCTCGGCCATGAGGGGCGCTGGGATGAGGACTATTTCCGCGCGATCGGCATCGAGGACGCGCTCATCTCCGGCAAAATCGGCGCGAGCGTGCGTCCGGTGGGCGAGCCGGTGGGGCAACTCACCGCGCAAGCCGCCGAAGAGCTGGGGCTGCCGAAATCGGTGGTGGTCAGTATCGGCATGATCGACGCCCACGCCGGAGGCTTGGGAGTGCTGGGCGCGGTGTGGGAGGGTGAGCCGGAGGGCGTCGAGCCCGATGCGGTGAAGCTGGAATCGGCGCTGGCGCTGATCGCGGGGACGTCGTCGTGCCATATGGCGGTCGCCAAATCCGAGCATTTCGTACCGGGAGTTTGGGGGCCGTACTGGAGCGCGATGGTGCCGGAAATGTGGCTGGCCGAAGGCGGTCAATCCGCCGCCGGAGCGCTACTGGATTACACGCTGCTGAACCACGCGCAAACGCCCCGCCTGCTGGAAATCGCTGAGGAGCAGGGGCGGCCCATGGCTGCCGTCATCAATGACGTGGTCGATGCGATGGCTGCCGATGAAGGCGTCGCGCACCGCGCTTTGCTGACCCGCGATCTGCACGTCTTCGACGGCCACCTTGGCAACCGCAGCCCGATTGCCGACCCACGGGCGCGGGGGATGGTGGACGGGTTGCAGATGGATACGTCGATGGAATCTTTGGCGCGTTTGTATTTGGCGACGGTGCAGAGCATCGCTTACGGCACGCGGGCGATTATCGATGCGATGAACGCGAGCGGCTATAGTATCAGCCGGTTGTACGCTGTCGGCGGGCTGACTAAAAACCCGCTCTGGCTGCAGGAGACCGCCGACAGTGTCGGGGTGGCGATCATCTTGCCGGAAGAACCGGAAGCGGTGTTGCTGGGGAGCGCCATCCTCGGGGCGGTCGCCGCCGGGGCTTATTCCAGCGTTCCGAGAGCGATGCGGGCAATGTGCCGGAGCGCGGCGACTATCGAGCCGAACCCGGAAGTGGCCGAGTACCACCGCGCTAAATACGCAATTTACAAAGAGCTTTACGATCAGCAGCTTGCCAGGCGGCAGGCGATGAGCCGGTTTTCCGTCACTCCAACGAAGTAGGAGCATTCACCATGTCCAATTCAGATACGTCGACATTCGCAGTCACCCCTCCCGTCAACCGCCTTCGCGCCGCGCCGCCGAAAGTCGGCATTCGCCCCGCCATTGACGGGCGGCTTGGCGGAGTGCGCGAATCGCTGGAAGCGCAGACCCGCGCGCTTGCCGAAGCCGCCGCCGAGTTTATCCGGACGAACTGCTTTCATGCGTCGGGGCTGCCTGTGGAGGTGGTGATCGCCGAGACGACAATCGGCGGAGTGGCCGAAGCGGCGCGGTGCGCGGAGCAGTTCGCGCGCGCGGGGGTGGGCGTGTCGCTGACGGTCTCGCCGTGCTGGTGCTACGGCTCCGAGACCATGGATATGGACCCCATTATCCCGAAGGCCGTTTGGGGCTTCAACGGCACCGAGCGTCCCGGCGCGGTTTTTCTCGCCGCTGTCTTGTCCGCGCACGCGCAGAAGGGACTGCCCGCGTTCGGCATCTACGGGCGCGACGTGCAGAATTCCGGCAATAGCGAGATTCCCGAGGACGTGCAGGAGAAGATACGCTCGTTCGTCCAAGCCGGGCTGGCCGTGGCGACGATGCGGGGGGCGTCTTACCTGGCGGTCGGCGGGACTTCGATGGGCATCGCCGGGTCGATGGTGGACCAGGAGTTTTTCCAGCGGACGCTCGGCATGCGCAACGAGACCGTGGATATGAGCGAAGTGGCGCGGCGCGTGGAGCTAGGCATTTTCGACCCGGAAGAGTATGAGCGCGCTCTCGCGTGGACGAAAGCGAACTGCCCGGAAGGCAAGGATTGGAACGCCCCCGAGAAGCAGCGAACCCGCGAGCAGAAAGACGCCGACTGGGAATACTGCGTGAAGATGACACTGATTGTCCGCGACCTGATGATCGGTAATCCCAGGCTTAAGGAACTCGGTTTTGGCGAGGAAGCCGAGGGGCACAACGCTATCGCCGGCGGATTCCAAGGCCAGCGGCAGTGGACGGACTTCCGCAACGACGGCGATTTTATGGAAGCAATTCTAACCAGCAGCTTCGACTGGAACGGCGTTCGCCAACCGTATATGGTCGCGACCGAAAACGACTCGCTGAACGGCGTCTCGATGCTATTTGGGCACCTGCTGACCGGCGGCGCGCAACTCTTCGCCGACGTCCGCACGTTCTGGAGCCCCGACGCGGTGAAGCGCGTCACCGGCTACAGCTTGGAAGGCGCGGCGGCGAACGGTATCCTGCACCTGATTAACTCCGGCCCCGCCGCGCTGGACTGGACCGGCGAGCAGGGCGGAAAGCTCAAGCCTTGGTGGGAAATCACGCCGGATGACGCGCAGGCGTGCCTCGGCGCGACGAAATGGTGCGCCTCAAATCTTGGGTACATGCGCGGCGGCGGGTGGTCGTCGGACTTTACCACACGCGGCGGTATTCCCTGCACGATGCTGCGGCTGAACCTGGTGCATGGCCTCGGGCCTGTCCTGCAGATTGCGGAAGGCGAGACTATCGAGCTGCCGCAGGCAGTCCACGACACGCTCGATCAGCGCACCGACCCGAGCTGGCCGACCACCTGGTTCGCCCCGCGCCTCACCGGCAGCCATCCCTATGGCGACGTCTACTCCGTCATGAACGCCTGGGGCGCGAACCACGGCTCAGTCGCCTACGGGCATATCGGCGCGGACTTGATCGCGCTGGCGTCGATGTTGCGCATCCCGGTGGACATGCACAACGTGAGCGAGGAGAAGATATTCAGGCCAGCGTCTTGGGCGCGGTTTGGGACATTGGATTTGCAGGGGGCGGATTATCGGGCCTGCGCGGCTTATGGGGCGCTGTATCGGTAGCGAACCCTATCCGCCGTGACGGGCACCTTCCCTGAAAGGGAAGGAAGTGTTTACGTCGCTCAAATTGGGTTATCGTCTGAAAGCGTAAATTGCAGTTAGTCGCAGTTTAATATTGAGTTCCTTCCCTTTCAGGGAAGGAGCCCGTCACGGCGGATAGGGCTCCGGGCGGTCACACGTACTGCGGAATATCGATCCGCTCCCCGTACTTCAGAGCCGAGTCATGGGCGCAAAACCCCGGAGCGGTCCAGTTGGCGGCGGTGGCGGCATCGATGGCGGGTTTGCGGCCTTCGACGATGCTGGTGACGAACTCGTGCACCAGATGGGGGTGGGAGCCGCCGTGGGCGCCGTTGTGCTCGTATTCGGTGAAGCCTCGCAAGGATTTGGGGAGGCGGTTGGCGAAATCGGGCATTTGGATTTCTTCATACTCGACATGGCGGCCGCCGGGCTTGGGCTCGTCGCCCATGGTGAAGACGAGCGGCTGGTCGTGGTCGCATATGCCCCATTCCAGGCTGCGCTTGACGCCGTAGATCTGGATGCCTTCCACGTAGGAGCGGGCGGTCTCGAACCAGGAGCGGGTGACTTCGGCGGCGATATCGAGGCCGTCGAGGCGGAACAGCGCCGATTCCAGACGGAACGGGTTGCCGCCGGGCTGCTGGATGCGCGGCGAGAGAATGCCGGAGCCGAGGCAGTTGACGCTGACCGCGTTTTTCCCGACCAGCGCGAGCAGCGGCGCGAGGGCATGGGTGGAGTAGTGCATCGGCGCGACGGCGCGCATATCCACCCGGTGGCCGTCGACATCCTGGAAATAGATGCCGCGCAGGAAGGTCAGGTCGCCGAACTCGCCGTTGTCATGCATCTCCTTAGCGAGCAGGTAGCCCCGGTGGTAGACCATCGTCTCCATCATCATGTAGTTCATGCCGCTGCGGCGTTGCGCTTCGACGACCATATTCACCTCGTCCATCGACCGGCCCATGACGACGGCGCAGGCGCAGTGCTTTCCGGCATCCAGCACCTGAACGCTTTGCGCGGCGTGGAGCTTGAGCGGGGTAATCAGGTGGACAGCGTCGATGTCGGGGGCGGCGAGCGCGTCTTCCAGGCTGGCGAAGCGGCGCTGGATGCCGAAATGATCGCCCATCACCTGCAACTGATTGGGATCGACGTCGCAGATGGCGACTTCGCGGACATTGGGGTGGTTTTGGTACAGCTTGATGAATGCCGCCCCGAACTGCAAGCCGACTACCACGATGCTAATTTTTTCACCGTTCATAATGCTTCTTTTCTCCTTAAAGTGTGTAGAACGCCTGGCCTTCGGCTCTAGAGACCTATCCGTCACGCTCGGAAGCGTGCCACCTTCCCTGAAGGGAAGGACTTAAATCATGGCAGCGGAGTGCCTCAGCTTGTCTTTGCCTGTAGAGGGTTTTGGGGAAGGCTTACCGTTTCTTTTCCTTGAACAAGGATGGGGGTGGGAGCTTTGGTTTGATGTAGGGTTTGTGCTGGGCGGACCTCCCCTTAGTCCCCTCCTTGGAAAAGGAGGGGAAACCAGACATGACTCGCAGTAGACTTTTCTAGACCCTCTCAGGTTGTTACTGGATGGAACCTGTTAAGACCGTAATTGACTGCGCCGGCAAGGTGTAGGTGCTCGTTGCTGCGGCGGATATGGTGCTGCTGGCTTCGGGGCCGTCCGGCTGCGCGGTGCCGTTCTCGCCGTTTTGCTGGAAGGCGTACTGCTTTGGGCTAAACAGCGTTTGTGTGACCGGGCCGGTGAAGGCGCGGGTAACTCCGTTGTCGCCGTTGAACGCGACGGTGACGCTGCAATCGCCCTGGTAATTTTTGTTGACCAGCAGCACCGACCAGAGGCCGTCGGGGCGATGCACGGCGTAGGCGGTGACGGGCACATGGCCGAAGACCAGGGGGAAATTGCCGGACGCGGGGTACAGCTGGTGCGGCAGATTCGAGTGCTTCGGGTCGAGCCAGTAGAGGTTGGTCAGGCGCGTCGAGAAGTATTGGGAAAGCGGCTGGCGGATCTTGTTGTCGTCGCCCGACGAGAACATGCTGAAGCTGCCGAAGTCTTGTCCATGGCCGCCGAACGGCAGGGGCTCGTACTCGTAGTAGTATATTCCCCTGCCGCCTTTGGTCAGGAACGAGGCGAGGAAATCCGCGTGCCAGACCGCGCCGTAGAGATCCGGCTGCTCGGGGGAATAGCCGCCCAGGTTGTACTCGGTGAGAAACGCGGGAGTGGAATCCGGCAGGCGCGACAATCGCTTTTGCGCGAAGATGCCATCGACTACGTCCGGCACTTCCAGCAAGCCTCTGCCTCGAAATCCTTGAAAGGCGTCGGGGTAAAACTCGAACGAGTAGAACGCCAGGTCTTTGGCGTGGCCGTGGGATTGCAGGTAGGCGTAGAAGCGCCCGATCCAGTCGGTTTGGCCGTTCGCGTCGGGCCACGCCGCCGTGCCCGCCTGACCGGACATCACCGGGCCGCCGAACTTGACATCGGGAAAACGCGCGTGGATGGCGGTGGCCCACTGGCAGTAGAGCGAGGCGAAATCCTCGGGATACATCCACTGCTCGTCGGCTTCCTCGCCGGATTCCACATACGACACTTTGTAGCCGCGCCGTTGCAAAAATTCCAGCTCGGCGACGGCATCTTCCGGCGTGTTGTAGACAATTCCGACCGGCACCATGATCGGCAGGCCGCGCGTCAGGCCGCTGCGGTAGACGGTATCAAAGCCGGGCTGCTCTTCCAGTTTTTCCTGGTCGGCGTCGGTGTGCCAGGAATCGGTGGACGAGCAAAATATCTCGCTCTGCTTATCGTCGGGCTCGTGCGTGACCAGATCGTGGAACGCGCCGGAAGCGTCCATAGTGCCCACTCCCAGCTCAGACACGGCGTAGCCCATCCGGCTGCGCGGATCGTTGGCGGACTCGTCGCCCTGCGTGCCGGATGACTCCGTCATGACCACGCGCACATAGCGCGCGCTGATCGGCTGCGGGGCGAGCGCTATAGTCATCAGACCCCCCTGCCCCGCCGTGACGGTGCCTGTCGGAAAATCGAACCAATGCACCGGGGCGGGGTTGTCGATCGGGCTGCGGCCTGTCCAATACTGCACCTTGAACCGGGTGGCGTAGGGATTGCTCCAGTTGATTTGGACGGCGCTCACCGGCTGCGCGGAGCCGAGGTCCACCAGAATCCACTGCGGGTGCAGGGAATCCGCCTCGCGCGTGTAGGCGCTGGTCAGGTAGGGATTGCTTTTCCAATAGGTCTTGGGATCGCCGTCGTCGATGCGGGAGTAGCCCTCGTTATTGCCCTGGTCGTGCGTGCCGCCCCGGTGCGGGAGGTTGTAGCCGTAGGTGTCGAGCACAGCGTCCTTGGAATCGGCGCTGCCGGTGAAATAGCCGCTGCGCGTGGCCGAATCGCTCCAGGCGCCCTGCGGGTTCCAGTGCCACTGCTGCACACTTAGCTCGGTGTAAAGGCGGTAGCTGATCGGGCCGTCGCCCGCGGTGAGTATCTGCCGGACGTTTGAGGGCGAGTAGATGCCTTTCACGTGCCCGGCGGCGACGGCGTCCACCCCGGCCCCGATGGTTTGGATTGGGATAATCGTATTAGCCAGGCTCGCCGCCCGAGCGTCCACCACGATCTGCCCGCTCACCGGAGTGGGCGACGCGCCGAGAGCCGCAGGGGATGAGGATGATGGCGCGTCGGCAAACGCGGGCAGAGCTTGAAGCAGCGCCGACGCTGTCAGAGATGCAGCGACAGCCAATGACCGGGCGCGTCTAGCAATCAAGAGCATGGAGTTTCAATCCTGTGGTTTCGAGCTGGTATAACCAATGTATCTAACCGATTAGATATTAGACTTTATTCCCCTTGCGTGTCAATCTTATTAGTTCCAATAGGCAGCTTCGCTTTTAATGGGTTTGATTATCGAGGCAAGCCAGGGCTTTTCCAGCGCAAATTGTCCGCTCGAATTTGGGGGCGCAGCGGAATAATTATCCGAGTTTACTCGTATTAGTTCTGTCCGGGGGCATTTTGCGGCACAATGCGCTTCTTATGCCAGAGCAAGTTAACACACTCCATTTCGAGCCGCTAGGGCCGATCAAATCCGTCGTCCGCTCACCTCTGGGCGCTGAAATCAGGCTGGAGGACGCGCTGCTGCGTATCGACGTGCTCGGGGAGACGGTGATGCGGATGAGCATCAGCCGCACCGGGCGCTTCGACGAGCAGCCGACCTATGCCGTGCTACAGTCGTCGCTGCCCACGCATCCGTTCGCGTTCGAGCTGAATGAGGATGAGGACGCCGTCAAAGTTTCCACGGCGGGCATGACGATTGTCGCCACGCGCGAGCCGTTTAAGATCGACGCCTACCGCGCCGACGGCAGCGTTATCTTCGAGAGCGCCGATGTGAAAGGCAAGTTCGACGGCCCGGAGAGCGTCGGCAAGAGCGGGGCGTATTTGTCCTTGAACGACGAGTTTGTCGTCGCCCGCAAGTGCCGCCCCGACGACGCCATGCTCGGCCTCGGCGAGAAAACCGGGCAGATGAACCGGATGGGGCGCAGTTTCACGCTGTGGAACACCGACGTGCTCAGCCCGGATGCATCAGGCGCGTTTATCCGGGGGCGCGACCGGGACGACCCGCGCAGCGACTCCACCAGCACCGAATTCGACCCTTATTACGTGTCAATCCCGTTTTTCGTCCACCTGCGGCACCCATCGAGCCAGGCGTCGGGATTTTTCATCGACAACGGCTACCAGGGCCATTTCGAGTTCCAGCATGAGGACCATTACCGGTTCCACTTTACCGGGCAGTACACCGAGTACGTGTTCGCGGGGCCGTCGATGGCGGAGATTATCGGCGAGTACACCCGCCTGACCGGGCGCATGGAGCCGCCGCCGATCTGGGCGCTGGGCTACCATCAGTGCCGCTGGCACGCTTATACTCAAGCGTCAATGGAGCGGCTCGCCGGGCATTTCCGCGAGAACGATATCCCCTGCGACGCCTTGTGGCTCGATATCGAGTATATGAACGGCTACCGGGTGTTTACCTGGAACGATAAGACGTTCCCCGACCCCGGCGCGATGATCGAGAAGTTTAAAGAGCAGGGTATCCGCGCGATCTCGATTATCGACCCCGGCGTGAAGGCGGAGCCGGGGTACGAGGTGTTTGACCAAGGCATGGCGCGGGATATTTTCTGCCGCACTCAGGAAGGCAACATCTACACCGGGCAAGTCTGGCCGGGGAAAACGGCGTTCCCCGATTTTTCCACCGCTGAAGGACGGCGCTGGTGGGGCGAGCGCAACGCGGCGCATGTCAGCTCGGGGCTGGCGGGCATTTGGAACGACATGAACGAGCCCGCCACCGGCGAAATCGCGCCGGAGGCGATGCGCTTCAACCACGGCACCGAATCGCACGAGCGCTACCATAATCAGTACGCGATGCTGATGGCGATGGCGACCCGCGACGGGCTGCTGGCCGAGATGCCGACTCTGCGGACGTTTATCTTGTCCCGCGCCGGCTCGCCGGGAATTCAGCGGTACGCGGCCAACTGGATGGGCGACAATATGTCGCGCTGGGACCATTTGTGGATGAGCATGCCTATGGCGATGGGGCTCGGGCTATCAGGGCAGCCGTTTGTCGGCGCGGATATCGGCGGGTTCGCTGAGTCCACCAACCCGGAGCTGCTGGCGCGCTGGATGCAGTACGGCGTGCTGACGCCATTTTGCCGCAACCACAGCAACCGGGGCAATATCGACCAATATCCGTGGAGCTTCGGCCCCGCCTTGATGAATATCATCCGCGACGCGATCAAGCTCCGCTACCAATTGATGCCGGCGCTCTACACCGCGTTTATTCAGTCCAGCGAAGACGGCCTGCCGATACAGAGGCCGCTGGTGCTGAACTATCAGGACGACCGCACCGCCCGCGATATCGACGATGAGTACCTGCTCGGAAGCAATCTACTGGTCGCGCCCGTATACCACGCCGGGGCGCACGCGCGCGTCGTTTACCTTCCCACCGGCACCTGGCACAACTGGCACACGGGCGCGGCGACAGTCGGGCCCCGGTTTGTTACCGCCGAAGCGCCGATGGAGTATATCCCGTTCTTCGCCAAGGGCGGGGCGATTATCCCGATGTGGCCGGATGCGCCGCAATCGACGATGAACTACCATCCCGGCGTGATCGACCTGCACTTGTTCCTGCCCTCGGAGGATGAGACGCAGGAATTCGTTTCCGACCTGCACGAGGACGACGGCCTCACGCGCAACATGGCGGACGGCGCTTATCTTCGCACGAAGTTTCAGGTGCAGAGAAGCGGCGCGCAGCTCACGATAGCGGCATCTACCTCCGGCAACGGCTACCCGGAGTTCACGCGAGCGCAGTTCCGGCTTATTGTGCATGGGGGCAGCATTACGGGAGCGCAGCTCGACGGCCAGGCGATCACGCCGGGCAGCGACGGGGCTTTTGCTTTCGCCAATTCGGGGGGTGGGTTCCGTTTGGAAGGCCAGATCGGGGCGTGAGACCTATCCGTCACGCTCGGAAGCGTGCCACCTTCCCTGGAGGGAAGGACTTAAATCAAGTTAG
>CAXSEA010000036.1:0-21813 GCA_964235675.1 uncultured Armatimonadales bacterium | reverse complement strand
GATCCACTGGTCGTCCTCATCGCCTTTATAAACATTGCGAGTATTGGAGCGAAGCAGAGTTCGCTTCATCGATTGAAGTTCGGCCTTGTTGCTGACAAAATCCAAGAGCACGGATTCCAGCCGAGTTGTGCGCGTGTAATCCTTTTCATTGGGGTAAGGCGGCGAGGTAAAAACGCAATCAATCGACTTACCGGCAATCAAATCGAAGTTGGAGCGGGAATCGCCTAAGATAACTTGGCTGGGAATGTCCGCGCGATCTGCAAGCAAGGCGAGGTCCGAGGCCATTGACTGCACTTTCTCCAGCCAATACTCGAATACTGGAGCATCCTGCTTTCGAGCGCCGACACCAATTTCAGGACCAAACTTGAGATTGCTTGCGCAGAAAACAGCCGTCGATGCCAAGGCCAATCGAAAATGGGATGAGACTTGCTGCTCGGGGGTGGTTTCAATGAGATGCTTGAGAAGCAGGCATTTCTCAAGCGGCACAGGGCTGATTGAGTTGGTCAGAAATAGCTTTTCGGCTTCAACATCAAGCTGGCGGCTTTTTTCGCTGAATAAGGAGTCAATTCCGGCTAAAGAAAGATACTGATCGGCAGTTGCGGCAATCTGTTTTGCGGCATCAAAAAGCTTACTCGGGTCAGGAGACCAGTCAAGCTTTACCGTCGTGGCGAAGTGCGCCATCCGATTCGCTTCAATGCCGATGCTGCTGATTCCTCTCTTTTTGCTTTCGACGAGAGTGGTGCCGGTGCCGCAGAATGGGTCGAGGACTGTCTTGCCCGGACTCAAATCAAACTTGGCTAGGTAGTCGGCGACCAGGTGAGGCGGAAAGGATAAAACGAAGCGATACCAGTCGTGGGCATGCCGATCCTCCGGCGAAATCTTGTTGAGGTCAGAATTACGGCGAGGGATAGTTTGCGTTGCCATGAATGGTAAAGATTCGGTTTGAAACTAACTGAGTCGGCCTGGAAGACCGCTTGTGAGAAGGCGGCATTGGAGTGCGCTTGTAAAGTATTCCATACAGCACACACTGCCGACAACTTCGGAATTGCGGCACACAGACGTGAATCAAAAGTCAGAATTTCGGTTGCGCAGGTCAAAACAACGGGCTGATGGACAAGGGTTGTCCATCAGCCCGTTGTTTTGCATGTTTTCAGCAAACGAACAACTCTATTTCAAGGCTGCCGCGTAGAGGGTCACGTTTGTTCCGGGGGCGGACATGATCCATTTTACGGTGAGGGTTTGGCCGGGTTTGGCGGCTTTGTAGGTGAGGGTGTAGTAGTTGTAGTAGCTGAGGCCGGGCTTGGCGGGTTGGACGTCGGTGTAGGCGGGGGCGGAGTTGTCGGACAGGGTGGCTGTCAGGGTGCCGCCGCTGGCGTAGCCGCCGACGAAGACCGTTAAGGTCTGCGGGGTCGTCGTGGCGGGAGCGGTGAACTGGATGCCGTCGCCGACGCTGCCCTGGTTGTAGTAGCCTTTGGTTTCGCCGGTCGCGGTGGCGTCCGGGGTGCCGCCGGTGTAGGTGAAGCCGAGGTACTGGCTGTCGAACGGGTTTAGGCTGCCGCCGACTGCGGTGGCGTTGCTGATCTTCATGCCGCCGCTCGCCTTGTGGTCGAAGTCGGTGGCGTTGTTGCCCCAGGCGGCCCAGTCGGTGGCGCCGAGCGTATCCAAGTTAAATACGCCGGGACTGGTGATGCTGGTTTGGGTGCCGTGCAGGTTTTTGGTGCCGCCGGATGTGCCGGGGGCCGTGCCGGCCGCGCCGGTCGGGGCGGCGGGGACGGGAGCCGCGGCGGGGGCGGAGCCTGTGCCCGCCTGGCTTGCCGGGGCCGCGGAGGGGACGTTGGCGGCGGTGCGGCTGAAGACGGCGTAGTCGTAGGGCGCGAGCGTGAACTTGCCGGCGCTCGGGAGCGGGTGCGCCATCTTTCCGGGGGCGACGGTTGGAGAGATGTCCTTCCACGCGCCGGTGCCGCCAGGGACTGCGAGGGTGCCGGTTTGGGGCTTGTTGGAGAAGTTCACTTCCACGTAGCACTCGTTGGAGCCGCTGAGGCGCTGGTAAGTGGCGACGTTCACGGATTTGTTGGAGTTGGAAGTCCAGTTGAGTGTGCCATCGGAAAGGGCGGGATTGGCTTTGCGCAGGGCGAGCATCGATTTGTAGAAGTTGGAGAACTTGGCGGCGTTGGGCGAACTCCAATCGATAGGTGTATGCGTGTTGTTGCCGCCATGATCGTTGCCGACTTCCTCACCGTTGTAGACGAGCGGAACGCCGGGGATGGTCAGGTTGAACGCGGCAGCGTCGAGCACCTGCGGGAAGCCGCCGCAGAGGGCGTAGTCGATGTCGGTGTCCCAGTCCATCAGCATAATCATGTGCTGGTAGCCGGCGGGGAAGCCGCCGCGTCCGAGGCCGGGGCCGCCGGGAGCGTCGGCGTTCACGACCTGCTCCAAGGTAGCGACGCCGGTGCCGGATTTGGCGGTGTCTTGCAGCAGGAAGTTGCCGAAGGGGCCGTACTGGCTGTAGAAGGCGACATCCCAATCGTAGTCGAGCGTGTACGGCTTGTCGGCGAGCTCGGGAGTGTTCTCCTCGCCGAGCCACATGTATTTGCCGTCGGGGTTGAGCGAGGTGTAGAGGCTTTGCGCGTAGGGCTGGCCGAGGTCGCGGGTGTCGCCTTTGGGGCTGTCGCCGGAGTCGAAGCGGAAGCCGTCGAAGCCGGCATCGAGCCAGTATTGCAGGACGCCCTTCATGTAGGTTTGCGCGCCGTATTTGTCGGTGCGGATATCTACCCCGGCGATATCCTTGTCGCGGAAGCCGTTAGGGAAGCCGTAGTCGATGGAGTTGACGTTTTGCGGGTTGCTGTCGGTGTGATAGTAGTATTCGGGATGCTGCTCGATGAGCGGGCTGTCCCAGGAGGTCTGGTTAATGGCGACATCCATGATGACGTGCATGCCGGCGGCGTGGGCGGCGGCGAGAAGCGCGGTCAGGTCGGCGTGGGTGCCTTCCTTGGGGTCGATGCCCTTGAGGTCGGTCATGTCGTAGCGGCTTTGACCGCTGATGCGCGGGGCACCGGCGAAGTTACCTGCCTGGCCGATGGGCTGGAAGGGCATCATCCAGATCACGGTCGCGCCGAGAGCTTTAATGCGCGGGATCTGGGCGGTGACGCCGGCGAGACCCTGGGACGAGAAAATCTCGGGATTGACGCAGTAGATCACGGCGTCTTTTTGCCAGGACGGCGGGGTCGCGGTGGCCGCTGTCGTGGCGGCGGACGGCGTTGCGGGCGCGGCCTGCGGAGTTGCCGGAGCAGTGGTCGTCGAAGTGTCGTCCTGCTGCTTGGCGCAGCCGATTGAGCAGCTGAGCGCGAGCAGCGGGAGCGCGATTAGGGTGGATGAAAGGTTCAGGGACTTGTTCATGTTTTTGGTTTGTGTCTCTCGGGTGATTGGATTTGCCGGCGTAAAGACTGTGTGGCTTCCCTTCTTTCTTAGGAGGGAAGAAGACGGCTGATTATAGACTGGATTTGACGTTTTTGATGCTTGTCGGGTGAGCCCAGACCTCCCCCAGCCCCTCCTTAGAAAGGAGGGGAGAATTTAATGCAGGGCGGCTCCGTAGATGGTGACGTTGCCGCTGCCGGAGGTTTCTTTCCAGGTGACGGTTAAGGTTTGGCCCGCGGTGACGGCGCTGAAGGTGAGAGTGTAGGTGCCGTAGTAGCTGGTGTCGGGGCCGGAGAGGCCGGTGTCGGTGTAGGCGATGGAGCTAGCGCCTGAGATGCCAGCGGTCAGGGCGGCGCTGCTGTCGTAGCCGCCGACGTATAGGGTTAATGTCTGCGGCGTGGTGGAGGCTGGAACGGTCAGCGAGAAGCCGTTGCCGGAGCCGGAGTTGTAGTAGCCTTTTTGCTCGGCGGTGGCGGATGCGTCGGGCGCGCCGTTGGTCCAGGTGAGGCCGATGGTGTCGTTGGTGAATGAGTTCAGGCTGCCGCCGGCCGCGGAGACGTTGCTGATTTGGCTGCCGGTTGCTTTATGGTCGTAGCCGCCGTTGTAGCCGTAAGCGGCCCAATCGGTTGTATCTAGGGTGGTCAGGTTGAAGGTAGTGGCGCTGGTTATGGGAGTCAAGCTGCCGGTGACGATGCTGATGGGAGCGGAGGTCGGCGAGACGGTGGTTTCCACGGATTTGGGCGACGCTCCCAGGCTGTTGACGGCCTCGACTTTGTAGTAGTACGGGGTGCCGTTGGTGACGTTTGTATCGACGTAGGTAGTGCCGGTGATTCCTGTGGCGATGGGCTTGGCATCCTCGCCGCCGGCGGCGGTGCCACGGTAGACGCTGTAGCCGGTGACGCTGCCGGAGGCGGGCCAAGATAAGGTGATCTTGTTGTTGCCTGGAATGGCTGAGAGGCCAGAGGGCGCGTCCGGTAGTGAGGCAGCGCGTTTGAAGACGGCGTAATCGTAGGCGGCGAGCGCGAAGTTGCCGGTGCTGGGCAGGGTGTGGCGCAGGCCTCCGGGGGTGACGTCAGTCCAGTCTTTGCCGGAAGGGACGGAGCATGTGCCTGTCAACGCCGCGCCGGAGAAATTGACTTCGACGTAGAATTCGTCGGGGCCGCCCATGCGGTCGTAGGTGACGACTTGCGTGGGGCTGGCGTTGGTTTCCCAGCTGAATGTGCCCTGCTGGAGGGCGGGGCTGGAGTTGCGCAGGGCGATCAGCTGTTTGTAGAAACTGGTGAAGCGGGCGGCGTTAGGGTTGCTCCAGTGAATCGGCGCGTGGGTGTTGAGGATGCTGTTGTCGTTGCCGACTTCCTCGCCGTTGAACAGGAGCGGGACGCCGTTCGAGGTGTAGTTGAAGACGGCGGCGGCGAGGGTATTGGGAACGCCGCCGAAGGTTTGCAGGTCGTTGTTGATGTCCCAGTCCTGCATGATGCTCATGTGCAGCATGGCGGGCGGGTAGCTGGTAGTCTGGTAGTCCCAGGCGTCTTTTATTCCGCCGGCGTTGTCGCCGGTGAAGGCGGCTTTGGAGAGGGCGCTTTGCATGTGCCAGCCGTAGTCGAGCTCATAGGGCGCGAGGGCGAGATCGGGGTCTTCCTCCTCGCCGAGCATGAGGACGCTTGGCTTGACGGCTTCAAGGACGGGGCGCAGCTGCTGAAAGAAGGCTTTCGGAATTTTGCGGCTGGGGCCGTAGGGGTTATCGACGGCGTCGAAGCGGAAGCCATCGACGTTGTAGGTTTTGATCCAATAAGCGAGCATCTTGTCCATATAGGACCAGAGGCCGAGTTTCGGGTTGCTGTAGTCGAGCTGGACGACGTCGGCGTAGGTGAAGGCCATTTGCTCCGAGGCGACGTTGCGCGGGTTGCTGTCGGAGTGGTAGTAAAACTCAGGATGGGTGTGAGTAAGCGGGTTGTCCCAGGCGGTGTGGTTGAGGACTTCGTCGAGGATCACTTTCAGGCCGAGGCTGTGCGCGGTGTTGACGAGGGCGCGGAAGTCCTGCGGGGTGCCGTACTGCGGGTTGAGAGCGTAGTAGTCGTGGACGGCGTAGGGGCTGTCGATGGCCTCGTGGCCGTGGTAGGGCTGGCCGACCGGGGTTTCGGGCATCAGCCAAATCACTTTGACGCCTAAACTTTTGAGCCGGGGGAGCTGGGCGGTGACGCCGTCGAAGCCGGAATGAGAGAACACTTCGGGATAGATGCAGTAGATTACCGCCGAATCGAGCCAGGCAGGATGATGCGGTTGCTGCTGGGCTTGGGCGGGACGCGCGCTGGAAGCGGCGCAGGAAAGAGCAAGGAGCGCGGCGGCGGTTAGTGTTTTGAAGCGGGAAGATAGGTTCATACGTAGTTTTGACTGAGCGGGCGGGGTTTCGATTTTTGTCCTTTCTTAGGTGGGGTTAAGGGGGAGGTCCTGTTTAGCTGGGCGCTTTATTTTGGCGGATCTCCCCCTGCCCCTCCTTGGAAAGGAGGGGTGTTCTTGCTACTGGAGGGTGGCGGCGTAGAGGTCGACGTTTACTCCGGAGCTGTTTTGCACCCAATTGATCGTGAGCGTTTGGCCGGCGCTGGCGGCTTTGAAGTCTATGGTGTAATAGGCGAAGTAGCTGTTGGTGCTAGCGAGGCTGGAGTTGGAATAGGCAGCCGCGGAACCATCCGAGAGAGTGGCGGTGAAGGTGCCGCTGCTGTTATAGCCGCCGAGATAGACTGTCAGCTTTTGCGCCTTGGTGCTTGCCGGAACGGTGAAGGTGAACCCGTCGCCGAGGCCACCCTGATTGTAGTAGCCGCTGTCGTCGTCGGACGCGCTGGTATCGGGCGAGCCATTGGTCCAAGTGAAGTTGAAAATGTTGAAGGTGAACTGATTCAAGCTGCCGCCGACTGCGGTGACGTTGCTGATTTTGCTTCCTCCGTTTGCATCGTGGTCGAAGCCGTTGTTGTAGCTATAGGCGGCCCAGTCGGAGGTGCCAAGCGTTGTCAAAGGATAGGTCTGTGTAGTCGTGACCGTGGTAACGGAACCGGTAATGCTGCCGTTGATTAAAGAGGCGAGTGGCGTGGCCGATACTTCGGTGGACAATGGGGAGACGCCGCCGCCGTCAACTGCTGCTACCTCGTAGTAGTATTTCGTTCCGTTGGTCAACCCTGTGTCAGAGTAGGAGGTGGAGGTGACGCCGGTTTTTATTGGGATGGCACCCTCGCCGCCAGATGTTACGGAGCGATAGATGTTGTAGCTGGTCGCTCCATTAACAGGTAGCCAGGTAAGAATAACCTGCGCATTTCCGGCGACGGCATTGACTGCGCTTGGAGCAAACGTTACCCCAAGAGCGCGCTTGAAGACGGCAAAGTCGTAAGCGGCGAGCGAGTAATTGCCGGAGTACGGCAAGGCGTGAGAGTTGCCTCCGGGCGAGCCGCTCGGGGAGACGTCGGTCCACGCGCCGCTGCCACCGGGAGCGGTGAACGTGCCGTTTACAGTCGAGCCGGAGAAGTTGATTTCGACGAAAAGCTCGTTGTTGCCGCTGATGCGGTCGTAGCAAACGACACTGCTTGGAGCCGAGTTGGCGACAAAGGCCATACTGCCCCTGCTTAGAGCGTCGTTGACTGCTCTGAGGGCGATGAGCGATTTGTAAAAGCTCTGGAATTTGGCGGCGTTGGGGCTATTCCAATCGATCTGGTTATGGGTGTTGAGCCCGCTGTTGTCGTTGCCGACTTCCTCGCCGTTGAACATCAGTGGGGTACCGGGAATGGTGTAGTTGTATGCGGCGGCATCGAGAGTTTGCGCAGTGCCGCCGTACATCTGGAGGTCTTCGCCCATGTCCCAGTCCTGGGTAATCGCCATGTGCATATTGTAGGAAGGCCAGCCAATGGTCTGGCCCAGGTACGTGTTTTGCAGGTTGGTGGCGGGGTTGCCGTTGGTGACGCCTTGCAGGGCGCTTTGCGTGGCCCAGCCGTAGTCGAGGCCATAGGGCGCGTAGGCTAAATCGATGTCGTCCTCCTCGCCGAGCAAGAGGACGTTGGGATTGATGGCGGCGAGTGTGGAATAAAGGCTTTTCGCGTAGGGCTGATATAAGGTTCGGCTGGAGTTGTTGGGGTTGTCGGCGCTGTCGACGCGGAAGCCGTCGAACTTGTAGCTGACCAGCCAGTATTTGCAGACGTTAGTCATGTAGTCTTGCGCGCCGTACTGGTCGGTGGTGAGGTTGATGCCCGCGATATCGTAATCGTAGAAGAAGCCGACCTGGGTGGAATTGACGTTGTTGACGTTGCCGTCGGTGTGTAGGAAATACTGAGTTTTGTTTTCGACGAGGGGATTGTCCCAGGAGGCCTGGTTGATCGCCACGTCCAGAATGACCTTCATGCCGAAAGCGTGGGCGTCGGCGATGAGGGTGGTCAGGTCGGAGCTGGTGCCCATATTGGGGGCGATGCCTTCGAGGTTGTTAATATCGTATGGGCTGTTAACGGTCGGGCGGGACTGGCCCGCGTAAGTACCGGCTTGGCCGCGCGGCTGGAAGGGCATGAGCCAGATGACGTTGACGCCGAGGTTGTGCAAGCGTCCCAGCTGGGCGGTAACGCCGGACAAGCCGTTCGTGGAGAAGATCTCAGGAAATACGCAGTAGATAATTTCGTTGGTGGGCCATGCTGGGGGCGCGGCTTTGGCCTGGTTTGCTCCTCCAGCGATGCAGCCGAGCAGGACAAGAAGCGTGGCGAACTGCGCTTTGAAATGTTTCGGTTGTAGTTTCATGACAAAAATATTATGCAAGCGGTCTCAAGCGCGAGGAACAAGCCGCTTGAGACTTTTGAGTTTGTGTAGCGCGCGGGCGCGAACTGCTCCGCGTACTGGCGGTTAGTCCGGTCCGCCCGCATGTTACCATGGAGCGGACCGGCTTGGTTGAGCGATGCCGCTTATTTAGTGCAGCGCCGCTCCGTACATCGTAATGTTGGTTCCAGCACCGTTTTGGAGCCACTTAACCGTCAGTGTCTGGTTCGCGCTCAAGGCCTTATATGTGAGCGTATAGTAGCCGTAGTAGCTGCCGCTGGTAGCCGAGGTTGAGAGCGCGGAGCTGGTGTAGGCGGCCGCCGATCCGTCGGAGAGAGTGGCGGTCAAGGTTCCTTCGCTGTTGTAGCCGCCGACGTAGACGGTGAGCGTCTGCGCGGTAGTGCCGGCCGGAGCGGTGAAGGAGAAGCCGTCGCCGCTGCCACCGCTGTTGTAGTAGCCGTAGGTTTCGCCAGTGACGCCGGCGTCGGGGGTGCCGTCTGTCCAGGTGAAGCCGAGGAAGCTGCTTTGGAACGAGGACAAGCTGCCGCCGCCCGCCGCGACATTGCTGATTTGCGTGCCGCCGCTGGATTTATGGTCGAAGTTGTTGCCTTTGTAGCCCCAAGCAGCCCAGTCGGTGGTTCCCAGGGTGGTCAGGTTGTAGGTTGTGGCACTGGAAATGGGGGTCAGGGTTCCCGTGAGCGAGCCGGACGAGGCGACGGGCATCGCCGATGCTTCGTTGGAAAGCGGCGAGACACCGACGCTGTCCACTGCGGCGACCTTGTAGTAGTATTTAATCCCGCCGGTCAGGCCGCCGTCCGTGTAGGACGCGGTGGTTACGCCGGTAGCGACCGGGGTTGCGCTCTCGCCGCCTGCGGTGGTGCCGCGGTAGACGTTGTAGGTGGACGCGCCATAGGGAGCGCTCCAAGCGAGCTTTACCTGGGAGCCGCTGACTGTCGCCGCGAGGTTAGTGGGGGCGACGGTAACGGTGCGGGTGCGCTTGAAGACGGCGTAGTCATAGGGCGCGAGCGAGAAGGTTTTGGTGCCGGGCGTGACGTGCGACGTGCCGCCGGGAGCGCCTGGGGGCGTGACGTCTTTCCAGCCGCCCGCGCCGCTGGGCCGGCCGTTAGTGCCGCTGAGCGAGGAGTTGGAGAAGTTTATCTCCGTGTAAACTTCGTTCGAGCCGCTGAGGCGGTCATAGGTGACGACCGAGCCGGAGCTGGAGTTGGTTTCCCAAGTGATCGAGCCTTTTTGCAGGGCGGCGTTGCCGGTTCTCAGGGCGATCAGCGCGGTGTAGAAGCTTTGGAACGCGGAGGCGTTGGGGCTGTTCCAGTCAATCTGGTTGTGGGTGTTGAGCCCGCTGTCGTCGTTGCCGACTTCCTCGCCGTTGAACATCATCGGCACGCCGGGGATGGTGTAGTTGAAGGCGGCGGCGTCGAGGGTTTGGGCAGTGCCACCGTACATGTCGAGATCCTCGTCCATGTCCCAATCCTGAGTGATCGCCATGTGCGGGTAGCCGGAGGGCCAGCCGGAGACTTGATTGTTGTAGGTGGTTTGCAGCGCGGAGGCCGAGGAGCCGCCGGTGACGGACTCCAGCGTGGATTGCATGGCCCATCCGTAGTCAAGGTTGTAGGGCGCGTCGGCGATGGAGGCGTCGTCCTCCTCGCCTAGAAAGAGAATGCCTGGGGTGATCGCGGTTAAAGTCGAGTACAGGCTTTGGGCGTAGGACTGAGGGAGGGTTCGGCTGGAGCCGCCGGGATTGTCGGCGCTGTCGACTCTAAAGCCGTCGAAGCTGTAGTTGGACAGCCAGTATTTGCAGACGCCGGTCATGTAGTCCTGCGCGCCGTACTGGTCGGTGGTGAGATTGATGCCGGCAATATCGGCGTCGGAGCCGAAGGCTTCCTCGATGGAATCGGGGTTATTGACGTTGCTGTCGCTGTGCAGATAGTAGGGCGTCTCGCTATTGATGAGCGGGTTGTCCCAGGAGGTCTGGTTGAGGGCTACGTCAAGAATGACCTTCATGCCGAGCTTGTGGGCATTCGTAATGAGTGTAGTCAGGTCGGAGCTGGTGCCCATATCGGAAGCGATGCCTTCGAGGTTGCTCATGTCGTACGGGCTGTTGTAGCTGGGGCGCTGTTTTCCGGCGTAGTTACCGGCTTGGCCGCGCGGCTGGAAAGGCATGAGCCAGAGGACGTTGACGCCGAGGGTGTGGAGGCGGTTTAGCTGCGCGGTGACACCGGAGAGGCCGTCCGAAGAGAAGATCTCGGGGAAGACGCAGTAAATCACTGAGGTCGACAGCCAGGAGGGAGCGGTCGTGGCGGCCTGCGCCCGGTTCGTGCCCAGAGGGGAAGTGGAGCAAAGCAAAGCCAGCAGCATCGCGGACAGCGTTTTCACGCGCGGGAATTTTTTCATAGTTTTGATCCTTGTGGCGATGCTTTTCAGAACAGCCGGCATCATTTTATTTCTAAATGCCGAGAGCACGCAGGCTGATTATAGCCTGCGTGCCATGAGTTCAATCTATTCATACGAAAGCCGCCGACGTATGAACAACTCGATGAATGAGTTAGTGCCGCGAGTTTAGTGCAGCGCCGCTCCGTAGAGCGTGATGTTGGTGCCCGCGCCGTTCTGAGTCCATTTTACGGTGAGCGTCTGTCCGGCGCTTGCCGCCTTGAAGGTGAGCAAGTAGTTGGAATAGAAGCTGTTGCCGCTGTTGGACTGGCTGGAATCGGTGTAGACCGGCGCCGAGCCGTCGGAGAGAGTGGCGGTCAATGTGCCGCCGCTGGCGTAGCCACCTACGTAGATGTTCAGGTTTTGCGCGGTGGTGCTCGCCGGAACGGTGAAGGAGAAGCCGTCGCCGCTACCGCCGTTGTTGTAGAAACCCTTTTCCTCGTTGGTCTCGCTGGCGTCGGGGGTGCCGTTGGTCCAGGTAAAGCCGAGCCCGGTTTCCGAGAAGGAGTTGAGGCTCCCGCCGACGGCCGTGACGTTGCTGATCTTAGCAGCGGAGGTGTGGTCGTAGGCGCTGGTATTGAAGCCGTACGCCGCCCAGTCGGTGGTGCCGACGGAGGTGAGATTGACCGTGCCGCTGGCCGCCGAGACGCTTCCGGCTAGGCTGCCGGTAGCGGCGGGCTTGACCGAGACTTCATTGGACTGCGCCGATGTTCCCGCGCTGCTGACCGCCGCTACTTTATAGTAGTAGGTGGTGCCATTAGCCAGTCCGGTATCGACGAAGCTCGTCGAGGTGATGCCCGCGTTATAGGCGGTCGTGCCCTCGCCGCCCGAGGTCGTACTGCGGTAGATATTGTACGACGTCGCGCCGCTGCTGGCCGTCCAGGTGAGAGTGGCCTGAGCGTTGCCCGCCGTGCCGGTGAAGTTGGCCGGAGTCGCCGGGGCCGATGCGGCGGCTGTGCCTCCAGTGAGATACGCGCCATAAATGGTGATGTTGGTGCCGCTGTTGTTCTGGAGCCATTTCACCGTCAGCGTCTGGTTGGCGCTGGCCGCGTTGAAATTCAACGTGTAAGCGGCATAGTAGCTGCCGGTGCTCGATTGGGTGGCGTTGGTGAACGTCGCCGCCGAGCCGTCGGAGAGAGTGGCGGTCAGGGTGCCGGCGCTATTGTATCCGCCGACATAGACGACCAGAGTCTGCGAGGTGGTGGAGGCGGGCACGGTGAACTGGAAGCCGTCGCCGCTGCCGCCTTGGTTGTAGTAGCCGTAGGTTTCGCCCGTGGCGCTGGCGTCGGGAGTGCCGTTGGTCCAGGTAAAGCCGAGGAAGCTGCTGGTGAACGAGTTCACGCTGCCGCCGGACGCGGCGATGTTGCTGATCTTGTTGCCGCCGCTGGTGTCGTGGTCGTAGCCGCCGTTATCGCCCCAGGCCGCCCAGTCGCTGGTGCCGAGGGAAGTCAGGTTGTAGGTGGTGGCGCTGCCGATCGAGGCGACGCTGCCGCTCAAGCTGCCGGTCGCCGCCGACGCGGTCGGGGTAGCCGACTGCTCGCCCGATTGCGCCGACGTTCCCCCGCTGTTTACTGCCGCCACCTTGTAGTAGTACTTGGTGCCGTTGGTCACGCTGGTGTCGATAAAGCTCGTCGAGGTAATACCGGCGTTGTACGCCGTAGTCCCTTCACTGCCCGAAGTGGTGCTGCGATAGACGTTGTAGCTGGTCGCGCCGCTGCTGGCTGTCCAGGAGAGCGTTACTCGCCCGTTGCCTGCCGTGGCGGTGAAGTTGGCCGGGGTCGCCGGAGTAGTGACCGCGCCGCGCTTGAAGATGGCGTAGTCGTAAGGCGCGAGCGAGAAGTTGCCGGTGCTCGGGAGAGTGTGCGAGGTGCCTCCGGGGGAAACGCTGGGCGAGATGTCGGTCCAGCTGCCGCTGCCGGTGGGGACCGTGCAGGTGCCTGAGATAGCGGAATTGGAGAAGTTGATCTCAACGTACACTTCGTCGGAGCCGCTAGTGCGGTCGTAGGTGGCGACGGACGCGTTGCTGTTTTGGTTCGGCTCGAAGTTGAGCGTGCCCTGCTGCAGAGCGGGGTGCGCAAGCCTGTTGGCGATCATCGTGGTGTAGAAGCTCTGGAATTTGCTCGCGTTGGGGCTGTTCCAATCGATAGCGACATGGTTGAGGTTGTCGGCCCCCTGGTCGTTGCCGACTTCCTCGCCGTTGTAGACCATCGGCACGCCGGGCATGGTGAGGTTGAACGCAGCCGCATCCAGCACCTGCGGGTAGCCGCCGCAGTCGTTGTAGTCTTGATCGGTGTCCCAGTCCTGGAGGAAGTCCATGTGCTGGAAGCCGGTGGGAAAGCCTCCATTTCCGTTGGTGGAGTTGGTGATCGCCGCCTCCAGCTGCGAGACGCCGCTGCCGTTCTTGGCAGTGTTCGGTAGGACTCCGCCGCCGTTCACGCCGGTAACGCTCCAGTTGTAGTCGAGCGTGTAGGGCGAAAGTGCGAGCGACGAGTTGTTGCCTTCTTCGAGCCACATGAGAGTGTTGCTGGGATTGAGCGAGGAGTACAGGCTTTGCGCGTAGGACTGCACCAGGTCGCGGCCCGAGCCGTAGGGGCTGTCGGCGGAATCGAAGCGGAAGCCGTCGAATCCCTGGTTCAGCCAGTATTGGAGCACGCTCTTCATGTAGGTCTGCGCGCCGTTGTTGTCGTTGAGGATATCGACTCCGGCGATGTCGGAGTCGTTGGCACCGTTCGGGAAGGCGTTTTCGATGTCGCCGCTGCTGTTGATGTAGTAATAGGAGCGGTTGCTGGTGATCAGCGGATTGCTCCAGGCCGTCTGGTTGATGGCGACGTCCATGATGAGGTGCATGCCGTCGGCGTGGGCGTCGGAGATGAGCTTGGCTAAATCGGAGCTGGTACCTTCCGCGGGATCGATGCCGGTGAGATTGCTTTGGCAGTACGGCGTGGGCGGAGTGAGCGGATACTTGGTTTGACCGTCGACGGTGGCGGTCGTTCCGAGCGGTTGGAACGGCATCATCCAGAGGACGGTGATTCCCAGGCTCTTCAAGCGCGGGAGAGCGGCGTCGACGCCGGCGAGTCCGTTGCTGGAGAATATCTGGGGATAAACCGTATAAATTACGGCATTGCTTTGCCACGAGGGCGGAGCGTAGGCGGCCTTGGCCTGGTGGGAAGCGCTGCCGGCGACTCCCATGGTGAGCGCGGCGAAGCCGGTGGTGGTGGCGCAAAACTTTCTGAAACGTGCGTTATTGCCGAAAATCTTCATTGGAATTTCCGTTTCTTCAAGAGACGTTGATGATCGACTGAATCAGTGAATCAGTTCATCAGAGATGGGCATACTTCTTGGCTTGAGCGGAGAACCGAATTGGCCGGGCTTCACACGAAGCCGTCGCGCATCGGCGCTGCCGGATTACCGTTCTAGTGGCCTGCAGAGCGCTTCTCATAACTTAGAGGGCGCTGGGCTTTCGGAATTTTTCGGAAAGTCCTTCCACCTTTCAGCCGAAAAATATCGGCGGCTGGGCCTGCCGCCTGGAAAGCAGCGTGCTAATGGTTTCGTGATCGACGAGCGGCACTTCCCCTCTTGTGGCCGCTCAAATCCTCGCCGCTGCTCGGCCTCGGCGAAGTTCCATTCGATCAGTGCGAAAAGAAGCCGCATCTACAACGGGCACGCTTCGGATTCGCTCATTTTTGCCGTTTTACTTTGGATCTGCGCTCCAAATTCCCCAAGCGCTTGGGTGGGCTGGAACTCGCTCACTTTAACAGGATTGAAAAAAGCTGTCAAGTAGATTCGCGAAAGTTTTCTCTGTCGTTCAGCGTTATTTCCGTTTATTGAAAAGTTGGCGAAGCCAGTACGAGCGACTGCCGTTATGCAAGGGATGGAGCAGCTACCGCGATTACTGATTAGATTGCCGGTACGCGCGTGGCGAGGGCATGGCTGAGACGTGGGCACTATCGCAAAAACCTGCCCGCGCAAAAATTAGCCGCTTCTTACTACGGAAGGGGCTTGGGGGGAGACTTGAGTTTGTTTGAGCCGTATGGTTGTGGCGGGCCTCCCCTACCCCTCCTTAGAAAAGGAGGGAAAAGAGATGGCGGGGTTTAGCGGAGCGCCGCGGCGTACAAGGTGACGTTGCTGCCGCTGACGCTGGTGTTTTGAACGTAGTTGACCGTGGCTTTTAGCCAGCGCTGACGGCCTTGCAGATAAGCGTGTAGCTGCCGTAGCCGGCGACCCAGACCGTGATGTTTCTCGTGGTCGTACCGGCCGGGACGGGGAACGAGAAGCCGTCGCCGTTGCCGCCGTTGTTGTAATAGCCTTTGGTATCGTTGGAAACGCCGGCGTCGCGGTGCCGTTGGCTTAATAAAATTCCAGCATCCTCTACACTTTCAGCCAAGGAGTTGAGGCTTTTTCCGCTGAAGATGTAGGGCGTGCTGGTTTGCCGCTGCCGCCATTCGTGTCGTGATCCACGCTCCCGCTGGCGTTGCAGCTCCCGAGTGCCTTAATCGAGGGCATTTAACTGAGTCAAGTGCAGGCAGTGGCAGCGGTAAGCTGGTGGCTATGCCGCTCAGGGCGCTGGTAGCCTAGCTGCGCTTGAAGATGGCGTAATCGTAGGCTGCCAGCGAGAAGTTGCCGGTGCTCGGGAGAGTGTGCGAGGTGCCTCCGGGGGAAACGCTGGGCGAGATGTCGGTCCAGCTGCCGCTGCCGGTGGGGACCGTGCAGGTTCCCGAAATGGCGGAGCCGGAGAAGTTGATCTCCACATAGCACTCGCCGCTGGCACCTTGCGTGCCTCGGTCTATGGTGCAGACTGAAACTGAATTGTTACGGTTGCCTTCGAACTCGTAAGCGTTTAGCTGCAGAGCCGAGTTGTTGAGCCGGTTATGGATCATCGTGTTGTAGAAGGTTGTGAACTTCGACGCGTTCGAGCTGGTCCAGTCGATCTGCGTTAGCGTGTTGTCGCCGCCGACATCGTTGCCGACTTCCTCGCCGTTGTAGACCAGCGGCACGCCAGGCATAGTCAGGTTGAACACGGCCGCGTCCAGCACCTGCGGGAAGCCGCCGCAGTTGGTGTAGTCTTCATTCGTGTCCCAATCCTGCAGCATGAGCATGTGCTGGAAGGTGGAAGGCCAGCCGTTGCCGCCAGGCCCGAGGGCGTTGAAATCGTTTTCCAGAGTCACGACGCCGTTGCCGTTCTTGGCGGCGGCTTGGAGCGCGCCACCGCTGCCGCTGATACCGGAGACGTTCCAATCGTAGTCCAGAGTATAGGGCGCGTCCGCAAGAGCCGAATTGTTTTCCTCGCCCAGCCACATCAGGGTGTTGTTCGGATTGAGCGCGTTATAAATGGTTTCGGCGAACGACTGCGGGAAGCTGCGGGTGGAGCCGCCGGTGGCGTTGTCGGCGGAGTCGAAGCGGAAGCCGTCGAACTTGTAAGCGTTGACCCAGTATTGGCAAACGCTTTGCATGTAATCTTGCGCGCCGTAGGTGTTGTTGAGGATGTCCACCCAGGCGATGTCGGCGTAGGCTCCAAACCCTTCCTTGATTGTGTTGGGGTTGGTGAGAACGCTGTCTGTGTGATAGTAGTACTTGGGATCGTTCTGGATGAGCGAATTGTCCCAGGAAGTCTGATTAAGGGCGACGTCGAGGATCACCTTCATGTTATCGGCGTGTGCCGCGCTAATCAAGCTGCTGAGCTCAGTCGAGTCGCTGTTGTCCTGGAACGGATCGATGCCTGTCAGGTTGCTGATGTCGTAGGGGCTGTAGCTGGAAGGGCGGGACGCTCCGGCAAAGGTGCCCGCATTTCCGACCGGCTGGAAGGGCATGAGCCAGATGACGTTGACGCCGAGGTTGTGCAACCGCGTGATTTGGGAGGTGACTCCGGCTAGGAACGCTTTTCCGCTTGACCCGCCGTTGGAGAAGATTCTTGGGAAGACGCAGTAGATGACGGCGTTGCTTTGCCAGGAGGGCGGGGTGTAGGCCGCCTGCGCTGGAGGAGCGCCGCCGAAGGCCGCGCAGCTGAGCGCGAGCAGGGAAGCGGCGAGAGTGGTTTTGAAACGCGCACTGAAGGAGTTCATGGGAATTTCCGTTCTGTCAGAGTTGGTATGGACTTGCGAGATGAGCGTGTCAGCGCTGTAAAAAGATGCGGACGCTCGATGGGCGGCGTTGCCGTCAGACGTGGGCGTAGAGCGCGGCTGGCTGCGAGGTCACGGTTGTTGAGGCGGTTAATAAGAATTGCTGGCGCTGCCGGCTTGACCGCACTCTTGTTTTTGGCGGCCATCTGACTAATATCGGGGGCAGCGGCGGTAAATCTAAGCCGGTAAAGCTAAGAGAAAAAGGGGATCGGCCCGCCGCCGCATATCGGCGGCGGCGGTCAAGCTTCGGGACGGGATCGCCGAGGCTCCGCCGCTGTTGACAGCGGCAACCGTGTCGTAATAGGTTGTGCCGCGATAGAGGGTGTAGCTGACCAAGCCGGTGACGGCGTTCCCGGTTACGACCAATTAGCCGGCGCCTGGGCTTTGGCGACGCCGGCTCATCGACTGTGGACTAAGATTACGACGTGCGAGTGAAAATGGCGACGTCATACCCCGCCAGCGAGTAGGTACCGGTGCTCGGATTAACGTGCGACGTTCCGCCCGGCGAGCCGCTGGGGGAGATGTCCGCCCAGGTGCCGCCGCTGGTGGGAACGGTACACGTGCCGGACTGGGCGGTATAGGAGAAGTTCAGCTCCACATAGCACTCGCCGACGGCGCCGGGCGTGCCCCGGTCAATGGTACAAACCGCAACCGATTGGTTCGCGTTGCCTTCGAAGGCATAGGCGTCGTTGTACAAAGCCGGGTAGTACTTCCGAATGGCGATCATGTCGTGGTAGAAGTCGGTGAACTTAGTGGCGTTGGCGCTGCTCCAGTCGATCACCGTGTGCGTGTTGGTCCCTCCGACGTCGTTGCCGACTTCCTCTCCGTTGTAGACAAGAGGCACGCCGGGCATAGTCAGGTTGAAAGCGGCGGCGGGCAAAATATTGGCGAAGCCGCCGCAGGTGTTGTAGTCTTCGTCAGTGTCCCAGTCTTGCAGCATCAGCATATGTTGAAAGCCGCCAGGCCAGCCGTTACCGCCGGGGCCGATGCCATTAAAAGCGTTTTCCAGAGTATCGACGCCGTAGCCGTTCTTGGCGGCGGATTGGAGCGCGCCGCCGCCGCCGCTGATGCCGGAGGCAGCCCAGTCGTAGTCCATGGTGTACGGCGCGTCGGCAAGAGCCGAATTGTTTTCCTCGCCCAGCCACATGAGAGTGCCGTTTGGATTGAGCGTGTTGTATATGGACTCGGCGTACGACTGCGGCAAGCTGCGGCTGGAAGCGCCTACGCCGGTATTGTCGGCGGAGTCGAACCGGAGGCCGTCGAAAGCGTAGTTGGTCAGCCAGTACTGGCAAACGCTCGTCATGTACGTTTGCGCGCCTTGGCTGTTGTCGAGAAGGTCCACCCAGGCGATATCGGTGTAGTTGGAATTGTTAAAGGCGTTTTCAATGGAGTCGCTGTTGGTGAGGTTGCCGTCGGAATGGTAGTAGAACTGGGGAGTGCTCGTGATGAGCGGATTGTCCCAGGACGTCTGGTTCAGGGCGACGTCGAGGATGACGTGCATACCGTCATTGTGAGCCGTGGAAAGCAGGGTGGTGAGCTCGCTCGCGTCGCCGTCGTCCTGGAACGGGTCGATGCCTTCCAGGTTGCTGATGTCGTAGGGGCTGCCGCTGGTCGGGCGCGACGCTCCGGCGAAGTCGCCCGCCTGCCCGACAGGCTGAAAGGGCATCAGCCAGAGAACAGTCACGCCGAGGGTCTGCAACCGCGGGATTTGCGCGGTGATTTGGGCGAGGTATTGTTTCCCGTCTGATCCGCCGGTGGAGAAAATCCTGGGAAAGATGCAGTAGATCACTGCGTTGCGTTGCCAGGAGGGCGGCGTGTAGGCCGCTTGCGCTGGAGGAGCGCCTCCGAAGGCCGCGCCGCTTAAAGCGAGCAGGGATGCGACGAGAGTGGTCCTAAAACGTGCATTAAGAGACTTCATGGGATTTTCCGTTTCGCAAACGTCTAAGTGAGGCTTTGAAGCAGGCGTCGATGGGGCAATGATGCCCCGAGTCATGCGCCCTGACGTCGAGTGATATCTGCTGAAAAAGCATTTATTGATCCTTTTCGCTCGATCATGCCCGAAATTCCCCAAGCGCTTGGGGGTCGGGTGCACTCACTCTAGCAGTATCGGGGGCGGCTGTCAACCCGGCTGCGGCAATCTTTTTTAAACGGGACAGCGTTTATGTAGGCTAAGAAAAAACCGCCGGCTGATAGCGATGTAGAGATGGGGAGCCAGCTTTATTCGGGTTTGCTAAGATGCGTTTGCCCGGCAGGATTACCGGGGAGAAATTCGGAGCACGCTTTGAATCGGCAATGAGAGCCAGACTTGGCGCGCTGCATCAATCAGACAAAAGTTTTTTCTGGGCGAAGGTGGCCGGTCTGATTGATCGCTTGCCGTTCCGCTCCCAATTCGAGTTTCCAAAGGACGTACATTTTCCAATGTTCAAACGCATCGACAAGCTGCAAATCGATCTTCCGAAAAATACCGAGGCCGATCCCGCCGCCGCCGCCGCCGTGCAGGAACTGCTGGGGGGCAAGTTCGGCGAGATGTCCACGCTGAACAATTATATGTTCCAGTCGTTCAACATGCGCGGGCGCGACGATATCATCCCGTTCTATGATCTGGTGGCGAGTATCACCGCCGAGGAGTTCGGGCATGTGGAGTTGGTGTCGGCGACGATCAATTTGCTGCAGAACGGCGGGGTGCCGAACGGCAAGCAGCCGAAGGACCATCCGCTGGAGTCGATGAACGAGGCGGCCAAAGGCTTGCGCCATCACTTTTTGAATGTGGGCGCGTCTACGCTGGTGGCGAACTCGCAGGCGGCTCCTTGGACGGGCGACAACGTGTTTTCCAGCGGCAATCTGGTGCTGGACATGCTGCACAACTTCTTTTTGGAGTCCGGCGCGCGCATGGGCAAGCTGCGGGTTTACGAAAGCAGTGACAACCCGGTCGTGAAGCGTCTGACCGCGTACCTGCTTTGCCGGGGCGGGGTGCATCAGTTGGCGTATGCCGTGGCATTGTCGAAGATCACGGGCGTGGAAGTGCCGAAGATGCTGCCGATTCCCGATATTCGTACGGACAAGATTCCCGAGTGCAAAGAGTTTATCGAGAAGGGGTTGCACGCGAGCTTGTACCGATTCAGCGATAACGACTACACGCATCTGGGCGAAGTGTTCAACGGCAGCCATCCCGAGGACGGCACGCCGCTGGAAGTGCGTGAGGGCACTCCGAACGGCGGCGATTTGGCTGAGTTGCCAGCCGTGGAAGGGATCGGCGCGCCGAGCTATTCCATGGGCGAGATGGCGGAGATCGCCAAGCGGTTGTCGAAGAATATGTAGTTGGAATATTAGTTACGGATAGATACAAAGCCGTTCGGGAGCAGATTTGCTTTCGGGCGGCTTTCTTTGTGGCGACCTATCCGTCACGCTCGGAAGCGTGCCACCTTCCCTGAAGGGAAGACAATAAGCTCAGTTGCCGACTTAGCCGAGATTAGCCTCGCGGCAACCGAGCTTTGTTTTCGCTGGAAATGGCGGTCGATGCAACTTATGGGTGGTGCCGGGACAGTGGTGGGGTGGCAGCGTCTATTTGTTGCTGGGCGGCTTGGAGTTGGTCATGGAGCTGCTTTTTGAATTCGGGCGATTGCAGGTACTTCATGTCGGGAGAGTTTAGGATTTGCCGGCGCAGATTCTTTTGAAACTCGGGGGATTGCAGACGCTTTATTTCGGGCGAGTTGAGCGTCTGCTGATCGATCTGATCGCGCAGCTGGTTTTGGTACTCCGGGGATTGCAGACGCTTGATCTCCGGGGAGTTTAGGATCGACTGGCTGATTTGTTGCTTTAAGCGGCTGATCGCGGCGTTGTTGTTAGCTCCGAGCCTCTGGAGCTTTTGATTTGCGGCTAGAGCTTGCATCTGCGCTTGGAGCCGGGCCATATCCGGACCATTCGGCAGCGATCCGGAGTTGATAGGCGGCGCGTTGTTTCCGTGGACAGTCGAAGACGAGGCGTTCTGGCCGCTTTCTTGAGATGGAGCGGTGTCGATGAACCTCAGACTTTGCAGCAGCTGCGCGGTCTTTTGGCTTTGCACCGGCTCAAGGGCGAGGGTGACGTCGATGCCGTTCGCACCGTGGATCAACCGATGCCCGTAACCGGCGTAGGTTTGGGTGACGCCTTTTGTGGTGACGGCGAGCTGCGGCAGGTCGGAATTAGGCAGCGCGGGATGGTTGATGATTTGTGAGCCAGCCGGCGGCGGGGTATTAGCGGGGAGGACGTCACTTGTATCGCGTAGCCGGGTGCCGTCACTACAGTCCATGCTTGCCTTAAATTTGCCCTGAGCCGCCCAGGTAACTTGCGCGGGCTTGCTGTATCCATAGGTGAGATCATCGACGCCGACCAGGCCCGCCGCTTGGGAGCGTTCCATCACGGCTGGCGGGGGCATTACCGCCAAGGCTGTGGTTGATTGTCCTAAAGGCGGAGAATCGCTGTGTTCCGCGACAAGGCGTTTGGTTGCCAGTGAAGAAACGCGCATCGTCCATGCGAAGGCGTTGTCTCCATGGGATTGTGGGTGAGTCGGTTTGTTGATCCGGTAGCTGGCGTACGCTGCTGTCGCCAGCAGCGCCGAAGCCGCGCATCCCGCCAGGACCAGTCGTTTTTTCATTGTTTTCCTTTTTTCGAGGGTGTCGGTTTGAATCGGATTGCTGATAGCGCTCGCGTTTACTTCCTGCTCGAACGCGAGTTGAACGCGGCCAGGCACTGCCGCGGAGTCGAAGTTGCGCAAGCCGCTCCAGAGCCGCTTTGCCTCCTCGAAACGCGCCTGACACTCTGGGCAAGCGGCGAGGTGACGTCGCACCTGCCGGGCTCGCCAGGGCGAAAGCTCGCTGGCGATGAGGGAGCAGAGAGTTTCATCGCCGCATTGATGGTGATCGCGGTGCATCTGCTTTGTCCTCCGTTTCTTTCTCGTCGTTTTCGTAGCTTTGTAAGATCGCCTGCATGCGGCGCGAGGCGGTGGAGACGCGCCATTTCACGGTGCCGACCGGCTCGCCGAGCGCTTGGGCGGCTTCCTTGTAGGTGAGGCCTTGCGAGG
>CAXSEA010000035.1:0-22343 GCA_964235675.1 uncultured Armatimonadales bacterium | reverse complement strand
GTCGCGCGATGAGACCCAGGCTATCGTCGCGGTGGCGCAGGATCGCGCGCCGGGGTTGATCTCGTATTTCCGGTTTCCGCTGAGCGTCGGCATTTATAGCTGGCTGAACGTGGTGGACATGGCGCGCGGCGAATACTGCTGGCTATTCGGCTCCGACGATGTCATCGAGCCGGGCGCGATTCGCAGCGTGCTGGAGAGATTAGAGCGGTATCCCACATGCGGGGGAATTACGGCGGCGTACGACCATTACGATTTTCGCTTGCAGCACAAACTACCGAAGCATCCCCTCGCCTATTATCCAACCGATTATGGCCAGGAGAGGGTAATGAACGGTTTTGGCGGATGCCTGTTTGAGCTTGGGATGGCGCAGGCGTTTATGTCGGTGCAAATTTTCCGGCGCGAGCTTTGGCTGGAGGCGGTCGCCGCCGAAGATTCGGATTTCGTGCATTACGCTTGGAACTACACCCATGTTTATATCTTGGCGCGAATGATGCAGCGCGAGCCGAGCTGGGTCTGGTCGCCGCTGGTCGTGACGAAGATGCGGGGCGACAACGGCGAGGTGCCGCAGCGTCTCGGCGCTAAGGCCTATAACCTCCCGCTGGGCTATTTGAGGGATATGACGGGCATCTGGTCGCGCGTCTGTGTCGCTGATCGGGCCTTGTACCGGCGCGTGCTGACCAAAGCGCTGCGGCTTACCTGGTCGCCCACTGTCGTGCGGCATTTGAAGATGAGCGCGAACCAGACGTCGGGCGACGATTTTGTCCTGCTGGGTCAGTTCACTCGCTATCTGTGGCCGCTGCCTCAGTTCTGGCTACGGACATTTCCGGCGTTGCTGGTGCCGCAATGGTTTTGGAAGGCATTGTCGCGGATGCGTGGGTACGGCGCGATCAAGGAGCGAGTGCTGCGGAAAGCGTCCGATGCGCCGGGTCGGCCTTGAAGGAATTTCAGGGGCGCGTGGTGGTTCTCTGATTTTCCAGACCTCCCTCAGCCCCTCCATGGAAATGGAGGGGAGTTTGGCCGACTTTTCCCGTGCCCTCTACGGTGTGTAGGCGCAGGGGCAGGCGGTTTGGGGATGGTAGATTAGAGCCTGGGTGCCGTCAGGGCGAACTACGCTCAGGGTGCGGTTGTAGTTTTGCATCAGGTTATCCGTGAACGCGTCGTGCACTAGAAGGCGAAGTTCGTGGTGCTTGATGCTTTTCATGCCGATGGAACGCAGGTGGCGGGTGATATCCCACGCGGTGAACAGCTTGCCTTCTTGAGTCCAGCGCGCGATCAGCGACTGCGCCATGAATCCTTCTTCAAACGTCATTCTGATTCTCCTGAGTTGAGACTGTCAATCTAGCTATTTGGTGAATTCGACCAGGAATGCGGGAGCGCACTGCGATTCCCGGTAGACGATCATTTCGTTGTTGAGCACGCCGCTGCGTCCGCCTTTGGCGAATGTGGAGGCATAGCCCGGCTTCGCGGCTGTCCAGCCGAAGCACTCGGCGGGGGAGTGCGGCGTGTATGCGTTGCCCATGGCGACATTGAAGAGGAACATGTAGCAGGTCTGCGCGCTCGCGGTTCCTTGGTGCCAGTAGCCGGCGGCGTAGTTCAGCGACTTGGTGCTCTGGTCGGAGAAGTAAATGCCGTTCCCGAACATTTTGCCCGCGATATGCGCCGTAGCGGGCGGGGCGATTTTGAGGCCGCTTTTCAAGATCGACAAAATGTTGCCGACGCTCGTGCCATGCCATAGCTCCTGGACGTTGCCGAACTGGCTGCCTTCCCTGTCGAACGCGGATTGCATCGCCGCGATTTCGACTCCGAACACGCGGTTGACTTTGTAGGCGGATGAGACGTGGACCGACTGCTGTGTCGCCTGGTACTTGCGGGTGATGCGGTCAATGGTTTTTCGATCTTCGACGAGGAACAGCTTGGCATCGAAGAGCGCCGGCTCGGGGAGCGGATCGGGATTAGCGACATCCGGGTTTGCAGGCGCGGTGAGGACAGTTTGCAGGCTGGCTTGGAGCGAATCCAGAATCTGGTTTTGCGCTTGGATGGCCTGAGGGCTGGGATAAAGCTTGCGCAGGTCGGGCCTGCCGTGGCCGAGATTTTGCGGAACGGCCATGAGGTAATGCTCCACGGCGGATTTGAACGGAGCCTCGTCGTAGCCATCGGACTCGACGTATCGGCCTATGGTGGCGAGAAGTCGGCGGGCTTCGTCGATTCCTTCTTGCGTGACCACCCCGAGCGGCGTGCGGAAGATGCCGTCGTCGCCGAGCGTGATCTGCGTGTGCTGGAGGATGTCGTGGATATTTTGCCGGGTGAGCTCGCGCACCAGAGTTACCGCTTCGGGATTGTTGGTGGCGATCTGCTTCACCGCCAGTTCGGCAAGGTGGAACTTGGAGCGTTCTTTGGCGACGCTGCAGCCGGTGTCGATGGTGCGCTGCTTAACGTATTTAGCGCCGCTGGAGCCGGCGCCGGACGATTTCTCGCGGCACTTTTTGTCAAACAGGCGCTCGGCTGATTCCAGGTCAGGGTGCTTGAACTCTTTGGTTTGGCCGCTGTCGCCGATTCGTCCCCAGTGGGTGGTGACGGTGAAGTCCGGAAGGAGGGTGATGTTCCAGAACTTATTATTGTTGTTGTCGATGTTCGCGCAGATAAATCGCTCTTGGCGAAGCGCGGCACGGACTGGGGCGTCGCTACACATAGCCGGTTTCCTTTACACAAAATCAGAGATTCGCTACACAAAGTCTGTCGATACAAGCGCGTTTCCACGTCCGCCGACACTCAATTATACCCGAACATAGGTTCTAATCCAACTCGCAACAAAAAAGAATTTTCATCATTTCTGTGAAGCAGTTAAAAAAGCGCGATACCAGTCAATCGTACGCTTTAGTCCCTCGTCCAGTGTGAAAGTGGGATGCCAAGCGAGCTGCTCGCGGGCTTTGGCGGCGCTGAGGTACTGGTTGCGAATTTCGTTGCTGGCTTCGTTGCGAATGTCGGGGACGAGGTCGGAATCCATCAGGGTGAGGATATGCTCGACCAGGGCGGACACGGTGATTTGCAGTTCGTTGGAGAAATTGTAGGCTTGGCCGCGCAACTCGGGGCGGTTGATGAGTTGCTCGGCGAGGTGGAGGTAGGCTTCGACGCCGTCCTCGACGTAGAAATAGTCGCGGACGAACTGGCCGTCGGAGCGGATGATGGGGCGCTCACCGCGCATGATGGAGCGGACGGTACCGGGAACGATGCGGTTCCAGTTGAGATCCCCTCCCCCGTAGAAGTTTCCGCAGCGGGTGATGACGGCTGGGAGATTGTAGGTGTGGGCGTAGGTTTGGGCGATGAGGTCGGTGCAGGATTTGCTGACGTCGTAGGGATGCAGGCCGTAGAGCGGGGCGTCCTCGGCGTAGGGAAGAACGTCTTGCGAGCCGTAGGCTTTGTCGGACGAGGCGACGACAACTTGGGCGACTCGCGGGGAGCGGCGGCAGGCTTCGAGGACGGTCCAGGTGCCCTGGATGTTGGACTCGAAGGTGGAGACCGGGTTGCGGTTGGCGACCCCGACGACGGTTTGAGCGGCGAGATGGAACACGGTTTCGATCTCGTACTCACCCAATGCGCGCTCGATCAGGGATTGGTCGCGGATGTCGCCGTGGACAATGGCGGCTCCGTCGCCGACTTTTTCGCGCTCCAGGCGAGAGGTGGGGGCTTCGTCGCGGACGATGCAGACGACGGCCGCGCCGAGGGCGAGCAGGCGTTGGACAAGCCAGCCGCCGAGCAGGCCGGTGGCTCCGGTGACTAGGACGGGGCGGTCTAACCAAGTTGTTGGAGTGGACATGGAGACCCCATCCGCCCTCTCGGGCACCTTCCCTGAAAGGGAAGGAACTTTATATCAAGCTGAGATTATCTATAGCTTGACGCCTTCAAACGATAAGATTACAAATAGGCTGTAAACAGTTCCTTCCCTTTCAGGGAAGGTGCCCGAGAGGGCGGATGGGGTCAGTATACAACCAAAAGCGCGCGTGGTAAACTGAGCGTGTTATGAGCGACAAAGCCGACGCGCTGCGCGCGGAGATACTGCGCCTCACTGAAGAGTACGCGCGCGAAGCGTTCCCGGAGCGTGAGTTCGTGCCGGGCGCGAGCGCGGTTTTGGTGAGCGGGAAGGTGTTCGACGGCGCGGAAGTGCGGGCGCTGGTGGACTCGTCGCTGGATTTCTGGCTGACCACCGGGCGCTACGCCAAGCGGTTCGAGCGCGAGTTCGCGGGGCGGTTCGGGCTGCGCAAAGCGGCGCTGGTAAACTCGGGATCGTCGGCGAATTTGGTAGCGCTTTCGGCGCTCACTTCCCCCAAGCTCGGTGAGCGGCAGCTTCGGCCCGGCGACGAAATTATTACCGCCGCCGCCGGTTTCCCCACGACGGTTAACCCAATCGTGCAAAACGGGATGGTGCCGGTTTTCCTGGACGCCGAAATCCCGACCTATAATCTCGACGTCACCCAGCTGGAAGCGGCGCTCTCGCCGCGCACGCGCGGCATCATGGTGGCGCATACGCTCGGTAATCCATTCCGGGCGGACGTTATCGCCGAGTTCGCCGGCAAGCATGATTTGTGGGTGGTGGAGGATTGCTGCGACGCGGTGGGCTCGACGCTGAACGGTCGGCACGTGGGCACGTTCGGAGATGTCGCGACGACGAGTTTTTATCCGGCGCACCATATCACCATGGGCGAAGGCGGGTGCGTGCTGACGAACAATCTTAGGCTGAACGTGCTGATCGAATCGTTCCGGGATTGGGGGCGCGACTGCTACTGCGAGCCGGGGGTGGACAACACCTGCGGCAAGCGGTACGAGTGGTGCCTGGGCGATTTGCCGTGCGGCTACGACCATAAATATACCTACTCGCATATCGGCTACAACCTGAAGCTAACCGACATGCAAGCGGCTGTCGGCGTGGCGCAGCTCGAAAAGCTGGACGGGTTTATCGCCGCGCGGCGGGAGAACTTCAAGACTCTGTACGACGGCCTTGCTGCTCTGCAGGAGTTCTTTATCCTGCCCGAAGCGACGCCTGGCTCAGACCCGTCATGGTTCGGCTTTCCGATTGCAGTGCGCGAGGACGCGCCGTTTAGCCGCGAAGAGCTGGTGCAACATCTTAACGCGAAAAAGATTGCCACGCGGCTGCTGTTTGCCGGGAATTTGATTCGGCAGCCGGCCTACAAAGACGTGCAACACCGCGCGATTGGAGATCTGAAGAACACCGATTTTATTATGCGCCAGGTTTTCTGGGTCGGGGTCTATCCGGGGCTGAATTCGGAGAGCCTGCAATACGTAACCGAAACGCTGACGGATTGGTGCGGAAGCCGATGAAAGTAGTCCTGCTGTGCGGCGGCCTGGGAACCAGGCTACGGGAGGAAACCGAGTACCGCCCGAAGCCGCTGGTGGATGTCGGCGGGCATCCCATTTTATGGCACATCATGAAGGGCTACGCCCACTACGGCTACAACGATTTTGTCTGCTGCCTGGGATATCGCGGGCAGATGATCAAAGAGTATTTCCTGTCGTACGAGACGATGAACAACGACTTCACCGTCCAGTGCGGCCGTCCGAATTCTATCGTCTATCATGGCCCTCCCGACAAGCTCCCGTTCAATGTGACGCTCTCTGATACAGGGCAGGAAACGATGACCGGGGGGCGTATCCTGCGGATCAAGAAGTATGTGGACGGCGACGAGTTTATGGTGACCTACGGCGACGGGGTGGCGGATGTCGATATCGACAAGCTGCTGGCCTTCCACCGCTCGCACGGCAAAATGGCGACCGTGACGGCGATGAACCCGCCGTGGCGCTTTGGGGTGGTGGATCTCGCGGCCGACGGCAGGGTGGAGCAGTTTGTGGAAAAGCCGCGCGCCGACGCCTGGGCAAGCGCGGGTTTCTTCGTTTTTAATCGAAGGGTATTCGACTACCTGACCGGCGACGACTGCATCCTCGAGCAGGCTCCGCTGGAGCGTCTCGCGCGGGAGGGAGAGCTGATGGCTTACCGTCACGACGGATTTTTTTACGCCATGGACACCTACCGCGAATTTGTCCACTTGAACGAGCTGTGGGCCTCCGGGAAAGCGCCTTGGAAAGTCTGGTAGGCGTTTAGCTCGGATTAGCAGCGTATCGGGCCAGCGCTTCATCAATCATTGATGGCACGTGTTCTGCGGGATAGAGATGGAGAGCGGTCACCGATTCTACTCAACTACTTGCAAACCGCAAGCAAAACCGCTATGATCTATTAGCTCTGGCTTATAAAAAGCTCTTAATTTGAGGGCTTGCCTCGCAAACTGATGAACCGGATGCAGAGCGAATTAGCCATCACTACTCCGCACGAACACAAGGCAAGCGGCCCATGGCCGGCGGCCTTTACGCCTTTCATCATTCCTTAATCTTTGCCGGGTTCTATGCGCGATAGATATCGTTTGCGACCCGTGATTTGAGCGAGCACACGAAGTTTGCTTGGGAGTTTGAAATCAATGCCGATTGCAATCATTGGAAATGGACGAAGCGGGACTTCCATGGTCTCGCGGTTACTTAACATCTGCGGCGTGCATCTTGGAAGCCATCAGCAGATTTATCACGCGGACCATACCAATGAGAAGGGATCATGGGAGCACAGCGAGCTGAGCATGATCAATCGTGCAGTATTAAGTCATATCGATCAATCATCGTCAAGCATACAGACCGCAGAGCCAGGATGGGAGTTTGATTCTACCCTCGAACCGTTTTACGACCACGCTCGCGAGGTGATTCAGCGTGAATTTCGCGGCGCAGCGGTATGGGGGTGGAAACTGCCGGAAGCAAGTATGACGATCCCCTTCTGGAGACGAGTGACTCCTGACCTGAAGTTCGTCGTCTGTGTTCGCAATCCGGTTGATTTTGCGAAGTCCGTGGCGAAATATCATGGCATTGGCCGAAACGTATCATACAACTACTGGCAGTACTACAATTTAATCGCCCTGCGAGACACACGTCCTGATGAGCGCATCATCAACTTTTACGAAGACTACTTTCCTGATTATCAACAAGCTCTGACGAAATTGTTAGACTATGTCGGGTTGTCCATGCCTGAGCCAGGCTCGCCGCAACACGCAGCAATTCTAGAATTCCATAGTCCTGGCTTAAAGCACCACAATACTTCATTCTCGGACGTGATGAAAACGCCGAGTGTCCCTGATTATGTGAAGCAGCTTTATCAGGAGATGCTTGACGGGCCAAGCGATGGCAGCGTCTTACCATCGATGCAGCAAGCCAGCAGCCTTATTCCAATGCTGCATCAAATAATTGAATCCGAGACAGCTTACCAGCAGGAAATATCTACCGAGGAGCATGTCGCGGAACTCGAACAGGCTTTGGTCGAGGTGAGCGGCCAACGCACCCAGCTTGCGCAGCGCAGCGAGCAGCTCGAGCAGATTTTGGCGTCGCGGACTCATCAGATCGCCGCGCGGGTGTGCAATCTCCTGATCCGCTACCCAGTAGTCGATTTCCTAAGACATGCCTCTAAGCCGACGTTCGCGTTTCGTCCCGCCCCCACCCCGCCGCCGCAAGATCCCGTTAAAATTTAGCGGGTCTGGTTCATTCCAAGCGAGGATGCGCCGACGCTGCGGGCGGCTTGCGTGATTTCGATTGGGAAGGCAGCGGTTTCAAAAGGTAGGTCAACCATTAACGGTTGACCTACCTTTTTTACGTTGGAATGCTGAGAATTAAATTAAGCTCTCTTGCTGTCGGCGCATGGCAGAATACCGAGGGGTTGTCGGCACATGAGCCCAGCGGTCCAGCGCCTTGGAAAGCGGCGAGCTTCTTTGCTGAGGAACGGCAGTGGTTTTGTAGGCGGCGTAGTTGGCATAGTAATTGCTCTTTATGTATACAACCAGATTTGCCGGGGGGTGCGGTGTCCGACGTCGAACAGCCTGAAAGGTTGCTCGTTGTAAATCACCGCGGCCTCCGTCCGTCCACTCTGCTTCATCGCACGTCGTACCGCTCCAAGGATTATGGCTACGAAAGTTTCGCGCGTTTTCTTTTGTCGATGCGCGGTTCTGTAGTTGACACCGGTTGCCCGGTAAACAATCAGCAAGTATGCTCCTCCCAACCACCGACGCCCAGCATATCCAAGACAGGCGTGTTATCGACGTATAGCTCGGTACTTATCAGGATTTGAGGTTAAGCGAAACCGGCGCGTCAGACATTGCCGTCATTTCGCCAATTTTCGAGTGCAAACATCGCGAATTCACCATTTTCGCTTTAAAGAGGTCTAATTCAGCATGGATAACAAGAAAGTCACAGCAGTAGTCGGAGTCGCGGCGGTTGTCGCCGTCGGAGGAGCGTTAGTCGCGATGCACGGCCACTCCGTGAAAGCGGCCAGTGCCGGCCCAATCGTGGAGACGGCGCAGGTGACGACAAACAGCACAAGCTCGGATGTCGTCGCCGAAGGCGCGACCGTTTCCCATGCTATCGCGAACGTCGACCTGCAGGCGGGCATGACCGGAACCGTCTCCGCAGTGCTTGCCGATGTCGGCCAGCATGTCGAGGCCGGGCAGGTGCTTTGCGTGGTCGATGCCGTCGATACGCAAAACAAGCTGACGTCCGCAAACGCGAATCTTGCCGCCGCTCAGGCATCTTATCAAATGGTGTTGAGACCGCAGCGCCCGGAAGAGATTGAGGAAGCGCAGCTGAGAGTGTCCAAGGCGTCGCAGGCGATTGACGAGGCGCAGCAGCGCTTGGCGCTTTTGCAAGCCGGCGCTCGTCCGCTGGAAGTGACCGAAGCGCAGGACGCTGTCGATCAGGCGCAGCAGCGCTTGGCGACCGCGCAGGCCCAGGACACCCGCAACCAATCGCTGTTCAACCAGGAGCTTTTGCCGAAAGCCGATTTGGAGATCAGCGATGCGGATGTGGCCGACGCGAAGAGCATGCTCGACGACAAGCAGTCGGCGCTCGCGCTTCTGAAGCAGGGCGCGCGCACTCAAGAGATCGCCGCTGCGCAGGACTCCCTTGCCGAAGCCAAGATCGACCAGCAGGATGCCCAGTCGGCGTACCAGCTGCTCATGGCCGGGTCGCGTCCCGAGGAGATCGAAGCCTCCGCCGATCATCTGAAAGACGCTGAAGCGAACGTACAGGAAGATCAGCTGGTTTACTCGCGCCGCGAAGTGCGCGCGCCGATATCCGGCACGATTACCGCTCGAAACGTCAATGTCGGCGAAATCGCCTCTCCCGGCAGCGTGCGCACCTCGGCGGCCAGCCCAAGCTTGATGAACAGCATGTCGCTTTTCGTCATCTCCGGCGACAACGATATGGAATTTATGTCGAGCGTCGACCAGATGTTCTTTAAGAGCCTGCATATCGGCCAGCCGGTCTCGATTGGCGTCGAGGCGCTGCCGGGCCGCACGTTCCCAGGCAAGATCGACCGCATCGCGCCCGCCATCACATACAGCGCCGCGCAATCGTCCTCGTCGCCGCTGACGTTCACGGTTTGGGCCAAGCTGCCGAATGTCGCAACGACGCTGGAGCCGGGGCAGGTCGGCGTAATGCGGGCCAGCCACAGCGACTCCGGGCTAGTGATCCCTGAAGCGGCTTTAACGCCGTTTACTTCGGGCCAGGGCATCGTCTATACCGTAGAAAACGGCGCGGTGCACCCGGTGAAGGTGAAGTACAGGTCTATCGTGGATGGCAACGTCCTATTGATGAGCGGATTGACCAAGGGCCAAACTGTCGTGATGTCGCCCCCGTCCGACCTTTCCGACGGCGAGCAGGTACGAGTCAGCGACACGACCGGCGGGAGCGCAGCGGGAACCAGCTCCAGCGCCGACGCTCCTCTGCTCCAGTAGAATAAAGCGGCGTATCACTTCAGCGCAAGAGATAATTGCCGACGAACGATAATGCCCCGCTGCAAAGAGCCGAAGCTGCTTCTTTGCAGCGGAAAATTGATCTACTGCGCTCTTAGCGGCGTACGTTGAAGTCGTTAAACGTCTTCGACGGCAGCTTGGTCCGCGATCCGCCCCGATGTGCATTTAAGTCATTATGCGGCGGTGCTCCACTAAAGTTTTCTCTTCATGAAAGTCCTCCAGCGGTTCAATCTCAATCTCGAATCGGCCTGCATGTCCGCATTCGGCATTCTCGCGCTCCTGGCCGCCGCCGCCAAACCTTGGTGGCGCTTGCTGGGTTTCGCCGAGCCCGCGTACTTTAAGCTTGATCGGCTTTTGTGCGCGATTATGGCGATAGTGATCGCTTATTGCGTTCTGACCGTGCAGCGCTACCGCGTGTCGGCTTTAATTACTGCCGGCTTAATCGCCCTGCTGCTGCCGTTCGTGACTACGTATTGCCTGGTGACGCTGGATGCCAATCGTATTGATACTGCGGTGATGCAGTTCAATACTACGTCGATCGTCATTGCCGGAAGCCGGGTGGCGGAAATCAACACCGAGGTTCCATGGACCGACGACGAGCATATCCAGCAGCAGACGCTTGGCCGCAACGACTACACGTTAAGCGATTCGATCGCGACCGTGTTCCACTTCGTTCAGCCTGGGTTTTTGATCGTCTTGATCGCGGGAGCCTGCCTGATCGTAGCCGCGTGGACGATGAACGCTCCGGCGACGGCTTACTCGATCCGGCGGATCGGCTTGCGCGCGGCGGCTTGCTTCGCGGCGGTCGTGATTGTCGCCAGCGTCCCCGAGGCTCTAGGATTCGCCGAATGGAACCTTGGCCGCCGATACCAGGAACTGGGCGAGTATCCGCAGGCGTTGACTCACTATAATCGAGCCAAGTTCTTCGACAAGCGCATCGATTACGATATCTTCTTCCACTTCAACATGGGGCAGATTTATGCGGCGCTGCGCGACCACGACGAGCCGGATTACTGGGCCTGGGTTGGCGACAATTATTTTCGAGGCGGCGACCATGAGCTTGCGGCCTCCATCTACGAGACGCACATCACAGATCCGAACGCGAACCCCGCGCTTGCCGTGCGCTATGCGCAGATGATGTTCATGACAGGCGCGATGGACTACAACCTGAAAAGCTTCGGGCTCGCCAACCGCCGATTATCGAAAGCGCTGGAAGTCAGCCCGACGAACCTGGAGTATGCCTACTGGCTTGCCATTGCTCAAACTCAGGAAGGCGACTACCCTAGAGCGATTCGAGAGTGGAAAGCGATCATCATCGACAACGAGAATGTCGGCATGTACCGCTCCAAATATTTTACGTCCAATATCGTGTACCGCAAGACGGTGACTGCCCAAGCGTGGCGGCATCTGGCGTGGTGCTACTACAAAGAAAACAATCTTCGGGATGCGATGGCGTCCCTCACGAATGCACAGACCGGCGGCAAAATGCCGCTCCCGACGATGAACGACGCCCCGATACAAACATGGACACACAGCTAAAAGTCAACGAAACAGACAACGAGACCCTTGGAACGGAAGCGCCTGTTCGGGAGTCTCGTCCGGCACCGCCGCAGAAGCGGTTTACGCGAGCCAAGCTGCTTCGTATGCTGCCCATTCTGCTTGCCATCGCGCTGATCGGCTATTTCCACTTCCAGTGGCGCTACGCCGAAGATTTTCCCGGCGAGAACTTTGCGTGGAAAGCTCACTGGATTGCCAGTCCCTACACGGGAAACCGAATTGCCTGTTTCCGCAAAGCGTTTTTCGTCCCGGATAAAGTGACGCACGCCGAGATGTTTTTCGCGGCGAACGACATGTACATTTTGTCCGTGAACGGGAGCGCGTCGAAGGCCGGAGGCAACGGCGAAAAGTGGAGCACTCTTCCGAAGCTGCAGACGCCTTATAGCTACATGGGCTATTATCGGCGCGATTATTCGGCGACCACTTACAACTTGACCGCGAACCTGCACCGGGGTTTGAACGTGGTGACGGTGATGGTGCTGTCAATGCAGGACGAGCCCAGAATCGCGTCCCAGATCGAAATTCAAACCGGCACTCAACAAGAAGTGTTGAGCGACAATTCGTGGATCGTCAGTCCTCGCGAAGAGATTCAAAACAACATTCCCTGGACGATGCCACGGTTTCAGCCGATTGGCTGGCGCAATGCCGTTCAAGAGAGCGAACCGGTCCAAGTTCCTCTCGATGTAGACCCCTCGGCGGTAACTACTCCGGTTGCCGGTGTTCTGCTCAGCGCGCCGACGACTCAAAAGTCGCCGACGGTGACGTTTCAGAAAACGATCGATTGCCCCTCGCGCTCAGTGGATGGCTGGCTCCGCCTTGCCACTAGCTCGACGTACGATATTTATATCAACGGCTTGTATTTCGACAGTACGTCGCTGACCGCGCAATATACGCAGTCGGTGATGACCCACAACACCACCGGGCAAAGCAGCGGCGTATACGACGCCTTTGAAAGCATTCAGGGCACAAGATCGGTCGGCGAGTATACCAGCACGATGCTGGCGCCTCAAGTCGATGCGATGATGCTGCGCAATATTTTCCACGCCGGCAAAAATACGATCCGCATCGTTCTACATCCGAGCATCATGGATCCGCTTCCGCGAATGTCCATGGATGGCCTGGTGCGCATGGAGGATGGCCGCAATATTCAGTTGAGCGCGGTCAATAATTGGCAGGTATCCACAGACAGCGGCGAGACATGGCTGCAACCGATTATCTCCGCGTACCCAGCCGAAAAGTACGCGGGCATCAAGTCCGAGGCCGTGCACGGCAGAATCTCGCCGGGGTATGTCACGTATATTCACATCGTCCGCAACGATGCGATTATGCTCCTGGCTTGCCTGTTGGCGATCGTCTTGGGCGACTTCTGGGTGCGGCGCAACCCGCTGGCTCACATGCGCTGGCCGCTGCCGTCGCCACTCACTCTGATGAGTTTAGTAGCGTTGCCGGCGGCGATCTGGATGACGCTGTCGTTTATCGCGCAGTCGATCTACCGCGGCTCTCCGCAGTGGTGGACGTTCTCGTCGCCCGCTTACGCCTACTGGACCCTGGTCAGCGCGGGAATCGTGGCTTTGATTAGCGCGGCTACTCTTGCAGTTCACTATGCGGCGACTAACCGGCGCGTCAGCCGGCGCGAAGACGCGAGCGCCGTCCAAGCGGATAATGCCGCAGTCGCGGCGAATGAGGCATCGCAGGCGGGCTTTACTTCTCCGGTGATGCGATTCATCTATCGCTACGGCTATGCCATTGCGATGGCAGTGCTTTCGGTTGTTGTCGCCGCCTTCTCGCTATATAATCTGAGCGCGGCGGACCTGCTGCCGGATGAGTATACGTCGCTGATGGCCTCGCGCGGCATCTTGATGCACGGCATGCCGGTGTATCCGATGACGGGCGTTATCTACAGCCGCAGCGCACTGTTCCACTATCTGCTTGCGCTCTCGATGATCATCGCCCACTCGACGACGAATATGACGGCGGACCGGTGCATCTCCGGCATCTGGCAGATCGCGGTCACCATCCAGGTGTACTTCCTGGGCAGGGAGATGAAGGGGCGCGGGGTTGGACTCGTTTCGGCGGTCGTGGTCGGCTTGTCGCCGTTCATGATCTACTACGCTCGCGAGGCCCGGTTCTATGCGCAGTTCGCCTACTTCTCGGCGCTGTTCACGTATTTCCTTTACAAGAGTATCCGGAACCCGGAAAGCGTCAAGCTGCGCGCTTATACGTGCTTGGCCTTTATCGGCACCTACGCGAGCCAGGAGTTTGCCGTCACGCTTCTGCCGGCGTGGATTCTGATTATCATTCTGTCGGGCCAAGCGCGTGAGTGGCTGAGCTGGAAGACGTCGCGCTGGCTTGTGCTGGCAATCGGCTTGATCGGTCTTGAGTTCGTTCTTTACACGAAGTACTGCGTGACGCCGCTGAAAGAGGTGGATCAGGAGACGATTCTTCTGATGTCGATCCACGCCGACGACCTCGACCAGATTCCGTCGATGCTGTTCTCCGGCAATGAGCGGTCTCAGCTGCTATCGGGCTTGCTGTACTTCCTGGGCTTTTTCGCGGTGCTTCTGCGCCCGCTGTTCCGGCCAAAAGCCGCGGACACTCCGGATCAGAACCAGCTTGTGGAGAACCGATTCGTGCAGTGGCGGTGGTGGAATTTCCTGTACGTGTTCGTTACTATTGGTATCACGCTGACCACCCTGACTACGCCGCACCCGGCGAACCGCTACGTGATTCATATGTTCCCGCCGTTCGCGGTGTGCAGCGTGTGCGTCTTATTTACGGTGGCGGAGTGGATGTCCAGTACGATCAAGCGGATCTCCGGCGTGCCGCTCACCGGGCGTTTCGCGCAAGCGCTGTTTATCGGAGCGACGGTAGCCCTGACGGTGCTCGCCCTGCGTCCGGATCGCGTTTGGCACAATATCGCATACAGCCGCACGCTGAACCGCGGTACGACGCTCGCGACTAACTACGTCCATGACCATATTCGGCCCGGCGACAAAACCCTGTTCTTCGCCACTGACCTAGGCACGATCGTGTTGAACCAGTGCGACTACTTCTGGCGTCCTCCGGCGAACTCGGTGTTCGTGGCTTACATGCCGAGCGGCAAGATCGTGGAGCGCGATTCGGGCGCGGTAATGATCGATAACGTCGATAAGCTGCGCGCCGCGATGGCGACGTGCAACCGCTTGTGGGTGGTCGTCCCGCAGCCGACACTGGCTCCTGGGCCAAGTCCCAACGGACAAATGTCCAAGTTCGTGCTGGCCAACTTCGTGGTCGAGGACGAAGAAGCCGGTATGGAAGTAATGCTCTGGGATAAGAACCGCAACTACTACGACGACAACGTCCCGCAGTCTCAAGACGATCTGTACTTCTTCTAAAGATCGACTTTGGAGTTAGGAAAGAGCGCCGGAAACTATTTCCGGCGCTTTTTCGTCGGAACTTGTGAGCGGCATCAACCGCTAATGATATTACCAGGAGCAGATATCTGTTCCTGAACATCCAATTAGTAGAGCGCTATGTCCGAAGTCGATGGACGTTTATAGCGTCATTGTATTAAAGAGAGTAGTGTATGAATAATTTATTGACGCGCCGGCCGCTAGCGATTGCGGCGCTGCTTGCGTTAGGTCTAAGCGCCGGTTGCGTCGGCAAAATGGAAGCGGTACCTTTGAGCCAGCCTATGAAGAGCGGTATGCCTCTTACGTCGCCCATGTACGGCGGTGCCGGCCGAGGAGATACGGACGCGTTGTTTCCGGTCGGTTCGGGAAATCAAGGTGTGCAGGCTGACTTGGCTTTTCAGGCAAGCCCATTTATGCTGCATACGGCTTACCGAAAAATGAGCTCGCTCGATACCGATATGGCTCCGGACGGCGCGTTCGGCAAGGTGAATGAGGCTTTCGATTCGGGCGCAAGCACCAAGATGTTTATCGAGGAGCAAAGGCCGGGCGGAGACCTCATTCTGGGCGCAATCGCCAACCATGATACCGCGGCGATTGATCGCGGCATCAAGATTTTGCAATGGGGGTTCAAGTACCAGAACTCGGACGGCTCCTTCCAGACGGAAGACCCGTTCCATAGCACGTCGTTTTTCGTTGAATCCACCGCTCACGCGATGCTTGATTTGCAGGGATCGCAGTACGCTTCGCAGTATCAGCCGGTGATCCAGGATTTTACGCAACGTTTGGTCAAGGCCGTGCACTGGATGATGGAGCCGGATGTCGAGGCTGCCGGCATTCACAAGAACCGCATCTTCGGACACCGCCGCTATCTGGTCGCCTGCGCGATGGGCGAGACCGGCGTGCTGGCGGGTGATCAGGAGATGATTAAGCACTCGGAGAACTATATCCAAGACGGCTTGTCGATTCAAACTCCTGAAGGCTACAACCCTGAGCGCGGCGGCCCCGACAGCAGCTACAACGCGGCGGGCTTGCTGTTCGCCGACCAGTATTACACCATGGTCGCTCGCCCTGAGATGCGCCAGCCGCTGCTCAACATGCTGAATAAAGGCGTTGGTTGGGAAGTGAGCCAAGTTTTGCCGACCGGTGAAGTCAATACCGTGGGCAACACTCGTGTCGGCTCCGGAGCCGCCGAGTCAGACCGAGCCGGCGTTAAAAAGCATGTGGCCTCGTCCATTGTGTTCCGATGCCTCGCTTACTACAGCCAGATTTCGGGTGACCCGAATTCGCTGGCGGCAGCCACTAATGTGGCTGCGTTTTACCGCATGTACAAGCCATAGCTTAAGTCGTTTCATTAAGCTCTGTTTCGCCGGTAAAATTCGCACGTCGCAAATAAGCCAAGCTTTTGTCGCAGGATAAAAGCTTGGCTTATTTGTGCATTCATCAGCTAACGGGATAGATGAACATCGTCCGTTGCGAGTTAGATTATTCCGGGGGCGGTCCGCCTATGCGGTAGCCGACTACCTGGAAGTAATCGCAGTCGGGCAGGGTTGCGGCCTGCGCATAGACGCGTCGCATGGGCCGAATAGCCGGAGAGGAGGTTCCGGCCACATCGCCTGCGGGATCGATGCTTTGCCCTTCCCACAGCAAGCCCTGATTGGCGGCGTAAAGGGTAGCGGCGAATGTCTGCGGGTCGTAACAGGCGGCAGCGAAGTGCATTGCCGCGTTCAATCCAATTGCCTGGTTGTTTATATCGGCTTGGCCGCTTTCCGGGTCTTCTCCATAGCTGGTTTGCAGGGCGACGGCGCTTATCGCATAAGGATAGCTTGCGGCCTGCAATGTCGAATTTCCGGTGTATGCCCCTGTTTCGGCGAGCGCCGCCGCGACAAACCATTCGTGGCCTGTCATCCCGGCGATTCCGGCGGCGTAATGCTTCACCGTCGCCGGAGCGATCATCCAGTTGCCTGCGGCGACGCACCGGTTCAGAGTGGCCGATGCCCAAGCGGTGTAGTTGACTGCCGGGCTGTACGTTTGCGGCGAGTACTGCTGCAAATCATGGGCGGCGCGGGATGCCGCTTCGATAAAGCAGGCGGTTGCGTAGAACGCGGACGTGGTTGTGCCGAAGGAGGCGTCGGGGGCTTGCTGGTTGAAGCCCCAGTTGATAATTTGTATTCCCTGCTGGATCAGCGAATCGTTTTCCTCGGCAATGCCCGACTCGACATAATCGACGCCGATTTTTTGATTGCCGACGCACCAGGTGGACGCGCTGTTTTGCTCCCAGGCGGCGTTGCCGTCCACAGCGCCGTCGGCGGCGACCGCGTTCATGTCGACAGCGACGCCCTGGTTGGCGATCCGGATGGCGTACAGCTCGTCCACGGGGTTGCCCGTATTTTGCGCGCCCAAGCTGAACGCGCCGTAGGTGACTCCCTTGGTCGGCACTTTGACGTTGCCGTTGCGGTCCAATTCAATTCCCATGCGGCTGTCGCCGGAGATACTGATTTGACCGTCGGGGCTGATAAATTGGCTTTCCCAGGCGAGGCCGGCGTTGATCATGGCGACAAGCCTGGCGCGCAGAACCGGATCGGCGCAGTAGGGAAGATAGATATTGGCGTAGTAGATTCCCAGGCACTGGTACTCAGTGTCGTAACCGTTTTGCTCGGGGTTGACTCCGGCGGCGTTGGTCAGCAGCATGGAACCACGCGCGACCAGCTGGTTGGGCGCGATTAAAGTGGCGGCGGGCAACTGGCCGCCGCGCGTTTTCAACACGGCGGCGCGCCAGCCGGAGGGGAGCTGCCGACTTAAACCGTCCTGGATGTACGGTATGGCGGCGGCGGACAGGGAAGTATCGCCGGTCAATGCAGCCGATTCCCCCAGAGTTGCCGCCAGCAGGTAGCGACGGTGCGTGAAGGGCTGGTTGTACGCCTGTCCAGCACTCGCGACGCCGGGATTGGTGAACCATAGCGCGGCGGCGTGCACGTTGGCCGTGTAGCGGGCGACCACCGAATTGTAGTAGGCGCTATCCGGTGAGTAAGTGATGGGCGAGTAGGATTTCAGCAGCAGCGCGGCGCGCGCGGCGGCTTCCACGAAGAGCGAGCTGCTATGAAACTCCTGCCCGGTGCTGCCGCCAGCGGTGCCGGGGAAGGAGCCGTCCGGGCTTTGGTGCGCCCAGCCCCAGTCGAACTGCTGCAGCCCAGCTCTGATTTCGGCATCGTTTTCCGCGCGGATGCCGCTCACGATGCTGAAGATACCCTGGCGCTGAAGCTCTATATACCAGTTTGCGGAGCTGCCGGATTCCCATTTCGCATTCACTCCGACGGCTCCATCGGAAGCGACGGGGTCGGCATGGACGGGCGCGGTGAAACACGCGATTGCCGCGCAGGCCGCGAAGGCGATGGCCGCTAATTTAGTCCGAAGACAAGCTGCAAGTATGGAAGATCGCCGGGTATGAATCATGTATTCTTTTTCTATTCGCTTGAGCGGCGCCGATTGCTCGCCGATCCAGATAGAAACGGCTATGGAAAAATCAGAATCTGATCACTGATTTTCCGACAATATTGAGCACTAAAACGGCAGCCGGTAATTTTACTGCGGGCTGACTTTAAGATATTTCAGCAGCACGCAGTACATAATATCGGCTTATTCCAAGCCGCAATCACCGCCATATTTGCTTGTATATCGGCGAAAAAAAGATCGTAGACCGGCAGGATAATTTGCCGGGATTTCTTAAAGCGAAGCCAGGATCGAAGCTGGAAATTACCATTTCTAAGGCAGCAATCAGAGGTGTTGAGGTGGGTTTGCTCGCTCTTTTCAGCAAATTTGTATACGAGGAATTCGAGACGCAAAAAAGCCCTCGCATGTCATTTCATGCGAGGGCTTTTTGGGAACTGTTGCCGTTAGCCGGCTACGAGCTGCCGGGGAGGCACCGTTTCAGAAGATGCGGTGACTTCGTCAGTCCAGACGGTGAACTGTTTCAAGTTCGCCATGCCGAACGAAGTCGTCATGGCCGTGTCTTTGGCGTCGCGACCGCGCGAGACGAGAATTCGGCCAATACGCGGCGTGTTGTGGCGCGCGTCGAAGGTGTACCACTGCCCGCCCAGGAAGACCTCGAACCAGGCGTTGAAGTCCATCGGCGAGGGATCGGCGGGGACGCCGATATCGCCTAAATAGCCGTTGCAGTATCGGGCAGGAATGTTGAGAGCGCGGCAAAACGCCACTGCCAGATGCGTGAAATCGCGGCAAACACCCACTCGCTCGTTGAAGACATCTACAGCGGTGCGGGTATTGCGGGCGTGATGGTAGCCGAACTCGATATGGGAGTGCACCCAGTCGCAGACTGCCTGCACGCGCGCCCAGCCGGGCTGAGTCGCGCCGAACAGCTCCCATGCGGTATTCGCCAGAAGCTCGGTCTCGCAGTAGCGGCTGTCGAGAAGAAACGGGAGAACGTAATCAGGAAGCTCCTCGACGCTATGCTGCACGGCATTCGGCTCGTAAATATCCGTCAAGCCGCTGTCTTGGGCTACGGCGTTGTAGAACAAGCGCAACTGTCCAGCGGGAGCGAGCAGGCGTGTGGTGCGGTTGCCGAAATCGTCGATGAATTCGTGCAGCGGCAAGTTGGGCTCCGATTGAATCGATTCCGGATAGGAGAGCCGGTAATCGACAGACGGATGGGGAGAGAGAAGCAGCACCATCGGGGTTGGCGCGGGCAGGTCAAAAAGAATTTCGTATCCAAATCGTATCAACATCGAACTATTTCCTCTAATCGCAATTCGCGTCTGCCGCCATTGGCCGAAGCGGCCCATATATTACCCCATTCGCACAGGTATATAAGCCAGTGCAAAAACTAAACCTCTCGGCGATTGCCATCAGTACCGAAGCTACTCACAAACATGGTTAAAAAAGCGTTCCATATCATCAACACCGCTTTGTACGAGTTTGTTTCTCGGGTTATACTGTCAAGACAAAAAATTAACGCACCCGCTGAGTTGCCGCCGCAAACGACCAGCGCTTGAAACCACTATACGCAGCTGAATATTGCAGGCGCAGCGGCTGATTTTCATTACCGCATTCTCAGCGGAGTATATGCCGGCGCGAAACCACTTCCGCTCCCCTCCCCTGCCGAAGCGAATGTTCGCTATGTTATGGAAACGCTTGCCGCCCCTTATGGCGAGCCGCCTCGTTTTTTTGCCGAATTTTACCTGAACCGTTTCCCTAAGCTTAGGAGCGACAATCGCTTAGCACGCAGGTAGGTGGTAATTCCATTCTTCCGGTCTGACAGACTTGTTATAACGAGCCGATTGTAGGGGGCAGCCCTGGTAGCGCATGAGGTTTTGCCGATGTTTTTTTGTCCGTGCGACTTTTCGTGTGGCCGTAGACTGGAGTGCCCTTATACACGGGGTTCTGCAAAATGTCGATGCGCGCCAGTGCAGCCAGATACCGTGTCGCTGCATTTCAAGGTATGCTATACCATGATGGTTGATCCACTCTGATGTACTCTGCCAAACCTCGTTTGCTGTGCCCGCTAGTTCAAAATGTGTTCAAGCGTTATACACATTGACTGCTGTGAATTGGCGGGATCCAGGGTGACAGAGAACTGCGGCGGCGCTTCCGGAAAAAGGCGCGACGTTTCGCCAACAATAGTTGCGATGTTGTTTCTCATCTGTAACATCTCTGATCGTAATTCCCCGATATTTACGGCCAGAAGCAAACGCGTCCAGCTTTGGGCTATACCGCCTCAGCCAAGCCTGAGCCGTAGCGGCGTGCTGTGAACAGCGATTCCACGCCAGCCTTCTTTGTAGCGTCAACTTGCCTGATTATCGGTACATCAAACGCAAAACGTCAATGTTTCAGGGATAATGCAGCACCGATTCTGATTTTATATCTTCGCTAGTTAGACTATTTTCATGCTTGATCGTGGCAATGCCATCTCCGTGCGCAATCTCTCCAAGCGCTTCACAATTACTCAGAATGCTCGTAGGCGTACTACTCTCACTGACGAGATCACCAGCACTCTCCGAAATCTTTATCGAAAGCAAGAGCGTGAAAAAGCGGTCGCGGCACCGTTTTGGGCTCTTAAGGATGTCAACTTTGACATTAACTGGGGCGATGTCGTCGGCGTGATCGGCCGCAATGGTTCGGGCAAGTCCACTCTTCTGAAAATTTTGTCCCGAATCGTCGATCCGACTGACGGGCGCGTCGAGTTGCACGGACGTGTCGGCAGTCTGCTGGAGGTCGGTACCGGCTTTCATCCGGAATTGACCGGACGGGAGAACATCTACCTGAACGGCACGGTCCTTGGATTGTCGCAGCGCGAGGTGCGGCGCCGTTTCGACGAGATTGTCGATTTTGCGGAGGTCGAGCAGTTCTTGGACACGCCGGTGAAGCGTTACTCGTCCGGAATGTACATGCGTCTCGCGTTTTCGGTCGCCGCTCATCTCGACCCCGAAATATTGCTCGTGGATGAAGTGCTGGCGGTCGGCGATCTGCAGTTTCAGAATAAATGCTTGGGCAAGATGGAAGAAGTCTCGCAGCGTGGCGGCCGCGCTATTCTCCTGGTCAGCCACCATATAGCGCCGATTCAAAAGCTGTGCAACCGGCTGATCGTGATGTCGCACGGGGAAATAACTTATCAGGGGCCAGTGATGGAAGGCGTGTCGCACTATATGGAAATGCTGTCGTCCGGCAGCCGCGCTGAACTGGTTGATTGGGAAGGTCGAGAAGCCACCAACCCTTCCGGCTTTATCCGCTTCACCGGATTAAATTTGATTCATGTCACCCCGACGCTGCAGAGCGAATTTATGATTGGAGAGCAGATTGGGCTCTCAATCTCGGTATACTCTGCAAGCGACGTGTCCGGGATCAATATCGGATATACAATTTTAGACAATTATGGAACCGCCGTGTTTACGTCTCACCATGACGACACCCTGGCGTTGAGCAGCTTGCAGCGGGGCGAGACGACATTCGAGACTTGGATCAACCCCAACTATCTGCAGCCTGGCAGGTACACGGTGACGATAGGCGCGTTCGTCAACAACGTCGGCCAGGATTTCGTCACCGGCGCGGCGCAAATTCAAATTGTTCCGGTGCTGGGCACCGAAAATGCAAAACTCGATTTTCGGCCCGGTATCGTTCGGATGGATTTCCCTTGGATGGTAAAAGAGTTTCATGGCGGCAACTGAGCCTCGCACAAATCAGCCCACCGCGCGCTTGCTGATGCCGGAGACCCAAACCGGGGCCGACAAACGGGCCGAATGGAACCGGTACATGCAGAGCCGAGTCTCGGAGCCTTTGCTGCCGGAGACGCTCGACTCCGTGTTCATCATTGTTCCCGGCAGCAGCGGCGACGTAGTTTTGGCGACCACGGTCGTTCGATATATTAAAGAACGCAATCCAAAGTGTCGCGTGACCTTTGCCGCCAAACCATCGAACTTGCCGCTCGTCGCACTCTGTCCCGGCGTGGACGAGGCGGTGGCTTGGCCGAAGGAAGGGCCGTCGAACCCGCGCAGCCGCCGCCTGAGTTTGATGCGTTACGCCGGACGAGCCGACAAAGTCG
>CAXSEA010000034.1:0-22443 GCA_964235675.1 uncultured Armatimonadales bacterium | reverse complement strand
CCCAAACGTTTGGGAGCACTTATAGAAGGATGATTATTACGCAATGAACGCGACGCGCGAAGCGGTGGCGGAAGAGTTGGAAGAGCGGCGCCCGGTCAGCCTAGGCGGCCTGTGGAACATGAACTTCGGCATTCTGGGCATCCAGTTTGGCTGGGGCTTGCAGATGGTGAACATGTCCGCCATCTACTTGAAGCTGCACGCGCACCCCGACAGCATTCCGATTCTCGGCCTCGCTGGCCCGATCACTGGCCTGCTGATCCAGCCGATCATCGGCGCGATGAGCGACCGCACCTGGAGCTCTAGATTTGGGCGGCGCGCTCCCTACTTTACTATCGGCGCTATTTTGGCGTCGATCGTGCTGTTCTTTATGCCGTCGTCGCCGTCGATCTGGGTCGCGGCGACCTCGCTCTGGCTGCTCGACGCCAGCGTCAACACCACCCAGGAGCCGTTCCGCGCGTTCGTCGCCGACAAGCTGCCGCTGAAGCAGCGCGCCGCCGGATTCCTGATGCAGAGTTTTTTCATCGGTCTCGGTGCGAGCTTGGCGAACGCTCTGCCCTGGGTTCTGCACAACTTTGGCGTCACGCAGGAAGCGGCCAATGGCGTGCCGCTTTCAGTGCTGTACGCGTTCCGGGTAGGCGCGTTCGTCTTCCTGCTTTCCGTGCTTTGGACGGTATTCACCACCAAGGAAGACCCGCCCGCCGATATGGCGGCGTTCGAGCTGCACAAGCGGGAGACCGCCGGGTTCGGCGCGGGCTTCATGGAGATGGTTCATTCCATCCGCTTCATGCCGCTCACCATGAAGCAGCTCTTTCTGGTTCAGTTCTTTACCTGGTTCGGCCTAAGCTGCGGCTGGAGCTTGTTTACGCTCGTGGTCGCCAAGAACATCTACAACACGACCGATACGACGGGAACTCTCTTCGACCGCGCCACCGAATGGGCTGGGCTTTGCGGCGCTGTCTCGTCAGTGGTCACGTTCCTCGCCGCGCCTCTGCTGATGTGGATTTCCGCCCGGACAGGACGGCCGAGAACGCACGCGATATCGCTCGCCATCGGCGGCATCGCCTTTCTGTGCATCGCGTTCATTCACAGCAAGTACCTGCTGCTCGCGCCGGAAATCGCCTACGGCGTCGCGTGGGCCGCTATCGTCGGGCTGCCGTACGCCATTTTATCGGTGGCGCTCCCGGCCGAGCGCACCGGCGTCTACATGGGAATCTTCAACTTCTTCATCGTGCTTCCGCAGCTGGCGTACTCCTTGATTATGCCGCCGATTATTAAGTACGTCTTCCACGAAAACCCAATTCCCACGATAATCGTCGGCGGGGTCTGCTTCCTAATCGCGGGGGCTCTGGCCACCCGCGTGGTGGAGACTATCCCGATGAGCTCGCTCGAGCCAGCGACTAACTACTCCGAAGCCCAGGCGGGAGTTTTGCCGCCGACGCCGGCGAATGCCTGACCGGAGCTCGATAAGAGCTAGCTCGATTCTTGAGCGAGTCGTAGCGCAAAGCATAAGCATCAAATCACGGTCCGCCACTCTCGAGGCGGACCGTGATTTCTTTGTGACAATTCACGGCTACAATTATAAGCTGGTTCCAGTGTGGATCGAATGGCGACTCAGAGGGTCGGTGCCGCGCCGCGTCGAAGAAAGAGGACATGCTCAAAAGCGCTCGGCAGCAAATTCTCATCATAGAAGACGACCGGGATATAGCCAGCCTGATCGAGCTGCATCTACGGGACGCGGGCTACGACGCCCATGTCGCCCGCGACGGCGAGGACGGCTTGCGTCAGGCCCTTCACCGCGCGCCCGATCTGATCGTTTTGGATTTGTCGCTTCCTGAAGTCGATGGGCTTGAAGTTTGCCGCAGGCTCAGGGCGCAGCCAAGCTACCCACTGGTTCTGATGCTGACCGCCCGCTCGTCGGAATTTGACCGCGTGCTCGGACTCGAAATGGGTGCCGATGACTATCTGACCAAGCCGTTCAGCGTCCGCGAGCTCCTGGCGCGCGTGAAAGCGCTGCTGCGCCGCGCCGACGCTTTAAGCCAGGGACCCGCGAGCGGCGTCGCTGAAGAGAAGATCGAAGCGATCCAGTGCGGCCCGCTGATGATCGACGCCCAGAAACGCTCCGTGGTGCTGTTCGGCAAAAATGTCGCTCTCACCGCCAAGGAGTTCGACTTGCTGTTCCTACTCGCCAACCATCCCGGCCGGGTGTATACGCGCGCCCAGCTGCTGGACCTGATCTGGGGGCTTGGCTACGAAGGATACGAGCATACGGTGAACTCGCATATCAACCGGCTCCGCGCCAAGATCGAGCGGCAGCCGGCGCGGCCCCGGTTTTTGCTCACCGCGTGGGGAGTCGGCTATAAATTCGCCGAGCGCGACCAGTGGAGCGTCGCCGCCTAATGCCGCCTCTGCTACGGACTCTGCATGGCCGCCTCGCCGCAATCCTGCTTGGCTTGCTCTGCCTGGCCGCGTGCTGCGCGGTTCCGCTGTGGCTGGTCACCACGCAGCGGTACCGCCAGGAAGTCGATCAAAACGTCAACCGGCTCCTGGCGTCTTCCCTGGCGGCTCATCTCAGCGAGCTTAATTTGCTGCGCTCCGAGAACCCGGCGGTACTCGCCCTGGCCCGAAGCGAGATCAAGCGGCTGATGGTCATCAATCCCGAGATCGACGTTTATCTTCTCGACTCGCGCGGGAGGGTGCTGGATTATTCCGGCGACTCCGCCCAGGTGCTGCGCAACCGGGTCAGCTTGACACCGCTCCACTCGTTTCTCTCGGGTCGCAGGCCGCTCCCCATTCTGGGCGATGATCCCCGCGCCCCGAGCGAGCGCGGCGTTTTCTCGGTGGCCACTTACCCCGCTGGTCGGCGGGATACTCCAGGGTACGTGTACGTCATCCTTGGCGGCGAGCACTACGAATCCGTGGCGGGAATCCTGGGCAAAAGCTATATCGTGCGCTCCAGCGTCTGCGCGCTGGCGGCGGTGTTCGTCGCCGTCGCGCTGGGCGGCCTGCTGCTGTTTCGAGGTTTGACGCTGCGTCTGCGCCGGCTAGCGGGGGCGATGGACGCGTTCCGGGCCGATGACTTCCAGGAACGCCGGCCCGAATTCCACGCGGTTAAGCTTGCTCCACCGGTGAAATCCGGCAAAGTCGCTAGCGACGAGATCGACCGCCTGAGCGGAGTTTTCGGCGATATGTCCGAGCGCATCGACGCGCAGGTGCGCCGACTCGCGCTGGCTGACCGGAACCGGCGCGAGATGGTCGGCAATGTTTCCCACGACCTGCGCACTCCCCTCGCGGCGCTTCAGGGCTATTTAGAAACTCTGCTGATGAAAGAAGGTGCGATGACTCCCGGCGAGCAGCGCGGCTACTTGAATGTCGCTCTTCGGCAGAGCCACCGGCTGGAGAGCCTGGTAAAGCAGCTGTTCGAGCTGGCCCGGCTCGATGCGAGCGAGGTTCCGGTCCACGCCGAGCCGTTTTCGATCAGCGAGCTGGCGCAAGATATCGTCCAGCAGCACCAGCTGGCCGCCGAGGAAAAGCGGATCCGTCTGGAGGCCGTCCTGCCGGAGGATCTACCGGTGGTTTGCGCCGATATCGCGCTGGTGGAGAGGGTATTCCACAACCTGCTGGAAAATGCCTTCCGCTATACTCCCAGCGGCGGGAGGGTAATGGTCGCGCTGGCGCTTCGGTCAGCCGCAGTCGAAGTGACGGTGTCGGACAACGGGAGCGGAATCGCTCCGGGCGATCTGCCGCATGTCTTCGAGCGCTTCTACCGCGCGTCGTCTCAGCCCGACCCCTATAGCGACACCTTTCGCTCCGCGGGCCTGGGCCTCGCAATCGCCAAGCGCATCCTCGAGCTGCACGACAGTGAAATTACGGTCGCCAGCGTCCCGGACAGCCTGACTTCGTTTGCTTTTCAGCTGCCGCTCGATACATTTTCCGCAGCATAGCCATCCTGAATCAAAGCGGCGGCGTCGATTCCCGGCGAGCTGCCATACACGCAATGGTTTCGTGACATTTCCGTGAAGCGCGCGTGATTTCGCCCCGTCATACTAAAATGGCAGCTCTGGTGAATTCAACCCGTGCTTGCAAGGAGAACCCGAATGAAGATTTTCAAATACGCCGCAGCCGTTACCGTCTTGACCGCCTTGTCCGTATCCGCCGCTTTCGCGTAGTCCACCATGATGCATCACAGCGCCATGATGCACGGTCACATGACCAAGCATCAGATGATGATGCAGCACAAAATGATGATGGACCATAAAATGGTGATGAATCATAAGATGGCGCATTAAGCGCCGCCACAAGGCGCGCGAAGCGGCTCCGGCTGCCTCGCGCGCCGAAGGATTCAGCCGGCGGCGATTTGCCACAAGCATGGCAAGCAAAGTCAAGTTTCCTTCTGCCTTGACTCGCCTCGCCTCGCCTCTCTTCTGCGTCGCAGCACGCTTCCATCCATAAATCTTTCCATGCTCAAGCTCAATCCGCTCTCCCACTCGAAGTCGCGCCGGCGGCTCGCCGCGCTCTCAGCCGTTTTGGCATTCGCCGCTTTCCCTGCTTGTCCGCAGCCGCAGTCGCGCGCGGCGTGGGCCTCGCCGACGACGCGGCCTACGCCTGTGATTGTGGAGCTGTTCACGTCGGAAGGCTGCTCCGACTGCCCGCCCGCCGACACTTTGCTCGCCGATTTGTCCAGGACTCAGCCTGTACCCGGCGCGGAAATTATTCCGCTGGAAGAGCATGTCAACTACTGGAACCACGGCGGCTGGGCCGACCCGTTCTCCAGCGCGGTCGTGACGTCGCGGCAAAGCGCCTATTCCGACCGCGCCCGCAGCGATGAAGTTTACACGCCGGAGATGGTCGTGGATGGCCGGCAGCAGTTCGTCGGCAGCGACCGGAGCACGGCCCTGCAGGCGATTCGCGGCGATGCGGCGCTCTCCACGGCGCAAGTTGAACTCTCCAATGTCAAAGCCGATAGCGGGGCGGCCTCGTTCCAGGTCAACGTCAGCGGCCTCGACGCCGGGTTTGGCGACGACGTCTTCACCGCCCTCACCGAGGACGATCTGGTCTCGCATGTCGGCGGCGGAGAGAACGGCGGACGGGTTCTGCGCCATTCAGCCGTGGTTCGCAGCTTGAGCGTGGCGGGAACCGTATTCGGACAAAGCGGCACGATGCAAGCGCGCCTGCCGCTGGCGAGCGGCTGGAAGCGCGGCCGGTGCAAACTAATCGCTTTTGTCCAAGAACGCGGTACCGGAAAAATTCTATGCGCCACTGAAACGGCTCTCTGAGCTTATAATACTGGTGTTAAATGAGCGCCGACGCTCAGGCCGATGCAGTACCGGGTGGCTCAAGCCATCCGGTACTGCATTGCATCTCACCGTGTTATTCGCTCATGATCGTTTACGGCGACCCGCATTTCATCACCACGCTGAACGCTTTTACCAAGCGTCTGTCGGCCTTGCTGGATATGGTCGCCGCCCTGTCGCCGTCGCCTCGGCACGGCGCGAATGCCGTCGATACCGCCCGCCATTTTCTAATCGCCTGCGGGCAGTGCGAGCAGGCGCTCGAGGACAGCTTCGCGCCGCTTGATTTCGCCTCCCCGCTGAAAGACTCGCTTCACGGCGCATGCCTGGCGATCCGCCTCGCCACCGATGCCGCCGCCGAAATTCTCCTCGACGTTCATCAAGATCAGTGGGATGATTTCGCGGATCATGCGGAGCGCTGCCGCGCCGCGTTGGATGCGTTGGCTTTGTGCGCCATCAATCCGTCGCTGACCGTAAAATTACCCGAGGGTTACGATTTCTACCTCTTGTTTCCCGAGCAGTACCTTCTGGCCGCTCGACACTGGCTGGATTACCATAAAACGACTGCCGTGAAGAGTGCAAACGTCGTCGGCCTACGCAGTATCGGGACAAGCCTGTCGGCGCTTGTGGCGGCAATGCTCCGTCGCAGCGGGCAAATAGAGGTTGTCCGCCGTGTCACCGTGCGTCCCTATGGACCGCCGTTCGAGCGGCGCGTAACATTGCCGGACGCGTTGCTTGACGACCAGCCCGGTGAGCGTGATTTTGCCCTGGTCGTGGACGAAGGCCCTGGCTTATCGGGATCGTCGATGGCCGCCGCTTATACGGCCTTGGTGGAAGCCGGGTATGCCCCGAATCGTATTGCTCTTTTCCCCGGACACGGTGGCTTGCCGGGCGGGGAGGGCGGCGAGCAAGTGAAGCGAATATGGGCCGCCGCGCAGCGGTATGTGGGTAGTCGTACCGAGCTACGCTGGTCAGGCGCCACGCTCCAGGAACGCCTTGTCGAAGCCTCGCGAAAACTAGCTGAATTCTTGCCAGGCAATGCGGATGCCGCGCCTGAGCATCCACTGGGATGCGAGTTGCACGATCTCGGCTCCGGCGCGTGGCGCAGCTTTGCCTATGGCCCGAGCGACAGCCGTTCCTGGCCGCCGGTCTCGCCTCAATTCGAGCGCCCGAAGTTCCTCTGGCGGCCTGGAGCGGCCAATCAAGGCGGCATTCTCTGGACTTATGTCGGGCTCTCGGAAATCCTCAACGCCGACGGCTGCCTCGCAAGCCGCGAAACCGCGGCGGCGGAGCGCCTGGACGCTCTCGCCAATTTCACCGAGCCTGCCTGGGGCAAGGTTTCGGGGTTTATCGCGACGCCCTGGGTCGACGGTAAGCTGCTGCGAGCCGAAGCCGCGCAAGACGCCGATCTCCTGCCCCTGCTGGCAATATACTGCCGCGCCGCGTCGCTGCCGCCGCTTCCCGACGACGATTCTCAGGCGGCGTGGCATCGCTTGAGCGAAATGCTCTACTGGAACACACGTGAGTTGCTGGGCGACCTCGCGGCGGACCGCGCCTCGCGGCTTGCGCGCGACGCCGCCGGCGAGCGCATCCATCCGGTCGCCTCCTACGGCGACGGGCGCATGGCTCCGCATAAGTGGGTGCGCCGCCCGGATGGAACCATCCGTAAGACGGATTGCGTTGGGCATGATTTTGACCACACGGCTGTAGGCCGGCAGCCTATCTGGTGGGATGCTGCGGGAGTCTCCGTGGAGTGGAAGCTGCCGTCGCGGCTGCGCGTCGAGTTTTGGGAGGCCGTCCAGGAACAACTAGGCACTCCCTCAGAGCGCCGCGTCGCGGCGGACAGCGCGTCGGCCCGGTTTTACCAATCGGCCTACGCCGCTTTCCGCATCGGAATACTCACCCTGAGCGCAGGCGCGGCGAGCGATTCGGAGGAATGGGAGCGCTGCAACCTCGCGGTCAACGATTACCGCATAGAACTTATCGCGTCGCTACAGCTATAATAGTTAGTCACGCGAAACAAAGGCGGCGGCATATCGGCGGTAAAATCGAGGAGTTAACGGAAAGCAAATGCGCAATACACTCTTTTCCACCTGCATCGGCGCTGCTGCAATTTTAACTGTAGCGGCCTGCGGCGCGGCAGCCGGCAAAAACGGCGGCGGCGGCGGCGATGTTCTGCCCTCACTCAGCGACGCTGGAGCTTGGCAGCTAGTCAACAACGCCGGTCCGCAGGTACAAATCGCGCGCCAAGGCACAATCGACATCAGCACGTTTACGGGCACGGTCACCCAAGGCGACGGACGAGCTACAGACGTCACCATCCAACCCGTCAGCCCCGTTCATTTAGTCGAGGGCCAGCACTACAAGTTCGTCTATGATATTGCCGCCGACCAAATCCGGGATGTCCGCGTGATCGTTCAGACGGTCGGCAACAAAGAAATGAACTACTACATTCTGACGAAAAAGCGCCCGGTCGGCATGGGCTTCTCGCACTACGAGGATGACTTCACGGCCACCCATCTCGATAAGCGTCCTGTTCTAGTCGAGTTCGGCGTCGGCGCTTATGAAGGCGCCGTCTACCTGCAAAACGTCAGCCTCACACCCGACGGCCCCCCTCCCGCCGCGCCGCCGTCGAATGGCTGATCTCGGCTGCTGACAAGCTGCTTCAGCTTGGTGGAGTCGCTAGCAAAACGCTGAATACGCTTTACCAAACCCTTCTATTTTTCTCATTGTCCTGCCGCGCCAGCGGCAGGACAATGAGAAAAATGGCCCAGCGGCCAGAGAGCGACTCTTAAAAAAGCCGACAACCAACAAACAAGCCCTCCACTGATCGGTGGAGGGCTTGTTTGTGAATGCGATTAGAAGCGAACTTGCAACTCTGCGGTGTAGAGGCCGATTCTAGTCGGGAATGGGGTGTCAGCAGCATGCGCGACATCGAACGGGCGAGTGTACCAAAGACGGACACGCGTGGCCTTGTCGAGGTTGTACAGAGCGCCGTAACCAAGATTGCGGTCGATATAGGAGCCGTTGCTGACATAGGTGTTGCCGGCTACGCCGAAGGTGTTGGAGGTGCTGTTTTGCGCTTTCCTGGACCGGTCGAAGTAGTCGTAATCGACGCCGAGGGTCAGCGGGCGGGGGCTGGTCGAGTTGAAGGAGTAGCCGCCCCAGACGTAGAAGCCCTGTACCTGGTTATTTTTAACGTAGGTGTCGGTCTCGAGCGCGTCCGCGCCGAATGGGGCGGCAGCGGTGGCGAGGCTCTCATCGAAGTAGGAGCGCTTCTCGTATTTACCCGCGACATACTCGCCGTCGACAAAGATGCCGTTCTTTAACGTCACCTGCGCGTCGAAGCCATAGAGCTGCTTCTTCGGCTCGGGGTAGGTGAGAGTGGCGGCGGCGAGAGCAGCCGGGCGGGCGCGAGCGACCAAACCGTCGTAGTAGGAGGCGCCGACGCCGAACTGCTTATCCGCCGTTTGGTAATTGACTCGGTAGATACTGTCGAAATGGTTGTCGATGTTCTCCGAGCCACGTCCCGCGCCGTTCACAAGAGCGTAAGTCAGGTTGATGCTCTTATACATGTAAGCGGCTTTTAGGCCTTTATCGTAGTCTTGATTGTCCCAAAGGCCGATATTGTTGCCTTCGCTGAAAGCGAGGGGACGCTCGGGAGTCAGGCTGTTGGCCATCGAGAGCGGCAGGATATAGCCGAACGGGTTGGCGAAAAGTCCGGCGGTGACAGTTGGGTAGAGCGTGGTGCCGTCGCCGAAGGTGTAGCTGAGATTCGCCTCGCGGACAGTCACCTGCTGGTTGGCGGCATTGGTGCCGGCGGTAATCGCGCCGGAGAAGTCCACTTGCGCGGCGTATTTGACGTTGCTCGTGGGAGCGCCGGAGAATTTCAAGCGAGCCCTGCGCACTTCGGCGGACGATTTCGAGCCGCCCTGAGCGTAGTTGCCGTTGTAAGGGCCGGATGTAGCATTGGTGCCCTGCGGGAAGCGGGCGTGGCTGCTGGAATCGGCGTCGTCCAAACGGAACTGAATATAGCCGCTGATATTAAATTTGCTGGCCGAGCTGCTGGAATAAGCGGTATCGCCAATCTGCTTGGTCTTGGCCTCAAGCGCGGTCGTTCGCTTAGCCTGCTCCTCGATCGAATCGTAGGCCGAGTTCAGACCGGCTTGCAGGGTGCTGACATCTCCCTGTAGCTTGGCGATATCGGCCTGGGCCTGAGTCATGTTGGTGCCGATGACCGTCAATTCGACTTTGTAATCGTCGGTCAAGCGGCGGATCTCGTCGATTTCGGACTGCACCGAGCCGCCCTGGCCGGAGGCGTCGAGATCGTGCACCCGGTCGAGAACGCGGGCGATAATCGTCGCCATTTCGTAGCGGGTGACAGCGCGTCCGCCGAGGAATTTGCCGTCGGGCGGATAGCCCGCGATCAAACCCTTGGCGGCGAGATCGGAAACGGCGCTGTAGGCCCACGAGCCGGGCTGGACATCGGCGGGAACGGAATCCGAAGTCACCTGAGTCTGATAGGCAGGCGCGGTGGTATCGGTGGATGCGGCGGTCTGGGCGTTGACCGCGTGGGAAGATAAGAGCAAAAGAGCGACGGCTGCGGACGAAAGGGAAGCAGCGTACTTCATGAGACCTCCTTGTGAGCGCTTCTCCTTGCGCCGGGACACTGCCGCTCAGAACAGCGCAGTATCGAGGACAACCATCAGGAGAAATGCGGTACGACTAATACAATCCATGTCGAGAGTAACTGAAAACCAAACCGGCTTTCAAGTCATCCCATTATATCCTACATGTCGATAGGATTATTAGAATTATTCCCGCCAAAATGCGGTGCGTATTTGGCGGGAATAATCCTGGAACGGACGCTATTCTACTTAATCGTAGCAATAGCCTGCTCGGCTTGGGCGGCGACAGTGGCCGGGACACGGGCATAGAACAGCGGGGTAGTGTACTGGCTGCCCTGGCCGGTGGTAACGACATAGCTCAGGAATTTCTTCACGGCCGGACCCTGGCGCGAGTTCTTATAGGCAATCAGATAGGAATAGCCGGTGATCGGATACCCCTTCGGGTTCGCCGTGTCGGTCAGGGAAGCGGTCAAGTTCGACGCCAGCTTCACGCCCTGGGCGGCAGCGGCGGCGGATTCCACGGACGGGTAGATAAACGCGCCGTGCGAGTTCTGCATCGCGGAGTAGAAAATGACGTTCTGCACCGCATACGCCAGCTCGACATAGCCGATAGAATCTTTGTGCGCTTTCAGCAGGCCGGCGACTCCGGCGTTGCCCTTGCCGCCGAGGCCGACGGGCCAGTCGATCGACTTGCCCATGCCGGGGCCGGATTTCCAGGCCGGACTGATCTTGCTGAGATAATCGGTAAAAATCGCCGTGGTGCCGGAGCCGTCGGAGCGGTGCGTGACGAAGATGGAGTCCGCCGGGAACTTGAGATTGGGGTTGAGCTTGGTAATCTGCGGATCGTTCCACATGGTGATCTTGCCGGAATAGATACCCGCGAGCACCGGCCCGTCAAGATGCATGCCGGGGCCGATACCGGGAACGTTGTAAGCGACCACGACCGCCCCGACGACATCGGGGATATGCAGCACGGGAGCCTTCGCCTGCCCAAGCTCGTCGGCGTTCATCGGAACGTCGCTGCCCGCGAAATCGACCGTGTGGTTGATGAGGGCGTTGATGCCGCCGCCGGAGCCGATGGCCTGGTAGTTGATCTGGCCACCGTTGGCCTTGCCGTAGTCGGCGGTCCAGCGAGTCATAATCGGGTTGACGAAGGTCGATCCCGCTCCAGTGAGGGATTGCGCCGACGCCGCCTGCATAGCGCCGCCCGCCAGCCCAAGGGCCAGCGCGGCAATGCCGAAAGCTTTCTTGAGTGTCATCATCATTGTCTCCTGTAGTATCGAGGCAGATGGGCGAGAACGGCTCGTGAAAACAGCCTGAAGAGCCACCCGGAAACAGCTGATTTCAGGGTCGGTCTGGCAAGAGGGATATGGTCGATCCATCAAAACGCGGCAAAACAGCCGCCGCAAGTTGGCTCGACATTGAAACTTCAAAGCGCCCACCGCACTTTCGGGCGTATTATGCAGCGGCTATGTTAACCGGATGTTAAGGTTTAAGCGACCCTGTCCGGGATCTCGCCCACCTTCCCTGAAAGGAAAGGAACTGTTTACAGCAAAATCGCAGCTATAGAGGAAGGCATCGGACTGAAATGTTAAGCTAGTTTAGCTTAACATAGAATTCCTTCACTTTCAGGGAAGGTGGGCGAGATCCCGGATAGGGTCACTACTCGTCCATCGACATTAAATACCGCTCGGCATCGATAGCCGCCATGCAGCCCGATGCGGCTGCGGTAATCGCCTGCTTGTAGTGCAAATCCATCAAGTCGCCTGCCGCGAAGACGCCGGGAACGCTGGTGACGGGGGTGCCGGGGTGGACGGTGATATAGCCGTTTTCGTCCATGGCGAGCTGGCCTTCAAAGAGGCCGGTATTGGGCTTGTGGCCGATGGCGATAAATAAGCCGTCGGCGGGGACGAACTCTTCCTCGTCAGTTTTGAGGTTGATCGTGGTCACGCCGGTGAACGCGCCCGCCGCTGGGTCGCTGATCGACTTCACGCCGACGTTCCACTTAAACGAAATCTTCGTGTTTTCCAGCGCGCGCTTCTGCATGATGGCGCTGGCGCGGAGGGTTTCGCGGCGGTGCAGCACGGTGACATGCTTCGCCATGCGGGTGAGATACGTCGCTTCTTCCATCGCCGTATCGCCGCCGCCGACGACGATCACGTCCTTGCCCCGGAAAAAGAAGCCGTCGCAGGTGGCGCAGGCGGAGACTCCCTTGCCGTAGAGCGCCGTCTCTTCCGGCAGCCCAAGCCACTTCGCGCTCGCGCCGGTGGAGATCACCACCGTTTCAGCGGTGTGGGTTTGGCCGCCGTCGGTGACTACTTCAAAGGGATGCTTGCCGAGATCGGCCTTGATCACGTTCTCGGTGATAAACGACGCGCCAACCCGCTCGGCCTGGGCGCGCATCGCCATCATCAGGTCGGGGCCCATGACTCCCTCGGCGAATCCGGGGAAGTTTTCCACGTCGCTGGTAATCATGAGCTGTCCGCCGGGAAGGTTGGGCGGGCCGCCTTCAATCACAATCGGCTCCAGATTAGCGCGAGCGGCGTAAATGGCGGCTGTCAGACCGGCGGGGCCTGAGCCGATAATCAAAACTTTCGTGTGGGACATGGCTGGTGCTTAGAACTCTCCGGCGTATCCGCGGCGGCTGATGAGCGTCGCGAGACCGCGCGCTCGATATCGGCTGCGCTTTGTACACCGTTTCAACAGAGTATACCAGCCGAGAGGTTCCGCGCCTGACGGCCAAAGGGGTTTTGCGGAGGGTTCGGCGATTATGAATGCAAATCAAACAGCCGGGGCGTTTCCCTGACTGCCAGCGCGGGCGCAAGCGAGTCTCGCCGCGCGGCGGACTCATAGGCGCGCCGCGCCGTCTTGCGCTCGCGGATTTCGCCAAGCCGCAGGCGAGTTTGGTTGAGGCGCGCGACAAGCAATACTTCCGCGCTTTGCTCGCAGCTTCGAATCCGCTCCACCAGTGCCGCGAACACGGAATCCGATTCCAGCCGGTTCCCGGCATATTCCAGGGATGTAATCAGCTTGCCTTTCGCGGCGAGGATTGCCTGGAACGCGGCGAATTTATCGCTCTCGAGCGCGGCGATCTGCTGCTGTGAGAGCTTTAGAATCGCGTGGTACTTGGCGCGCTCATCGGCGGATTGAGTATTGTTCGGGTGGGTCATGATCCTGCCAGTAGTTCAGTTCGTTAGGCCGCGATTTTTAAGCGGTCCTCGCTTGACGAAGCGCTGCCGGAAAACGCGTTGCGCGCCTCTTGTGGCTCTTCCCGCGCGCGGCGCTCTTTAGTTTCGGCGTCCACTTGCGCCCATGAGCTACGCAACGCCCGCAGATGCTGCATCAATTCCTTGATAATTTCGAGGTCGTCGTTCATGTTGGCTTGCATCAAGCGCCGCTGCATGTAAGCGTAAATGTTGTCGAGGTTTCCCGCCAGCTCGCCGCCGCGCTCTTTGTCCAGCGTGCCCCAGAGATGCAGGACGATATTGGCGACTTTCTCGAAGTTGACGCCCTTCTCCGGATAGTCCTTGTTGCTGATCGCCAGCGCGGCCTGCGCGAGAAAGCGGATCGCTCCGTCGTGGAGCATGACGATCAGCTGTGTCTGGCTGGCGGTGATCGTCTGCGTGGTTCGGTAGCTGGAATAAGGATTGTTGAATGACATAAATGGTTTGCCGCTGATTTCGAGAAGTTCCAAAGCTCGGCCTGTGCCGACGATTAGCCGCCGCTTTAGCTGCTCGACGACGAGGTGGACGAGCTGCCGCTGCTGGAGCTTGCGGTGGAAGTGATGCCGGCCTGCGCGTCGAAGGCCTGCTGCTGCGATTTCAAGTTGGCGACCGCCGTTTCCATGGCCGCGAACGTCGTCTCCAAATAGCTTTGATAGTTGCCGACCTCGGTTTGCAGTCCCGTAATTTCGGTTTGTATGCTGGCGACCTGGGCAGTGAGCGCGTTTTCCTGTGAGGCGATCACGCCGGTATCGCTGTCGGTGACCTGTGTCACCAGCCCGTTGAGCTGATCCGCGACGCCGTGCGCCACGGTGATGTTGCCGATGCTGCCTATCGCGGTGCCGGTATAGGTGATCTGCACGCCGTCGGTGGTTTTGTTGCCGGCGTTGCCTTCCAGCGATTGTCCGACTCCCGTCGCGGCCTCGCCGTTGATCGTGCCCATGACGTCCGCGCCGAGGGCGCTCACTTCCGACGTCCCGATGCCGCTGCCCTGCGCTCCGGGCAAATTGGACTGGACGCCGAACAGCTGTGTCGAGCCGTAGCCTTTGCTGGTAATCACAAGCCGCCCCGACGAATCCGAGGAAGCGTAGAGCGCTTGATTGAGATTGGTGTTTCCGTTAATCAAGCTGATCGCGCCGCTGAGCGTAGTGCCGGCCGGGATGCTGAGGCCGACGGAGGAGGCGGAGAAAAGCCCGCCGGAAAACGTAAGCGTCTCCGCCTGGCTGGGCGCGGTGTAGGCGCTGGCCGCCGTGACCGTCGCCTGCGTCGCCGCTTGCGTGATATCCACGGCGTAGCCCTGCGCCGAAGAAGTCTGCGAGTTGGTCCCGGCGGTGACGAATGAAAGGCCGGTGCCCGTGGCCGTGCCGCTGACTCCGAACAGCGACGCCACCGTAGTCGGATCGCTTTGCAGTGCGGCTTGCAGCTGGGACGAGTCCACTACCAGCTCGCCCGTAGTGTTGACCGTGATGCCGACATCGGCCAGCGACTTGCCGTTGCTGTTGACGTTCAGCATGCTGGAAAGCTGATTCTGCACGCTGGTAAGCGCGTAATTGCCGAACAGCTCCGGGCTCGACTGAGCCGTTCCTTCGGTGTTGGTCGAATCCGGCGTAAACGTATTCTGGCTGTTGATATAGTCGACCACGCCGTTGTATGCGGTGACGAAGTTGCTGATCGTGCCGGAAACGCTGGACGTGTCCTCGGCGACGCTGATATTGGCGGGAGTCGAGGTCGTGGCGTCGTTTGTCGAAAGCAGCGTCATGGAAACGCCGGGGATCACGTCGGACACCGTATTGCTGGAGCGCGTGTAATCGACCCCGTCCACTGAGAAGCTGGCGTCCTGCGCGGCTGATTTCTGGTTGGTAAAACCCGTCTGCACGATGCCGAGGCTGCTCAGAACGTTGTTCGAGTCGGTGAACGAGGAAGCGGTTAGAGGCGAGCTGGAATCGGTGCTGACGATTTGCAATTGCTTGGCGCTGGTGGCGGTCACGTTGCCGCTCGCGTCGGGAATGCCCACGATCTGCGCCTGCACCCCCGAGATGCCCGCCGAGTTGATCGCATTGGCGACATCGGTCAGCGACATCGTGTTCAGGTTGACGCTGATCGACGTGCCCTTGATTTCAATCGCTCCCGAAGCGGCGGTGCCGTCGGTGATCGACATCGCCGCGCCGACGTCTTCCGTTGAGCTGGCGAGTGCGATCGACCCCGCCCCCGCGCCGCCGCTGCTGGTCGTAATGCTTTGGCGCAATGCCTGAGTCCCGCCGGTCGAGGGCAGTAGCCCGAGCGACTCCAAGGCCGTTCCGCTGCCCACGTCACTGGCCGACAGGCCGTTGAGCGCGCCCGAGGAGCTCGACGTCAAACTGAGCTGATAGTCGCCCGTGCCGGCGGAAATCACGCTGGCGTTTACCCCCGCCGATGACGAGTTGATCGCGGCGGCCACTTGCGTGAGCGATTCGGTCGACGTCACCGTGATTTTGCTGCCGTTGAGTAGAAACGAGCCGGAGATGTTCAGCGGGACGGAAGCGTCGGTGACGCCGTTCGAGAGCACTTTCTGCGCTTGAGCGAGGCTGTTGACTGTCAGCGTGTGCGTCCCGGCGACTGCGCCGGTGGAGCTGGTGACCGTGGCGACGGCGCTCTGGTCGATGCTGGCGGTCGCGGTCGAAAACGACGACGGCGAGCTTAAACTGCTGGCGATGCTTTGCAGTCCGAGCAGGTCGGAGTTGAAAGTCTGCCAGGCGGTGACTTGATTATTCAAGTCCGACTGCTGGCTTTGATAGGTCGTGATCGCGGTATTTTCGTTTGCGGTTAGGGCGGTGATAATTCCGCTCGTGTTCAAACCCGATCCGAGGCCGCTGATGGTAATCGGCGATGCCGCCGAGCCGTAAATGCTGCTGCTGCTCATATCGTTTTACTCCGCTCGAACCGCGCGGCGCTTCGCGCTCTTTGCCGCTGCTCTCTCGGTTTATGCCATCTGATCGATTAGCGCGCCGCTGGCCGACGGCGGCTCGCCGCCCGCGTTCCCGCCGTCGGCGGTCGCCGCGACGCTTTCGGGCGCGGCGATTTTCATTCTCTGGTCTTGCTGCTGCTGGATTTCCGCGACAAGCTCGATTACTCCCTGCGGCGGGAGCTGCACCACGACTTTGCCGGTATCCGACTGCACCAGCCGCACGATCATGCCGACGCCTTTTTCAATCTGTATTTCGGCTTTGATCCCGGTATTCTTTAGGGTCTCGTCAAAATGCCGGGAAAGAATTGCTCCCGCGCTTTGTCCGGAGGCGGCTGCAGACGCCTGCTCCGGGCGCTGCTGTGGAAACAATTCGGGCGCGGCGGGAGAAGAAGAAGGAGAGGGGGCGGGATCGCCGGCTGGCGAAGGATCGGTGTCCGCCGGAGCCGGGGACGCGTTGTAAAGCGTCGCTGTAGGCGATGCGCCTGCAACCTGATAGCCATAGGATGATGTGTTGTCCAGCGTGTTCATGGCGGTTTTGTGAGCGAAAGTACAGAAGCTAGGAGTTTTGCGGGCAAGGCCCTAATATGCCGAAAGCCTCCTCCCGGTGTAGGGAAGAGGCTCTCGAATCGTGTCGCGGTCAAGCCCGCTCGCTGCGTTCGGTTTATTGAAGCAGCTTGAGGATCGACTGCGGCTCCTGGTTGGCGTAGGACAAGGCCGAGGTCGCCGAAGAGACCAGGATCTGGTTCTTGGTGTAGTCCACGATTGTGGTGGCGAGGTCGGTGTCTTTGATCGTGCTCTCAGCGGCCGAGAGGTTGGTCGTGGCGACGCCGAGGGACTGGACGTTCGACTGGAGGACGTTGCTCTGGAACGCGCCCAGGTTGGCGCGGTCGGTGGAGATGTCCGAGATCGCTTTGTCGAGAACCGCGATGGCATCCTGAGCGCCCTTGAACGTGGTGACGTTCGTGTCGGCGACGCTGCCCGTCAGGACGGTTTGCGTAGCGCCGCTGGCGTCGGTGTAGCTGGCCGCGCCCTTGCCGAGCTGGTCGGCGGCGGTGCTGCCGATGCTCAGCGATGCGGTCTGTCCGCCGTTCGCGCCGATCTGGAACTCCAGGTCGGTACCGGTCGAGGTCGCTCCGGCCGTGCCCTGCAAAGCGCCGTTCACGTTAGTGGTTCCGGTGAGCGAAGCGGCGGTCGAACTGGACAAAACCAGGCCATTCTGGAACGAGTAGTACGAGCTGCCGTTGACGACCTGAGTCGTGTTGCTGGTCATGGTATGGCCGGCACCATCGCTCAGTGTCATCGCGGCATAAGCGCCGGGGACGTTCGTTGCGCTCGACGGCAGGGTGCCCGCCGTGTTGGTGGCAGCGAGATCCGAGCCGGTCGAAGTCAGCGTGTGGGCTGCGGTGGCATCGGTGAAGACCAAAGCGCCCGAGGCCGACGTGCTGGCCGTAACCGCATCCGCGCCGGTTCCGAAGGTGGCGTTAAGGTCTTGCTGCACCTGATTGATCGATGTCCCCGCAGTGTAGGTCTTGGAGAACGTCGCGCCGGTGGACGAGGTCAGGGCCAATGTGCCGCTAACGGCGATATTGGTCGACGCGTCTACTGAAGCGAGGCTGTGCGGGAGGGAGCCGCCCGTACCGGCAGCAGCCGCGAACGTCGATGTGTTGGTCGCGTCGGTCGCTGTCGAGGCGATATCGGTCGCGGAGCCGGCAACTGTCAGGCCGCTCATGTCGATCGCGGGCGCTGCGGTCGCGCCGGCGGTCGAGGCGGTGAAGACCATGTTGCCGCTCGTGTTGAACGAGGCCTGGTAGCCGCTGCCGGCGATCGCCGTGTTAAACGCGGCGAAGTTATTGCCGGTCGTCGCTGCGACGTTATACGAGGTGCCGTTGATCTTGATCGAGCCGGAGACGTTTGTGTTCGTGGCCGACAAGGTCGCTGGCGTGCTGCCGCCGATGGTCGTGGTGGCGAACGAGCTGGTCGTGGCCGTTGCTTGCGACAGCTGCGCCGACGTATAGTCGTAGGAATTGCCGGTGCTCCAGGAGCCTTGAGCGACGACGGCGAAGTTCGAGCCGGAGCTGGCAGCCGCCGAGCCGTTGGTCGTGGTCATGGCCGAGGACGAGGAGCCGTTCAGCAGGTATTTGGTACCGAACTGAGTGGTCGACGAGATGCGGTTGATCGACTGGATCGCGGAAGCGATCTGGGTCTGGTCGGCTTGCACGTCGGTGGAATCGTTGACTCCAAGGTTGGAAGCCTGCACCGCGAGCTGCCGCATGGAGACGAGCAGGTTCTGCACCTGGTTCAACGCGCCTTCAGCCGTCTTGGTCATGTTGATGGCGTCGTTGGTGTTCGACGTCGCCTGGTTCAGACCGGAAAGCTGAGCCGCCATGTTTTCGGAGCGGACAAGGCCGGCAGCGTCGTCGGAAGCGCTGTTGATGCGCAAACCGGTGGAAAGCTGCTCGATGTCGCCGTTGAGCGCCATCGTGTTGTTGTCGAGGTTGAACGACGCCATCATGGCCGTCGTGTTGGTGTTGATATACGTAGACATGAAAATCCTCCGTGAGAATAAGCCGTCCCTCGGGTAACCCGCTGATCCGGCTGAGCTGCTTTCCTCCGCGTTTGGGCATCCTGCGCTACGGAGGTATTCAATTGTTGGCGGGGAGCGAACTTGTCCTCGTCGGACGCGTCCTTCCCACGCAACTATCTTCGGACGAAGGAAGTATGTTCTTTAGCCGTAAAACATTCCAGGGCTGAAAACCTGGTAATTGCCGGCTTTTTAGCGCAGAGGATCAAAATGGCCGCGAAATGGATGCGACAACCGGTGCCAGGCGATCAGAAGGCGTCGCTCGCGCTCGGGCGTAAGAGTCGGGCCGGGAGGAAAGGTTAGGCCCGTGTCGAGCGCCCACTGGTAAGTATCGGCGATGGTCTGCGCCAGCGGGCGATATGTTAAGCCCGCCGCGAGCGCATGCCGGGTGTTGACAAACCCCGTGCCAAGCGTCTCGGGAGTTTCCGGAATCCAAAGGGGAATCTCGGTGTACGGCACGGCTTCATGCTGCAATAAAAGCCAGTCGGAAACCCAGGTGAAAGTCGCCTCGCCGCCGAGCGTGGCGCGGCAGACTTCCAGAAACTCGCGCATGGCGAGCAGTTGGCGGCTCGGGCCGGTGGCGTTGTAAATCCCGCCGGCCTGCATCTCCAGCAAGTTCAGCGTGAAAGCGGCGAGATCGCGCCCGTCGATAAACTGCACCGCGCGCTCCGCCGCGCCGGGAGCGAGCGCCTCACCCCCGCGAGCGACGCGCATCGGCCAGTAGACGAACCGGTTGGTCGGATCATACGGGCCGACGACCAGCCCCGGTCGGACGATCACGCTGCTCTCCGCGCCGAACGCATCTACCACCGCTTGCTCGCACAGCGCCTTCAGCGCGCCGTAGTTTTCGCCGGTGATCTGCGTCTGCACTTCCGCGTTGTCGATCTTCGCCGTGGGAGACTCCTCGGACATGTACTTCCGGCTGAAATCTTGATACACCGAAACCGAGGAGATAAATAGATACCGGGCCGCGCGTCCCTTGAGCAGCTCGGCGGAGGCGCGCACGTCGCGCGGAAAGTAGCCGCTCACGTCGATCACCGCGTCCCAAGTACAATCGTCGGCGCTCGTCAGCAGGGCAGATAACGCGTCCACGCTTGTCCGGTCGCCGCGCAGCATCTCCACGGCGGGATTGCCCGCGAAGAGATCGGCGTTGGTTTGGCCGCGCGTGAGTAAAGTCAGTTCGTGCCCGCGCGCCAGCGCCGCGTCCGCGATATGCCGCCCGACAAATTTCGTCCCGCCTAATATCAATAGCTTCATAAGGTGCAGTGCCGCCGCTTGCTTCTGGGTAAGAGCGAATTATACCGATAGGCACGCAATCACAGGAGCAAGCAGATTATGGCAACCATGGACCCGACAGTCACGCCCGGCGGCATCAGCAACACGACCCCGCAGGTGGACAAGGAAACGTTGCAGGGAAATCTAGCCGACACGGAAGCCCGCGCCGACACCGAAGTTGGAGAGTTGTCCAACTTTGTCAGTCCGACCGGCAGCGGCGAGTCGCACATCGGCTCGATCGAGGATCGTTCGGGCGACATGAGCAGCACGACAGGCATTTAGCTTTAATCATTGAGAAGCGGCGGGAGCAAAGATCAAGCTCCTGCCGCTTCTTGTTGGCGACCCTATCCGCCCTCTCGGGCACCTTCCCTGCAAGGGAAGGAAATACTCATGACGCCTGGTTTAGCTTTACGGCTAGTACTGATCTTTCAATCGCACAACGGCTGTAAATGAATCCTTCCCTTTCAGGGAAGGTGCCCGAGAGGGCGGATAGGGTCGCCTGAGCAGAGGCTACGATTCGGTAATATACAGCATGCAGCGACACATCTTCGATTTCATCGTCATCGGCAGCGGCAGCGCTGGCCTGACCTTCGCGCTTAATACCGCCGAGCGGGGTGCGTCGGTGGCGCTGGTGACTAAAAAGCAGCGCACCGATTCCAATACTAACTGGGCGCAGGGCGGTATCGCCGGAGTGTTCGCCGCCGACGATTCCCCGGAGCTGCATGTCGCCGATACGCTGATCGCTGGAGCAGGCTTGTGCCATGAGGACGCTGTCCGGGTGCTGGTCAGCGAAGGGCCGGAGCGTATCGAGGAGTTGGTGGCGATGGGCGCGGATTTCAACCGCGACGAGCAGTCCGGCGAGTTGTCGCTGGGCCGCGAGGGCGGGCACTCCCGCCGCCGCATCGTCCATGCCGCCGACCTGACCGGCCGCGAAGTGGAGCGCACGCTGGTGGAGGCGACCCGCAGCGCGCGCAACATCACCATTTTTGAGAACCACTGCGCCGTCGACCTGATCGTGATCGCTGGACGCTGCCTCGGCGTGACCGTCTTGAACGAATCCTCCGGCGAGATGGAAGCGTTTGTCGGGAGGGCCACACTCCTGTCTACCGGCGGCTGCGGCCAGGTGTACCGGCATACCACCAACCCGAGCATCGCCACCGGCGACGGAGTCGCGATGGCGCACCGCGCGGGCTGCCCGATCGAGAACATGGAGTTTATCCAGTTCCACCCCACCTCGCTGTTCCACCCCGACGCTAAAAGCTTTCTCATCTCCGAAGCCGTGCGCGGAGAGGGCGGCGTGCTGCGCCGTAAAAATGGCGAGGCGTTCATGCTGGAGTACGACGAGCGCGGCGATCTCGCCCCGCGCGATATCGTGGCCCGCGCCATCGACTCGGAAATGAAGAAAGACGGTGCCGAGGCGGTCTACCTGGATATCACGCACCGCTCCGAAGAGTTCGTTAAAGAGCACTTCCCGACCATCTACGCGCGTTGCCTGAGCTACGGTATCGACATCACCACTGAATGGATTCCGGTTGTCCCCGCCGCGCACTACTCCTGCGGGGGAGTGCCGACCGATCTGCAGGGACGCACGGCGATTGAGGGCTTGTTCGCCTGCGGCGAGGTGGCCTGCACCGGCGTGCATGGCGCGAACCGCTTGGCCTCAAACTCGCTTCTGGAGGCGCTGGTGTTCGCCCGCCGCGCCGCGGATACGGCCATGGACACGCCCGCGCTGGAGTATTCCAGCCTTGCGGCGGGCTACTACGACGACGAAAACAGTGTCATTGGCCCGGATGAAAACAGCGCGGAGCCGCTACTGCGGGAGCGTCTACAAACGGTGATGAGCCGGTATGTCGGCATAGTCCGCTCCAACAAGCGCCTCGATAAAGCCATGGCCGGAGTGGACTCAGTCGCCGCCGACCTCAAAGCCGCCGATCTGCCGCTCTCCGCCTCGGTGCAGGAGCTAATTAACCTGATCGAAGTCGCCCGCCTGATTATCCGCTCCGCTCAATCCCGCTGCGAGTCGCGCGGCCTGCACTACACCACCGACTACCCCGAGCCGGTGGAAGCCGAGCGCCACGATACGGTGCTGACGAACTGAAGGATTTGACTTAACCAAGCCTCATGTTGGAACTGCTGCCCGAGCTAACTGGCCCCTACTTCGACTTTCTTATTTATCCCGTGGACGAGTGCTGGGAGTGGCGGAGAGGTAAGAAGCAACATAGCTTAAAGCGAGAATGCTTTCATCATCCACAGTCTGTGCGCATTCAGGAATGTATCGTATCTGTTTATTTAAAAGCTTTCTACAACGCTGCTGAACGCTTCAACTACTACGGGCCAACTGAGTACAAGCGCGATGAGCTTACAAATTTACATGCATTCATCGTTCAGAGCATCGAAGACCTTCAGCGATGCAGTGATAGTGCGGCAATACAGATAATGCTGCCGGAATGCTTCAAAAGCTTCTTGTACGAAGATCTGCATCTCTGGCTTCCCGACTGGCTGCGCG
>CAXSEA010000033.1:16255-22551 GCA_964235675.1 uncultured Armatimonadales bacterium | reverse complement strand
CGGCTTCGATGCCCCGCTGGCTGTCGCGAGCGCCGATCAGCACGGTCATTCCCTGCCGCCCAAGCTGCCGCGCTATCTCTTTGCCGATGCCTTTGTTCGCGCCGGTAATCAGCGCGATTTTGTTGTCCGCCATTGAATTGTGCTCCTTGCATCTCGACGATGCGACGAAAAGTAGCTACCCAGAGCAGGTTGGACAAAAACGGAAGAGCTAGGCGGCGACTCGATTCAACACGGGGAAAACAGCACGGACTTAAAATTGCAGCGAGTCACGCGGCTGCAGAGGCTTTACTGCAATCCGAGTGCGTCCGTCCCAAGAAGCGCGGCGATAGTCTTCTGGACAGTTTCGGCGTCTTGCTCGTTGAAGTACCGTTCGCTGAGAATTGCCGGCGGGTGCTTGGCGTCGCGCCAGACGGCCACCACGCGGTACCGGTAGACCACGGATACCCCGCTTTTCGGCCAGGAGAGAATGCCAACTCCCGCCAGGTCGCGACTCAGGTCGCCTTGAATCGTACGGGCGAGCAGGCGTGGCACCTGGTCGTTCGGCGACCAGTCTCGCCAGCCTTTCCGGTCCGCCGAAGTCAGAGAATAAGTGCGGGTGACCAGATCGACCGTGAACCGGCGAGCAAGCTCCTTGCGAGCCAAAAACCAGGCGTAATACAGGGTAAACCCCAGCACGAATAGACTGACAAACAGGCCCCAGCCTACCGTATGCGCGTGCGGATGGAAATGCGGATGCGGCTTGGAAGCGACATCGTCCGCCACCGGAAAACCCAAAAATACCAGAGCTCCCAGCAGGCAGCGTAAAGCGATTCGCCGCCGCTCAGCTGGTGAAAGCGAAAACACGGCTTGCCTACCAGAGACGACCATCGCCTCGTTGGGAACGCCTCCAAGCGCGGCTTGCACGGACTCGCGTTTGTAGGCAGCCGCGAGCGAGTACCGCCGCAATCCCCACGCGCGGCAGGCTAGCCCGATGCAGCACGCCGCCACCGCCATAGCTACGGCAACCCAATCGATATGCGGCGACTTTGCCTCGTCGTAGGTTCTCAGCGCTATCCCGGTTAAAATAAAAAAGAATGGAGTCGTCCCTATCGCGAATGGAGCGTACGCCGATTCAAATCGGGCGTCCTTCCATCGCCGCCGAACAGCCGGCGCGCCAAGATCGTCGCTCAGGATCGCGCTGAAGTCGCAGAGCGCGCATAACGCCAGCAGGGTTTCACTTGCCAGGGGCAGAAGTATAAGGCGCACCGAGTAAGCGGACACAAGCGCGCGCAGGCTGACCAAGGATTGCAGCGCGATGAGCGCCCCGCCCCAGATTAGGAGAAGCGCAAGCGCATCCGGGTGCTTGAGGCCTGAAAATTGCCGCGCTGATGCCGTAGAAGGAAGTAATGCCTGCTCGTTCGTCATGCTTCTCGCCGCCTCCTGGCTAAGGTGGAAACCCGCCGCGCCGTTCATTTGCGCCGCCGCGGGTACAATTTCCGTTAATAATTATCCACCCGGCCTGTTCAGGGCACGCGCTTTTCGCGCCGAACAGCCCCTAATCCAAGCTTGCATTTCACCAGAACCCATGTCATCTCCCGCAACAACCATCATTATTGATTCGGCGCCTGTCGCCGAAGACGGCGCTTTCCAGCCGGAATCTCCCCGCGAGCAGTCCAACCGCTACGACCATCAAGCGATCGAGCGCAAGTGGCAGGCGCGATGGGAAGAGGCCGATCTGTACAGGGCCGATATCGACCAGTCCAAGCCGAAGTATTACGGGCTGGAAATGTTCCCGTACCCGAGCGGCGCGGGATTGTCTGTCGGGCATTTCAAGAACTACGCGCCCACCGACGCATTCCTTCGCTACAAGTCGATGCGCGGCTTTAACGTCATGCACCCGATGGGCTGGGACGCGTTCGGGCAGCCCGCCGAGAACGAGGCGATCAAGCGCGGGCGCAACCCTCGCGAGATGGTGCGCGACTATGCCGCCAACTACAAGCGGCAGCTCGACCTGATCGGCATGGCGTATGATTGGCACCGGGAGATCAATTCCAGCGATCCCGCTTATTATCAGTGGACGCAGTGGCTGTTTCTCTACCTTTACAAGCGCAACCTGGCCTACCGCAGTCATGCGCCGGTGAACTGGTGCCCGGTGGACAAGACTGTCCTCGCCAACGAGGAAGTGGTGAATGGGCGCTGCTGGCGGTGCGACACGCTTGTGGAGAAGCGCCGGATGCCGCAGTGGTTTTTTAGAATCACCGAGTACGCCGACCGGCTGCTGGCGGATATGGAAGGGCTGGACTGGCCCGAGGGCATCAAGGCGATGCAGCGCAACTGGATCGGGCGCAGCGAGGGCGCTGAGGTGGTGTTCCAGGTGGACGCCGCGCCGCAGAGCACACCGCTGGAAGCCGAAAGCGACGCTAACCGCGCGATTACAGTCTTTACTACGCGCCCGGATACGCTTTGGGGCGCGACTTTCCTGGTGCTCGCCCCCGAGCATCCGCTGGTGGGCGAGATCGCCACGCCGGATCATCGCGGCGCGGTGCAGGATTACGTCCTGCGCACCCAGCGCGTCACCGAAATCGATAGAGCCGCCGAGGGCAAGGAAAAGACCGGAGTCTTCACCGGGGCGTATGCGATCAACCCGGTCAGCGGCGCACGCATCCCAATCTGGATCGCCGATTACGTCCTGATGGGCTACGGTACCGGCGCGATCATGGCGGTGCCCGCCCACGACCAGCGCGACTTCGAGTTCGCCCGCAAGTTTGGGCTGGAGATTATCCCGGTTTATCAGAAGCCAGGCGAGTTTATCGACGGCGAGTCCATGACCGCGGCGACCACGCATGAGGGCGTACTCACCAATTCCGAGCAGTTCAACGGTCTTTCATACTCGAAGGAGACGGTTGCCACAGTCGCCAAATGGCTGGACGAGCAGGGCGTCGGCAAGGCGGTCACCACCTATAAGCTGCGCGACTGGCTGATTTCGCGCCAGCGCTACTGGGGCGCGCCGATTCCGATTATCCACTGCCCCGAGTGCGGCGAGGTGGCTGTCCCCGACAATCAGCTGCCCGTCCGACTGCCCGATGTGGAGCGGTACGCGCCGTCGGGCACGGGCGAGTCTCCGCTCGCGACCATTCCGGAGTGGGTGAATGTCCCCTGCCCCGAATGCGGCGAAATGGCCCGGCGCGAGACCGACACCATGGGCGGTTTCGCGTGCTCGTCGTGGTATTTCCTGCGCTTCGCCGACCCTCATAACGCCGAGCAGCCGTTTTCCAGCGAGGCCGCCAACTACTGGCTGCCGGTCGATTTGTACACCGGCGGCGCGGAGCACGCAGTTATGCACCTGCTCTACGCCCGCTTCTGGACCAAGGCGATGCAGGACGGCGGCTTGGTCAACTTCTCCGAGCCGTTTACAACGCTGCACAACCAGGGATCGATGCTCGCCTGGACTCCCGGACGCAAGCCAAACACCAACGAGGAAGCCGCAGGCGAAGAGACCGATGCCGCCGAGGAATCCGTAATCGACTGGAAAGTGCTTAAGCCCGAAGAGCTGGCGACCTTCCCGGAAGACCAGATTGTCTGGCGCTGGGCGCGCATGTCGAAGTCCAAGGGCAACGTAGTTACTCCCGATCAAGCGGCGACCGACTATGGCGCGGACGCGCTCCGCACCTACGAGATGTTTATCGCGCCGTTTGAGGAAACGGTGCAATGGAGCGAATCGGGCATCCAGGGCGCGTCGCGATTTATGGGGCGAGTCTACCGGCTGGTGACGCAGTACGCCGACGGGTTTAGCCCCGAATCTTGGCGCGCGCAAATCGCCCAGCCCGACGCGGCGAATGTCAGCAGATCGTTGCGTCGCAAGACGCACCAGACCATCGCCAAAGTCACCGACGATATCGAGCATTTCCGCTTCAACACCGCCGTCGCCGCGCTGATGGAATGGGTGAACGCAATTTACGAGGTGTCGAACAAGCTCGCTCCCGGCGCGCGCGACGGCGCAGTAGACGAGGCCGTCGAAATCCTGCCGCAGCTGATCGCGCCCATCGCGCCGCATTTGGCCGACGAACTATGGGAGCGGCTGGGCCAGACAGGCTTTTTGTATCGCTATCCCTGGCCGGAAGCCGACGCCGCAGCCGCGCAGGCCGACGAGATTACGTTGATCGTCCAAATCAACGGCAAAGTGCGCGACAAGCTCACCGCACCGGTCAGCGCCGACAAGGCCGCTCTGGAGGCGATAGCGCTCGCCAGCCCGAAAGTGGTTGAAGCGCTGGGCGGCGGCGCGCCGAAAAAGGTGATCGTCGTTCCCGGCAAGCTGGTAAATATCGTTATTTAAGTGAACCTGAGCAGGTGCGGTACTGCCTGTCAAGAGTTTTATGCAACCCCGCACCCGTATCGCGATTATAGTGCTCGCCGCAATCGCAGCGCTCGCCTGTCTGCTGCCTGTCGGCATGAGCGCGATTCGAGCGGCGAACCGTCCCCCGGTGGTCATCACCATCCCGCCGGGCGCGAATAATCCGCCGCTCCCCTATGCGTCGGGAGCAATAAGCTCCTCGAATGACGGCAGCGCTCCATCTCGCAGTCGGCGCAGCATCAGCGCCCCGGCGGCGGACGCAGCGGCTACGGAGTCTACTGCTTCACCCTCCGCGCCTGCTCCATCGCCCACGCTGCTCTATGTCCATGTCGCGGGCGCTGTGCGGTCTCCCGGCGTGTATCAGCTTGCCGATGGCTCCCGCATGTTTAATGCCATCCACGCCGCTGGCGGCGCGCTGCCGAAGGGCGACACCAATGCCGTTAATCTGGCCGAAAAGCTGGAGGACGGCGAAAAAATCGTGGTGCCGCTCAAAGGCCAAAATGACGATTTCGATGCCGATTCCAACACTGGAGTCACCGGCATTGACACCGCCAATGGGAGTGCCAGCGCCGACGCCGTCGCGGATAGCTTAAAAACGCCTGCTCAAAGCACCGGGCGAGGCAAAAAAACGCGGGCCAAGCGAGGCAAAGGGCGCGCTGGGTCAAACTCGTCCAGCAGCCACGCCTCCAAAATAACCCAGGGCCAGATCAACATCAACACGGCGACCGTCGAGCAGTTTGAGCGCTTGCCCGGCATCGGACCGGCGATGGCAGCCCGTATTGTGGCAGGACGCAAAGCGCTCGGCGGATTTCAGAAAGTCACCGATCTGCTTTATGTGCGCGGCCTCGGACAAGGCAAGTTTCAGGAGATTGAGCCGTATGTGACTTTGTAGGCAAACCCTATCCGCCTTCTCGGGCACCTTCCCTGAAAGGGAAGGAACTTTATATTAAGCTGAGATTGGCTATAACTGCACGCTTTGGAAAGATAATCTTAGCAAAGCATCCAGTAGAATTCCTTCCCTTTCAGGGAAGGCGCCCGAGAGGGCGGATGAGGTCAGCCTCTCGTAAATAGCTCGTGCCACGCCTTTGCAATCGCCGTCGCCCCTACGAGGTTCGGCTCGATCAACTGCACGAGCCATGGGTCGGCCGAAGCCGCGCTGTGTCCGCTAAACAGCGCGCGCAAATCGCAGAGCAGAAATCCGTACTGGGCGGCGATCTTGATGATGCCGGTATTGACAGCGTCAAAGCCCTCCCGCCACGCGATGGGAACTCCCATCTGCGCGGCGACGGCGTCGTTGCCGTCGGTGGGGTCGTAGATCGTGTTGACTATTACGGGGCAGTTGTAGTCCTTGATCTCTTCGGCGATGGATTCGTAGTTGCCGAGAATCAGGATCGCCCCCTGCTTCGCCAGAAACGCGTGGTTCTGCACGGTCTGGCGGGTGGATTCAAAGGCCAGCTGCAGCAGATCGTTGCCGCCGGCGGTCAGCGTGACGACTTGCGGGTCTTCCATCTCCGCTTCATCCAGCGCTTCCATGACGCCGAGCGTGGTCAAGCCGTTGAGAGTGAGGTTTTCAAAGCGGGTCGCGCCGATCAGCCGGGCAAATTGGCTGGCCGCGCCGCCGCCCGCCTGGCCGGTATAGTCGTCGATGCTGATGGAATCGCCGAGGGCGAGATAGTTCATAGCGTGTAGTCTACCCATCCGTCACGCTCAGAAGCGTGCCACCTTCCCTGAAGGGAAGGAAAACCGCCGTGTTTGCTGGCAGTGCCGACTGCCGTGCTTGCGCAAACAAAGCGCTAAATAGCCGCCAGGCTAATTCCAGCATATCGACGGACACCCAGCGTTTCAACTTCCCGTTAGAGAGTTTAGAGAAAGTCCTAACTTAAGGGCCGACTCTGTTCCCCTCCTTATCTTAGGAGGGGAGTTCAGATGACTTTTTCTAAACCCTCTTTAGGGAAGGTGGCACGCT
>CAXSEA010000033.1:0-16155 GCA_964235675.1 uncultured Armatimonadales bacterium | reverse complement strand
AGGAGGGGAGTTCAGATGACTTTTTCTAAACCCTCTTTAGGGAAGGTGGCACGCTTCTGAGCGTGACGGATGGGTGCTACCCCGCTCCTTTAATTAAGGCCATAAACTCCTGCCGGGTGGCGCGGTCGTGGCGGAAGTCGCCCATGACATGGGACGTAATCATGCGGGCGTCCTGCTTTTGCACGCCGCGCATCATCATGCACATATGCGCGCCTTCCACCACGACAGCGACTCCTTTAGGCTCCAGCGCTGTTTCCAGGGCCGAGGCGATCTCGGTCGTCAATCGCTCCTGCACCTGTAGGCGGCGGGCGAACATCTCCACCACGCGCGGAATTTTGGAAAGCCCGACGATCTTGCCGTTCGGGATATAGCCGACATGCACCTTGCCGAAAAACGGCAGGAGGTGATGCTCGCACAAGCTGTAGAACTCGATGTCTTTGACGACTACCATATCGTCGTAGTCTTCGTGGAACACGGCCTGGTTCAGGAGCTTCTGCACGTCCTGAGCATAGCCCTGCGTCAGGAACTTCATCGCTTCGGCGGCGCGGTGCGGGGTCTTCAGCAGACCTTCGCGATGAGCGTCCTCGCCTACTCCGGCGAGAATGGCGCGGTAGCTGCGCTCCATCTCCGGCGTGGATGCGTCGTCCAGCGGGAATGCGCCGTTTTCCCTTGCATCCGGCGACGGGGCTGGAGAGTCCAGCGATTCTTGATCTAAGAGGTTTAGCCCGGTTCCCGCCGATTTTAGTTCGTCCGACATAGCATCTTTGCTTTCTTCCTGGAATTTCCCTCGCCTATCGACGATAGTGACGGGCGATCAAGAACGGATGATTGTACAATAGGGTACGACAAACCGAAACATTGCGATATCATTCCCCATGATCGTTTATGCCGGGGGAGAACCTGACATAATGCCGTCTGCAAACGGGATTGTGTACAATAATCTGACGATAGCGATAAAAGAAAGAGATTTCTCCGGGGATATGGCAGCGTCGCCGGCCGAGCAATCGGCTCTATTTTAAGCCGCGCTTTCCGTTCCGCTCGACTTCTACGCACTCATGGAGGGTAACCCATCCAACCGTCCGATTGGCAGTGATGCTATTCCTGGCGGACAGCTTCAGCAGCGTCCGGCGAGAGTCTCGAAGACGACGCGCCAGCGCAAAACGCTCCTCGCGCCGGCGACGGGGTTCGCTGGCGCGCTGCTGCTGACAGTGGTCGCGCTGGCGATTAGCCATTCTTCGGCAAAACTGCCCGGCACCTTGCAGTTCCTGCTCCTGCTTGCTCCGCCGGCAATCCTGATCGCCACCGGCTCGCTCTGGCCAGCGCTTTTTGCCGTCGCGCTTTGCGTTGCGGGCAGCGAGCTCACGCCGATTCGCCAGCTGGGAATCAGCGGCGCGCTGGACGTTTTGCTCATCGATCTCTTAGCCGTGGGCGCGATTGCCGGGTTTCAGCGCGCCAAGCAGCGGACCAGTGAGAATGCCACCCTCGACAGTATTCTGCAATCGATTTTGCAGGCCGACACCAGCGGCATCGCCGTACTGACCCGCTCCGGACGGGTGCTTTACGCCAGCCACGAGGCCGAGCGCATCTGCGGCCCCGAACTGCATGCCGGGCGTGGCCTGGGCGCGGCCAGCGCAATTAAGCTTGTGACCGCCGATGGCCGGCGGCTCACGCCCATCGACCTGATCGCCGGCAGCGACCGCGACAACGCGCCGCCCTCCAACGCCGCCGGAACACGGGACTTGATGATTGTCCGCGCGGACGAAGAGCGGGTTTGGGTGGAGTACCGCGCCATGCCGATTCGCGCGGGAGCGGGGCGAGCAGCGGCGATTGTCCTGATTTTCTGGGGCAACCGCGCCCTGCACCAAACTCAAACTCAGGGCAGCTACGACGACATGCTCCGCAAGCGGCGCGAGGAGCGCGAGGAGATGCTGCAGCGCATCAGCCAGCAGCTGCGCGGCAGCGTCGACGCGCACCATATCCAGACAGTAGCCGCCGAAGAGCTTGGCATGGCTTTGCGCGCCGACCGCTGCTTTTTCCTCCAGTTCAACGTGCGGGAGCATCACGCGCTGATGGGTCCTGAGTGGCGCTCGCCCGGCACTCCCGAGCTGGTGCCGATCGACACGCCCGTTGACCTTGACGTCGAGCGCCTGTACCGCCGCAGCGTCACGCGCATCTCCCATGACATGCGCTCCAGCTCGCTTCCGGGCAGCGTCGTCAGCGTTTTCGAGGACAAGCTAGGCGTGCGCTCCGCGATCAACGTCCCGCTCTATGACGGCGGCCAGAACGCTACCGCCGCGCTGGTTGTCGCCATGGCCGAACAGCCGAGGGCTTGGAGCGCCGACGAAGTCGCTATCGCCGAGATGGTCGCCTCGCAGACGCGCTTTGTCAGCGAGGCCGCGCGCCTGCTCGCCGCCGAGCGCGACCGCACCGAGCGCGAGCAGCTCAGCAACCGCATCGGCAGCTCGCTGCGAAGCACGCTGGACCCGTTCAAGATTCAGCAGGATGCCACCCGCGAGCTTGGAGCCGCGCTGGAGGTGGACCGCTGCTACTATGTGCAGTACGACATTGATGCCCACACCGCCATGGTCGGACCCGACTACACGAAGCCGGGCGCGGTATTCGTGGACGAGACCGGCGTTGAAAGCGAGCAGGCGCTGTCGACCTTGTCCGGCATTTACGCGCTGCCAAGCGATAACGGGGAATTCGAGCGCGAAATCGCGCGGATGACTGATACGGTGGTTCAAGACGACACGGTGGAAAGCGAGCTGGGAGCGCTGCATGCCTCGTCCCTGATTACGCTGACCACCGAGCCGGTGCGCGCCTTTATTCGAGTGCCGATCATCACCCAGGGGCTGCCCAACGCCGCCTTGATCGTGGCTATGGCCGAGGAGCCGCGCGCCTGGACACATGATGAGATCGCTTTAGTGGAATCAGTCGCGTCGCAGACGGTGTCGGCAATCAGCAACGCCCAGACGCTCGTCCGCGAGCGCGCCCGCGCCGAGCGCGAGGAGCTGCTCAGTCGCGTCACGATCGCCATCGGCCAGGCTAAAACCGCGCGCGACGCTCAGGAAGAAGCCGCTCGCGTCCTGGCCGAGCGTCTTGGCGCGGATCGCTGCTATGTGATTGTCATGGACTACGCCACCGACCAGGCGCAAATCACCGCCGAGTACCGACGCCCGGCATTGAATTTGGACCCGGTGGCCGGAGCGTATCCGCTCGACGACCGGGAGATCGCCTGGCTCTCCGCGCTCGTGGCGGACGGCTCGCCGTATGTCGTCGGAGATTTGCGCCGCGAGATGCGCCAGCACGCGACTCTTGCCAGAGGCGCGTTCGGGCTGCTGGCGCGGGGGCATCGCTCGCTGATGGTCGTGCCGCAGATTCTGGGCGGACGGATCGAATCGCTGCTGATCGTGGCCACCGCGGACAGGCCGCGCAACTGGACCAACGAGGAAGCCGAGCTGGCCGAGGAAGTAGCCGTCCGGATGCGGGTGGCGCTCGCGTCGGCGGTGACCCATGAGCGAGAGCGCAATATCGCGCGGATTCTGCAGGACGCGCTTCTTCCCGAAGTTCCCGTGAACCTACCCGGCGTAACGGTCGCCACGCACTACCGCGCCGCGCTGGTGGAGGCAAGCATCGGCGGCGACTTCTACGACGCGTTCCAAATCGGTCCGACCAGCACCGCGCTCTGTGTCGGCGACGTCTCCGGCAAAGGCTTAGTCGCGGCGGCGCAGCTCTCCAGCCTGCGCAACATGCTGCGCGCCACACTGTACCGCGACGATACCGCCCTCGCGCCGGCAGTTAGCCAGCTGAACGCCATTATCGCGCAGCACCGGCTTCTCAGCGGCTTTGCCACTCTCTTTGTCGGCGTCTACAACAGCGCCACCCGGAAACTCACCTACGTCTCCTGCGGCCATGAGCCGGCCATTCTGCTGCGCTCGGTCGGCGGCAAGCCGCGCGTGCTTCAGCCCACCGGCCCCGCTCTGGGCGTGTTCGAGCAAGCAGACGACGAGCCCTTCCAAGCGGGCACGGTCACGCTCGGCGAGAACGATCTTATTCTGCTCTACACCGATGGCGTTTTCGAGGCGGGCAAATCCACCCGAGGTATGCTCGGCACCGCCGGCATCGCCCAGATGATCGTTGAAAGCGTCGCCGAACAGCCCGAAGGCAGCGCGCCGCAAACCATCATGGATGAGTTCGTCCGCCGCATCAGCGACTACGCCGACGGCATGTTCCGAGACGACATGTGCCTGCTGCTGGCGCGGGTGAGCGGGTAGGTAATGCAGCTTCAAGCACCGGTATTAGCGAGCGGTTCTCGGAGACCAGTCGAATGGAGTTTCGCCGACAGATGGTGAATTGACTGTTCCGAATACAAATCGAGCGTGTCCGTCTTCCAGCAAAAAGGCCGCGCCATTAGGATGCCTGTGCCATGCGACATCTTTTATCGAACCTTGGGCGTTACTCCGAGCTGAATCAGACTCGAAAAGCGTCACGAGTCGAGCATCGTTAGTTAGGCTTCCAAGTGGCGCATGAAGGCGGTTCAGCTGCGCGTTAAAAGCATATCCATACGGAGTTTTGTTGGCTGAAGGGCAGTGGAATGTCGCCTGCTTATCAGCTTTGCTGCCGCGCAGATACTCCGCAAAGCCGCTTGACCAATTTCCCGCACCCGGCAAACGATTATCGTTGTCGGACTGGTATTGCAGCATCGCCCTGCCTAGCTGCTTTAGATTCGACACGCAAGACACTTCTTTGGCTTCTTCTCTTGCGCTTCTAAAAATTGGAACCAGAATTGCAGCCAGCAGAACCAAAACTACTGACGCGCAACCGGCTATCGAGCGGTCGGTATTGGAATGAAGCCCTAATTTGCTCATCATCTGCTTGCCTGTATGAGCCTCTGCTCACAGCTCGATTTTTCGCCCGCTGCCAAAATCCAAGCCGTTCACCAGCGGCTGAGGCTCGGGGGCGGCTTGCGGTTTCGATTGACTTAGCGATTGGGCCTCATCGTTGGGAAGCTGCGCGGGAATGACGATGGGGCGCGACGGGGCGGGTTTAGCCGATTCCAGCAAGGTGCGACTAGAGTTCGGTTGTGCTTGTACCGGTATTTGGGGCTGCGGCTCGGGAATGGTATGCGCGGTACGACCTTGGCGGGCGAGCGCGTCTCGGGCGGAGAGCGCGAGGGAGCCGGCGGGGAAGAGGCGGAGCTGCTCTCGGTAAGTTTCGGCGGCGGCTTTCGGGTTGGAATAAGCGGTTTCCAGCAGGCGGGCCAGTCGGTACAAAGTAGTCTCGGCGTCGCGTCCGGTACGGTTCAGCTCGTATAATCGTCGGTACAAGCGCCCGGCGGCGTCGAACTGCGAGGCCTGCTCCAGGCGGCTGCCGATTCTTAGGTACGCCACTCCGGGAAAAGGAATGGGAGCGTCGGGCGGGAGCATCAGCAGCAGGCGCGCGGTGGCGAGCGGGTCGGTCTGATCGACGAGCATGGTTTGGTAGCGGCGCATCATCGCGCTCATCTGCTCCGGCCAGCGGGTGCCCTCGCCTTCCGCGGCGCAGCGGTGGCAATAGGCGAGAACCAGCGCGGGGTTGTCGGTCGGGTGCTGCAGCAAAGCGTCGAGTTCGCGGAAGTTGAGCAGCGACACGTCGCCTATCTCTGCCAGGGTCGATTTCACCTTCGACGCGCGCTCGTTGTCCACCCTGGCGCGCATCCCCAATGCCCCGGCGTAGCCTAGCCCAAAGCCCGATAGATGCGCGATATGCCCGACCCCGTCGTTGGTGTGAAAAATCACGCCGGCGAAGAGGTCCTTCAAAACAAAGAAACCGATCAGCCAGAACGCCAGCACTTCGGCGATGCCGACCCGGATAAAAAACCACCAGAAGATTTTGATGTTCGAGAACGGAAACATGTACAGGTACGCGCCCAGCGCGCCCATAATCGCCCCCGACGCTCCAAAGCCCGGCAGGCCGGGGTTCATCCGTCCGTAGTAAAGCGTGCTCAGCCATCCGCCGAGCAGCCCCGCGCCGAAGTAAAGCAGCAAAAACCGCCAGTGCCGCAGCCGCCCCTCAACCGCCGCCCCGAATATCCACAAAAACAGCATGTTGAAGCCGATGTGGAAGATATCGGCGTGCAAAAACATCGAGGTGAGCAGCCGCCACAGGCTCAGATTGTCGGCGGTCACCGCGAGCGAATCGATTGCCCCATCGGTGACTACCAATCCCCGAGTCGTGCAAAGGTAGACCAGCACGTTGACGGCAATCAGCGCCACGGTGCAGTAGGGCCGGGAATCGGGCGGGTTCTTAGCGCGGTAGGGGACAAGAAGCATGACGAATTAAAATCGAGGCTGGATTCAGTGACAATTGAGGTTAGAGCGCATGGTACACGATGGCGACATCGCGCCATGTTTTTCTCTGAAGCGTAAACTCCGCTTTGTCGTCGCTGTTGGTCGCGTCGTAGTCGATCATAAGCTCATGGTTGGATTTCCAGGCGATAGGCCCTAAACCTTCCGCCGCCACTTCGGCGATTTCATCATTTGGGATGGCGTCGTCCTCCTGGAGCGGCTTCCAGCTTCGCGCGAACTGCACGCAAACGAAGTAGTAGCCGAATGTGGGGCCGTCGCTGTAGGCGATTGTGGCGACGTACCGGCCATCGGGAGACCGGACTTCTTGGACTTGCTCGTTCCGCATGCGCATAGCGTGAAACACCTGACTCAGCTTATAACAAAACACCGCGACGATTGCGAACGCTAATAATGCGGAGCCGACAAGGGCAAAACGCCTAATCTTTTGGCTGCGTGTCAATGTTGCCGGTGCTTCCTTGTTCATGGCAGATTGTTGATTCGGCTCAATCAGCGTAGCGTCTACTTATTCGCTGTTCCTGGCTCAAATACTTTTTCGCCTTTGACTCATCAGCATCGTTTTGACTTTTGCTCGGCAATTGTGCTAACCTAATTGCCAAGCTATGGCAGCTTCCTCAACGTGAGTCGCGGCGGTCATGGAGCACATTCGTGCTTTTCCAGTCGCCCGCCTCTCCCCGTGCGCCGTTGCATGGACCATTAAATCGTATCTGTTTGGTTTGGCTGCGCGTCCTCTGGACGCTAATCCGGCGCGGCGGCTCTTGATGCCCGCGCCCTTGAAGTGATACACCGGTCTATGCCCAAATCCTTGTTCAGCGAGTACGATCCCGAGCCGCAATCCTTCTTCGACGAAGTGTTCGAGCGGCAGGGCCAGCCTCGCCGCCACTACAGCGACTTGATTGAGACATTCAACGCTCTCACGCCCGAAAACCTGAACACGCGGCGCGACTCAATCAACGTCTTGTTCCAGGAGCAGGGCATCACCTTCACGGTTTACAACCAGAACGAAGGCATCGAGCGTATCTTCCCGTTCGATTTGATCCCGCGCATTGTTCCCTGGCGCGAGTGGCAGTATATCGAGCAGGGATTGACGCAGCGCATCGAGGCGCTCAACCTATTTTTGCATGATTTGTACCACGAGCAGAAGATTCTGCGGGATAAAGTGGTGCCGTCGCATCTGATCTTCGGCAGCAAGCATTTCCGGCGCGAGATGATGGGTATCGACCCGCCGCTGGGTGTCTATATCCATGTCACCGGCACCGATTTGATTCGCGGCAAGGACGGCCAGTACATGGTGCTGGAGGACAATTTGCGGGTGCCGAGCGGCGTGTCGTACATGCTGCAAAGCCGCCAGTGCATGAAGCGGGCGTTTCCCGTACTATTCGACAGATACCAGGTGCGGCCGGTGGAGGATTACCCATCGGAGTTGGCCGCCGTCCTCAACCAGATCAATCCTCGCGCCAATTCCTATGACGGCTCAAGTGACGACGGCCCGAATGTGGTGGTCCTCAGCCCCGGCATCTACAACTCGGCTTATTTCGAGCACAGCTTTTTAGCGCGCCAGATGGGAGTCGATCTGACCGAGGGCAAAGACCTAGTGGTCGACAAAAACATAGTCTACACCCGCACCACCAAAGGGCTGCGGCGCGTGGATGTGATCTACCGCCGCGTGGACGACGATTTTATCGACCCTCTTTGCTTTCGCCCGGACTCCGTGCTCGGCGTGGCGGGTCTGCTTAACGCTTACCGCGCGGGCAATGTCGCCCTGGCGAACGCCATTGGAACGGGAGTAGCCGACGACAAGGCCATCTACTCGTTCGTGCCGCAGATCATCAAATATTATTTGGATCAGGAGCCGATTCTGCCGAACGTCCCGACCTGGCTCGCCACCGAGCCGGGAGACCGGCAGTTTATCCTGGAAAATTTGCACAAGCTGGTGGTCAAGCCGACCGGCGAATCGGGCGGCTACGGCATGCTGGTCGGCCCCCACTCCACCGCCGAGGAGCGCGAAGAGTTCGCCCGCCGCATCGAGGCCGACCCGCGCAGCTATATTGCGCAGACGACCATCTCGCTGTCGAGACACCCGAGCTTCGCGCCCCTGGCGGCATCAGATGAGCTTTACGGCTGCCATATCGATCTGCGGCCTTATATTTTGTATGGAAAGAAGATCACGATTGTGCCGGGGGGATTGACGCGAGTGGCGTTTAAGAAGGGGAGCTTGGTGGTGAACTCGTCGCAAGGGGGCGGGGCTAAGGATACTTGGGTGCTTTACGATTGAGAGACCTATCCGTCACTTCGTGACACCTTCCCTAAAGAAGGTTTAGAAAAAGTCATCTGAACTCCCCTCCTTATCTTAGGAGGGGCTGGAGGAGATCGGGTATAGCGAGGCGGTTCGTGCTTGGCGGACCTCGCCTAGCCCCTCCTAAGATAAGGAGGGGAACAGAATTAGCCTTTATTTCAGGACTTTTTCTAAACCCTCTAAAGGGAAGGAACGCTTATGCAACGCTGGCATCTTTTTGACTACGCGCCTTGTGTCTGATAATGGCTAAGACTTCGTTGATGTTGCTGAGGACCTGATCGTTTTGGAAGTGTAGTATGGTCATGCCAATTGAAGAGAGAGCTTTGTCGCGCTCAGAATCATAGTCTTTTGTTTGATCGTGAATCGAGCCGTCAACTTCGATAATCAATTTCAATTGGTGGCAGTAGAAGTCGGCAATGAACCCAGCAATTGGTTGCTGTCGTCTGAAATGCAAACCATTCAGCCGACTAGCCTTTAGGAAGTACCAGAGCCGCCATTCAGCTGGCGTCATCGATTGTCGGAGTTCCTTAGCTCGTATTGTCTTAAGCTCTGAGTGCGGGTAAGTAACAGGACTATTGTTTGTAGAATGAGTTCTCATCGCAGAGTTACTGCGGCGACCTACCGAAAACAGGAAAGCGATGTATATAGCGTTCCTTCCCTTTAGGGAAGGTGGCCCGAAGGGGCGGATAGGTTCTGCATGTTAAGCCGAGTCGCCGAATCGATGTACTGGATGAGCCGTTATATGGAGCGGGCCGAGAACACGGCCTCGTTTCTGGACGTCAATTTCCATTTGATGCTCGATCTGAACAAGATCAATGCCACCGACGAGCTCAACTATTGGGAGCCGCTGATCCATGTCACTTATGACACGGCGCGCTTCCGCGAGGCTTACGACGTTTTTAATGCCGAGAGCGTCACGGACTTTCTCGTCTTTAACCGCGATAACCCGAACTCGATCCGCTCGTGCGTCGCGCTGGCTCGGGAGAACGCGCGCTCCACGATTGAAAGCATCTCCAGCGAGATGTGGGAAGAGCTGAACACCCTCTACCATGATCTCGGGAGCGCCGATCCCAAGCGCGTGCAGGCCGACCCGTACAGCTTCTACCGCAAAATCAAAACCGGCTCGCAGCTGTTTCAGGGCATCACCCACGCCACTCTTCTGCGCAACGAGGGCTATGATTTCGTCCAGATGGGCAAGTATATGGAGCGCGCCGACGCAATCGCGCGCCTGGTGGACGTGAAGTACCACTCGCTCTGGCCGCCGGAGGGCGACCGGTTCGGCTCGGTGGACGTGCTGCAATGGATGGCGGTGCTGAAATCGTGCAGCGCGCTGGAGTCGTACCGCAAGGTCTATCACGCGCGGATTACCCCGGATTCCATACTGGAGTTTTTAGTGCTCGACCGAGCTTTCCCCCGCAGTATCTTGTTTGCGGTGAACGGGGCGCAAGAAGCGATGTGGCGTATCTCCGGTAGCTCGCGCGGGCGGACTCTGGTGCAGAGCGACCGTTTGATCGGCAAGCTGGAGTCGGAGCTGTCGTTTACCACCATCGACGATATCTACCAACAGGGATTGCACGACTATTTCGTGGAATTGGAGCGCGATTTATCCGCAGTCGGCGAGCAGATCCACCAGACCTATTTCGCCTACCGTCTCGCCGACCCGGAAACCGCCGACAAGCAGGCCCGCGCCGCCAAAGGCGCGGCCACCCGCGCGATGTGGCAGGATGCGGAGCAGCAGCAGCAATAGGGAACCCATCCGGCCTTTCAGGCCACCTTCCCTGGAGGGAAGGAAAAATTGGGTAGCGCTGGGATACTGTCGCAACCAACTACGGCTGTAAACTTTTCCTTCCCTCCAGGGAAGGTGGCCTGAAAAGCCGGATGGGTTCTTATGCGCCTGAAAGTTCAACACATTACCACGTTCGAGTACGCCGCTCCTGTCTACGAAACGGCTGCCGAGGTTCGGCTCCGGCCCAGTGAGGAGATGCTGGGCCATCAGCGTCTGCTGGATTTCGACTTGAAGGTGGAGCCGTATACGCCGCTGTTCAACTACACCGATTATTTCGGCAACTGCGTCTACAACTTCTACCAGCTCCAGCAGCACGATACGCTGAAGATTACCAGCACGGCGATTGTCGAAACAGGCGCGAATCATACGCCCGCCACCGCGGTGGATGAGCAGCGCGCGCTGGATTATCTGAACCCGAGCCGGTTTGTCTTGCTCGACGACACCGTGGCCGAGTTTGTCGCCTCGGAAGGCGGCCAGGCGGCTCAACCGGTTGGAACTTACGGCGAGACGATGCTCAATCCCGAGCCGCTGGCGGTGGCCGACGCGCTGGCGCGCAAAGTGAACTCGCATCTCACCTATGAGACCGGCGTCACCGACGTTTACAGCGACAGCGCCCATGTCTTGTCATTGAAGCGAGGTGTTTGCCAGGACTTCGCGCATGTCCTTGCCGCCGCGTGCCGCTACTGCGGCGTTCCGGCGCGGTATGTCTCCGGCTACCTCTACGGCGGCATCTCCACCGAGGGCGACGACCGCGAGAGCCACGCCTGGTGCGAAATCTATACCGGCCAGCAGGGCGGCTGGGTAGCGCTCGACCCCACGCACGATACGATCACGGTGGATGAGCGCTATATCAAGATCGGCGTCGGGCGCGACTACTCCGACATCACCCCGATTCGCGGCACCTTCAAAGGCGCCGGCGCTAACGAAAAGATGCATGTGGTGGTGCGGGTCTCCGAAGCGTAGGCGCGGCTTCTCAATCAAGTAAGTGCAATAAAACAGCCCGGCGAATATTCGCCGGGCTGTTTTATTGCACTTGGCAATTAGAGTTAATCTAAAGTTAACGCAAACTTAATGCCCTGTTAACGGAGCCCCTCCCCGCCAGCCAGTAGAATAACCCCGTACTCGCAAGATAGTCCAATGTCGGAATGCGGGATACGTATCCTTCTCGTGGTCGTGACGGCATCGAGTCCGCACCAGCCATTTTGATTTAACTGTCAACTTTCCCGAAGCGCCGGCTCGATTCTTTTTGCCGCGCGCTTTCCTAAGAACGCTTTTTAAGGAGCATTCATTTAGATGCAAAAACTTCGTAAGGGCTTTACGCTCATCGAACTCTTGGTGGTTATCGCCATCATCGCCATTCTGGCGGCCATTCTCTTCCCGGTCTTCGCCCAAGCCCGTGAGAAAGCCCGCCAAACCAGCTGCCTCAGCAACATGAAGCAGCTGGGTACCGCTACTATCATGTACTCGCAGGACAACGACGAGGCTTACTATCCTCACCGCGCCAATTGCACGAACGCTGCAGGCGCAGCAGCTCCCTGCTCTCAGTACACCTCGGCTGGCGGCTCGTTGCCGGATCCTGGCTTAACAGCTGGCGTGAGCGACGAGAAGTTCTTTTGGATGTATGCGCTTTACCCCTACGTTAAGAGCTATGCGGTATTCAAATGCCCTGACGCGCCGAATGCCTTCACCAGCGATAGCACTTCTAACGCTGCGACCCCTCAAAGCGCCGCACTTGGCGCGGGAGGCCAGGACTACGGCGGTGAGAATAGCTACGGCCACAACGATATGTGGATGAGCCCGTCTGCGGCTTACGGCGGCGGAACAGCCCCTGCCCCGGCGACCAATGCCAGCATTCCGCGACCTTCCAGCACGATCATGATTGTCGACGCCACCTACTACGGAGCGGCACCCGATATTGGCAACGCGAGCGGTGTCGGCGTCAACTACAACGGCGTCACCAGCGGTACCAACTACAGCGCAGAGTATAAAGAAGACCAAAATCTGTTTACGACGACAGATGGCACCAAAGTTGGTCAGTATGAAAATTACTGGTTGAACGTGGGCAACTCCTCGTATGACTACCCGAGTGGCGGCACAGTACCGTCGCCCGCTCAAGCAGTGATTCTTGGTCGAGCACGCCACACCGGCACGATCAACTGCCAGTTCGTCGATGGCCATGCCAAGGCGCTCCACTATGAGCAGGTGATCGGAAACATCTGCAACTGGGCAACCGACTCCGATGGTCCTCACCCCGACTGCAACTAGACTGTAGTAGCTAATATTAGCCGATAAATAAAAAGAACCCTTTCGCCCCCAAAGGCGAAAGGGTTCTTTTTATCTATCAACGCAGGTATAGGCCGACTGAAGTTAGAATGTGACTCCCACATTGTCCCGCACGCTGGCCGGCAGCAGGTCGGGCGTCAGTTGTTCGGAGCCGGGATCGGCCATGACGACGCAGCGCTCCATGACGTTTTCCAGCTCGCGGACATTGCCGGGCCACGGATAATTGAGCAGGATATGGAGCGCGTCAGGTGAAATCTCCATGGGCGGACGGGCGTTTTCGACGGCGAAGCGGCGCAGAAACTCGGCGGACAGGCCGGCGATATCGTCGGCGCGGTCGCGCAGCGGCGGCAGGACGAGCTGGATCACTTGCAGGCGATAGTAGAGGTCGGAGCGAAACTTACCTTCCTTCACCAGATTTTCGAGGTCGGCGTTGGTCGCGGCGACAACCCGCACGTCCACTTTAATCGTCTTCACGCCGCCGATACGCTCGAAAGCGCGCTCCTGCAAAGCTCTCAGCAGCTTGATTTGCACGGGCGGCGAGATGTCGCCGATCTCGTCCAGAAAGAGCGTGCCCTTATCCGCCAGCTCGAACCGGCCGGGCTTTGAGGCGGTCGCGCCGGTGAAGGCGTTTTTCTCGTAGCCGAACAGCTCCGATTCCAGCAGCGTCTCCGGCAAAGCGGCGCAGGAGACGGCGATAAACGGGCCGCTCGCCCGGTCGGAGTACTGATGCAGAGCGCGCGCCACCAGCTCCTTGCCGGTGCCGCTTTCGCCGCGAATCAAGACCGTGGCGCGGGATGCCGCCGCGCGTCGCACCAGTTGGAACACCTCGTGCATCGCCGAGCTCTCGCCCTGGATCAGCTGACCGTCGCCGCGCGCGAGCGTTCCCGGAGCGTTGTTTGGCTTGGAAGCAGGTTTCAACGGCGGTGTTTCCGCCTCGCTGCCGTTCAGCTGGGCAGAGTGTCCCCCCGTGGAAGACGCTGCCGTGAGAACCGGCGCTGCTTGGCCTTCCGCTTCGACCTGTTCGGCGGCGCGGGAGATGGCGCGCGCGACTACGGCACGAATCTCTTCCACATCGAACGGCTTGGTGATATAGTCAGCGGCCCCGAACCGGATAGCGTCCACAGCCGTTTTGATGGTGCCGTACGCGGTAACCATGACTACGACGGTGCTCGGGCGCATCTCGTGGACTTTTTTCACCAGATCGATGCCGTTCATGTCCGGCATAATCAAGTCGGTGATTAAGACGTCAATCGGCTCCGTCTTGGCGATCTCGGTGGCTTTTCTTCCGTTTTCCGCCACGTGGACCGTGTAGCCTTCTTTTGTAAAGACTGCCTGCAGGACGCGGCGGATATTGGGTTCGTCGTCGGCGATCAGTAGATGCTTGTTCTCGCCGGGGAGCGGTGTAGTGCGTTTCGGTTGTGGGGGCATATCAATACTGCTTGGATATGTCGAGGCGGTGATATGTTGCGAGATTTTCGTCATATTAGCGAAAATCTCGCTAGAATGCTTATTTTCGTTTTTGCGGGGATTGTCTCGGCTTGGCTGTCGACGGCTTGTCGATTTCGGCGTGATTGGAGAGCAGCTTTTCCAGCTCGTCGATCTCGGTTCCTGATCCTAGCTCCGGCATGCCGTCGCCCGCGCCGATAAGCGCCCGGATCGGCAGGTGCATCGCGGCTTCCCGGCGCTGCTCGGTAATCTCCGGGCTTTGAAAATCCTGCACGCGGAACCGCTCGAAATAGGGATTGCTGATCGGCAGGTAGACCGTAAACGTCGTGCCGACCTCAATCTCACTGTCCACCCGCAAATGACCGCCGTGCGCGTCGATGATCTTTTGAACTATCGGCAGACCGAGGCCGGTTCCTTTAGTCTTGGTGGTAAAAAACGGCGTAAATATTTTTTTCAGCTTGCTTGCGGCGATGCCGTGGCCAGTATCGGTGAAGCGTATCTCCACCGCGGTCGGGGTGACTTGCTCGGTCGTGATCGTCAGGACGCCGCCGTCGGTCATCGCCTGCGCGGCGTTCAAGATGATGTTGACGAACACCCGCTCCAGCTGGGCGGCATCGGCCTGCACCAGCGGGAGAGCTGGATCGAGCTGCCGCTCCACGATCACGTCCATCGCCGCGAACTCGGCGGCCATGAAGCTGACCCGACGCGTCAGCAGAGCGTTCAGGTCAGTCGTCTTAAGGGTAAGCGGCGCGGGACGCGAGAATTCCAGGAACTCAGACGTCACCGCGTTTAACCCGTCCACTTCGCTAACGATGATATCCAAAAATTCGCCGTGACGCTCCACCAACTCTGGCGTCAGGTCGCCCAACAGCACCTGGGCCGCGCCCTTGATTGAGGCGAGCGGGTTGCGCAGCTCGTGGGCGATTCCAGCGGCCAGTTGCCCGATCTCGGCCAAGCGGCTGATCCGGTCCAGCTCCTGCTCCATCTCGTCTTCTTTGGTGATGTCCTCGAACACCATGACCACGCCCAGATACTCGCCGCGCTCACTGAGCAGCTGCGAGGCGCTGCCGTTGACGATCACCGGGTCGGCCGCGCGCGCGCCGTCCGTGGTGTAGAGCTGCAAACGATGGCACTGGATAATCTGCCCGGTCTCGACCGCCCGCGCCACCATCTTATGCACGTCGTCGCTATCGGTTCGGTCGCTGTCCAAGCGCGCCAATAGATTGTCGAGCGGCGCGCCGACGATTACATTTTGCGGCAGGCGCAGAATTCGCTCGGCGGCTTGGTTGAAAGTCACCACATTGCCGTGCGCGTCCAAGGTCACTACAGCCGCGCCGATTGAGCGGAGGATATTGTCGGTGTAGCTGGTCAGCTCGCGCAGGCTTTCCATATCCGTAAACAGCGCCGCCGCCTGCGCGGCGATCAGGGATAGCATCTTGACGTTGTCTTCGTTGTACAAGCCGGAAACCGCCGCCTGCACTTGAAGCACGGCGAAGACCTCGTCGCCTAGAATGACGGGAATCGCCATCAGCGACTTGCCGCTGGTTCCGCTCGGAACATAATCCACGAAGTTCTTGTCAGCGGCAATATCGGCGATCAGCAGCGCCTTGCGCTCGTTGAGCACCCAGCTCGGGATGCTTTTCTCGTCGAAGCGTAGCGGCTCGCACGGCTCCACATCGCCGCGCGTCACCGCCCGGACCAGCACGCCGCGCTCGGCGTCCACGGTGAAAATCTCGGACATGTCGCACCAGATCACCGACGCGACAATATCCAGAATGCCTTCCAGCGCGCCGGTGAGGGAGCGAGCGCCGCGCACCTTTTTGGACAGCTCGTAGAGTGCGGAGAGCTCTAGAACGCGCTCGTCCACGGATTGCTCGTACAAGGCCGCGCCTCGCAGCACCGCGCCGGCTTGCGACGAGATAATCGACACCAGCTTGACCGCGTCCGCCGCGAAAGCGCCGCCTGACGCCGGACGCCCCAGCAAAATAAAGCCGACAGCC